>JAFYRS010000051.1 GCA_017546845.1 Akkermansia sp.
AACTGGTCACGCCACTCCTTCATGCGCCAGGGGGCAATCACCTTGAGCTGGGGAGCCAGGGCGTTGATGGAAAGCTCGAAGCGCACCTGGTCATTGCCCTTGCCGGTGGCGCCGTGGGCAATGGCATCTGCGCCTTCAGCAATGGCGACATCAACCATGGCCTTGGAAATGCAGGGGCGGGCAATGGAGGTGCCCAGCAGGTAACGGCCTTCATATACGGCGTTAGCCTGGAACATGGGGAAAATATAGTTGGCGGCAAAGTCGGCCTTAAGGTCGCCGATAATGCACTTGGAAGCACCCGTGGCGAGGGCTTTTTCGATAACGCCGTCGAGCTCTTCGGCCTGACCTACGTCTGCGCAGTAGGCAATGATTTCAGCATTGTACTTCTCCTTGAGCCACACCAGGAGCACGGATGTGTCAAGACCACCAGAGTATGCAAGAACGATTTTCATTTTCTCTTCTCTGCGCGCAGTGGTTACATCTACGCACGCGGGCATTATATACCCGCGTGCGCCGTGATAAAAGCAAAATATGTTGCAACGGGGCAGTATGTCAGTTATTTACCCCGGGAAATGCGGTTTAATCCCCATCCTGCCAGCAGGACCGGTACTAATCCCATGATGAAAAGGTAGATGGCATTGCGGGCAACGGTGGAAATGGAGTTCTCATCCGTCTCATGGTCGAGCGTGGCGAATGGTCTTGCTTGTCTCGGCGAGAGGAAGAACCCGCGATATTCGTTCGCTCGGGCATCCTTTCGTGCTGTTTTCACGCCTTCAGTCATGGCTGTCAGCTTGCGGTTGGAGAAGTAGAACTCTGCCGGCATGTCAAGAGCAGAAGGTTCTCGCTCTTCCTGCTCAATGATGACCCTCTCCAGGAAGTCTTCATCGTGGTTCTCTGCCGCTTTGCTGACTCGGCGTAATATTTCTTTTGCCTCGTACACATTTTTTGCCATGCCGTTGAATACGAGCGCGGCCCGTTGAATGAAACGCAATTCCTCAAGAGAATTGTTTTCTTTATACTTCTCTCTCAATTTGTTCACCCGGCTGATCTGGTGCTCCCAGAGATTGTCCGTGGTCTGCACCACGAACAGCATCTCAAAAGCATATCGCAGGGGACAGAACTCAGCAATCAGGGGCACAGGCTTGCTGCTGATATCGTGCGTAATTTCATCCTGGTAGGCCACGCGGTGGCGCAGGTTGGAAAGGCGTTTGTCGATGGCGGCCGGGATAACGCCCTCCGGTACGCGGGGGCTGAACTCGTTCATCTCCTCAAAACGCACAAGTGCTCCGGCCAGTAGAATCTGGGGTACAAGCAGTAGCGGCACGATGTTGAGAGCCGAACGTTCAGAACGAACAAAGGCGGATACCATGAGCGAGAGCGCTATACCCACAAAGGCCGTAAGCAGCATGACACTGAAATGCTCCCAGAACATGTAGTGAATGCCCAGTATGGCATTGCCCACCAGGAGGTAAAGGGCACATTGCAAGCCGGCAATACTGGTCAGCACCAGAACTTTGGCTGCCAGATACCCCCCGGTGAAAAGTTTATAGTTGCTCTCGCGGCGCAGTAGCGGGCGGTCCCGCAGGATTTCACATGCCGAATCCGTAAGCCCGAAGAACATGGCCAGCACCAGTGAGAGGAATAAATATTCCGTGACGTGCAGAGATTTGTAGAACGTGTATGGCGTATCGCTGGCCGCGCGCAGCGTCCCGGCTATGAGGGCGGCCAGCACGGGGCCTTCCAGCAGCATGGCATACAAGCCCATGCGGCTGCGCACGCGTGCCAGAAGGGTGCGTGTGACCCAGAGCTTGAATAATCGGATGAGCTCCTGCGGCGTGCGCGGCCTGGCGCTGGGAATGCGGCGCAACGGCGCCTCCAGCGTGTCAGCGAAATCCTGAGTTTTAGAGGCGTAGGAATATTTTTCGAAGCGTTCCTGCCAGATGTTGGGATTATCGTGCTGCCTGTTCCCCATGCGGCGGAATGGCGCATCCAACACTTCAAACACGTAGTCGGCACCGCCTGCCGCAATAGCTTCGCGGGGAATGCGCAGGCGCATTTCCTGAGCCGCGTTGCGGAAATAACTGACCATCTCCTGTGGGCTGCCCCAGAAAGCCATCTGACCGTGCGTATCCAGCACCATCACCTTCTTGAAACGGTTGAGAAGCACCTGAGCAGGGCGGTGCAGGGTGCAAATCAGAATGCGCCCGTGCGACATATTCTCCAGCGTTTCAATAACGCGCTCCGCATCGCCGGAGGAAAGCCCGCTGATAGGTTCGTCAATCAGGAAGACTTCGGATGTGCCGGTGAGGTCCAGTCCCAGATTCAGGCGGGTACGTTCACCATCGGAGATGGTGCGTTCACCAGCGCGTCCCACGTTGCGATCTGCCAGGTGTCCAATGCCTACAAAGTTGAGCACCGTTGAAACACGTCGCATGCGGTCAATGTGTCCCAGGCGCGGTCGCCGGGCCACAGATGCCTGGTACACATGCTCACCAACGGTCATCGCTTCATCCAGTATATCCTCTCGCGGAATGAAGGCGATATGGCGGCGCAGGTTAGAGGAAGAGGTTGTCAGTCTCTCCCGATTATAGAAAATACTGCCGAAAGAAGGCTCCAGATGCCCCGCCAGCATGGATAACAGTGTACTTTTGCCAGAGCCGCTGGGTCCGAGGATACAGGCCATCTCGCCGCGCCGCAAGGTGAAGTCGATATTGTCCACCACGCGGCCTGCGCGCACGAAGTCCCGTGTAAGGCCTCGAACGGTGAGGGTGTTAATCAGATTAGTTTCTTCCTCCAGTACGCCGGCGGAGAATCTGCAACGCAGGAACTGCACAGCGCTAAGCGCAATCAAATCGCCATCTTTCAGCGGAGTATCTCCTTTAACAGGAACATCATCCACCGTTACGGAATGAGAATTAGCCTCCAGAACACGCACCGTGCCAGTGTTAGTGGCGCGGGAATAGCTTACTTCCAGCACCACGCCGGGTGCCATCCCGGGCGTGAGTTTCAGCACATCCGGTCGGGTCAGATAGGGAAGGTTCGTGACCAGCACCGTGCGGTCGGCGGGGTCCAGCTGGAAGCTGTTGCCAACCGTATCAGTATCTGCCAGGTCTACGAAAGTGAAGGGGCCTTGTCCTTGCACATGGAAAGGAGTAAAGTATGATGCCGAAACAGGCTGTCCCACCGCCAACGGAACTTCGTTAAGGAGGAAATCCATATCGGCTCGCAGGGCCTCAATTTCCACCTGCAGGCCCAGACTCACTTTTGCCACGGCATTACGCGGCTTCTGACGGGACATGGAAAGTCTGTCGCCTTCCAGCGTGAGATAATTGACTAATTTTACCCCCGTGTAGCGGGACTGCAGCAGTGTTACAATCGTTTTGTAGCTGAAATAGCACGAGGAAAGCTCAACAGTCTGGCGTTGACTCAGCGGCAGCACTCCTCCCTTGCCCAGAGTCTGGCCGCGCACGGAGATAGGCGTGTCAGAATCGTTGACAATCAGCAGGAAATTAACACAGCGAATGGCGCGGAAAGCGGCTTCGGCATCTTCTTCCGGAAGCAATACCGTGTTTTCACCAGGCACGGCCGAGAATGTGATGCTCTCCATGGGGCGGGGGGCGGTAGCTCCCGGTGTGCGCATCAATTCATCGAGCATAGAGGCGGCACCCGGTAGATTGAGCCCTAGCGTAACTTCTTCAAAAAGAGTAGGAGATGTCAAATCACCGCCGATGCGTAACAACAGGGCGTATACCTCCAGAGCGAGAGAAATGCGTTCTTCCTCTGTGCGGCCGGCTGCCGCCAACGCCAGGGTGGCGGGCAGGGGGTAGGCGGCTTCATAGGCGGTCTGGAATCGCTCCGCCAGCCAGATATGCTCCACATTGGGGAAATCATGGCGAAGCAGCTCCATGGCGGTATCGAGCTTATCTACACCGATATCCACCACCTGGCACATGATGGATGCGAACAAGTCTGCAATCGTGCCTGCGTGAGCACGGCGGTTCTCATCCTTGGCGGTAAGGCGGTGTGGCGCCTTGTTCAGCCATGAGGCGACTGCACTCCGGCTGCGCAGAATGCGTCGCCGACCGGAGCGGATAAGATAACTGAAGTGTTTTCGGATGCGCGAAATCGTCATGATTCGCAGCCCCCTTTCTTGCCGAAGCCAGGGCAGCGTTGCTCCCAGCCGGGGAAGTTCCATTTATGGGGAAAATCCTTGCACTGCTGGGGTTTTACGGGTTGGATGCGGCAGGTGTTGTCCGGTTGCAGCATGATGCAGGCGCCATCCGGGGCATCAATGAGAGAGAGCCCGCGGCGATTGCGCTGCAAGTGGCAGAGCTCGTTGATGAAAGTCACCTCATCCATGCCCAGAAAGGCTGCAATGGCAGAAATGTCCTCATCTGTCAGGCAAACATTGCCCTCCCACCGGCAGCAGGCACCGCAGCGCTGGCAGGTGTGAACAATACCGGATTCGTGTAGTTCTTCGCTCATATCTCCCACGGTTTGCGCGTTGCTTTAGTGATATGTGGCGGGCGCACATAAATGGGTTCCGCCGGTTTTGCAGCTGCGGCTGCCTGTTGCTCTGGCGACATCTTCAACCATGTGCGAACCAGCCCTTCAGCATGGGGGGTCAAGCCTTCTTTCTGCGCAGATGCAACCACCCCTGGCGCTTCCACGCTGTATAACGGAGCGTTCAGCTCCGCGAGTTGCTCAGGGGTAAGCACCTCAATCGAGCCATCAGGGTGGCGTACCGTCCACCCGCCGCGGCGTGCATCTGCCACCACGCAGGCATCGCCCTCTGCCAGCTGTGCCCAGGATTCCACCGCCACAAGCTTCGCTCCTGTAACAGCAGCTATGCCGACTCCCGCGGCCAGCGCAACACGCACCCCACCATAGCTGCCGGGCCCCGAACCTACGAGTACATAATCGAGGTGGGAACCAACCGGCAGGGAATCCATGGCTTTCTGTAATGCCGGAAAAAGGTGCGCATCATGGTTCCGCTCTGCCTGCCAGGTGGTGGAAAACAAGATGTCGACCGCATCGGCCAGGCACAGAGATGCAGCTGCTACAGAGGTTTCTATGGCCAGCAGAATCATGCTTTTGTGAGTTGTGCGGTGGTCCACTTGCCGCGGGAAATGGATTTCTGCACTTTCAGACCGGCAGCTTCTGCTGCGGCCAGAGTCTCTGCCGCCTGGGTGTTCAGGATGCCGGAAATAATGAGAATGCCTTTATCCTTCATGGCAGCAATCAGGCGGGGGAATGCCTTCTGCAACACGGTGGAGAACAAGTTTGCCAGCACCACGTCCGCCTGTTGTCCGGGAGCGGGAGCCCACTCAAACACATCAGCCTGGAACAGCTCCAGATTATCTGCGCCACCGTTGCGTTTGATGTTCCGCTCGGCTACTTCTACTGCTACCGGGTCGAAATCAAAGCTGATGGCATGCGCTGCCCCCAGACGAAGCCCGGCCAGAGCCAGAACCCCTGTGCCGCAGCCTATATCTGCCAGCGTCCAGCTGCCGGGTTGCAAATGGCGCACATGGTCACACATCATTCGCAGGCAGGTGGAGGTAGTAGCGTGATTCCCCGTGCCGAATGCCCGTTCTGCTGGGAACGTAAGGATGATGCGGCGCGGGTACTTGGCATGAAGCTCAGCCAGCACAGCCTCATCTGCCGAGGCGGAAATGACAATCTTATCGCGTATGATGAGAGGGGGCGTATTTTCCGGCGCGGTTGCAGCCACCCAGTCAACCGTGGTCAGTTCCTCTACCGTGCCGCCGTAGCATGCCTGGAGCACCAGGGCTTCTTCCGCATTCTCCGTGTATACATCAACCGAAAGCCTACTTGCCTGAAAACCGGCAGAGATGACAGCTCCTGCAACATTTTCGAGCCGCTGCTGCCACAATGCCTCCTGTTCTGCAGGAGCTGTTTTATGCCATTGCCACATATTTGTATCCAGTGTGTTTTACATATCCAGGAAATCACCAGCCAGAGACTGGGCATCCTCAAAGGGTATAATGAAAAGTTGACCTGTTTCCACCAGGCGTCCGTAGAAGAACGGACGATCTGAATCATAAGAGCCTGGTGCAATTTCGAGAGTGCGGGTTTCGCTGTGCGTCTTGCGCTCCATGGTAGCCAGACTACGCAGAATATCGGCATCATCGCCGTGTTCCTGCAACATGCCTTCCGGGGTGTCATTGATGATGCCGGCATCGTTCGCCTGCTCAATGACGGTACTTTCCGCATCAGAGTAATCCGTAATTTCCAAGTCCAGCTTTACTCGGAAAGCCAGGTTGTTCAGTGCCCGCAGCGCGTCCTCATCTTCCGGATCAAGCCATTGGGAAACCTTCAGATTCTGCAGGCGGCGCAGATAATAAGTAGCGCGGTAGGGGTTAATGCGCGGGGTTACATCCTCACCCGCCAGCGTGCCGCTCCAGGTTTCGCCCATGTATTCGTAGTTAAGCACAAGCGGGGCTTTCTGGAAATCAAGTGTCAGTGAGCGCACGGCAGACAACGGGAACGCGAGTAAATGGCGGTCCTTTCACTTCTCGGCTCTGAGCGACAGCATGCGCGTGAACTTGGTGCTGAGTCTGGAAATGGAATTGGAGCCCATTTCTGTTCCGAACCAGGCTCGTTTGCCGCTGGCCGGATCTGCATATCGGCGCAGGAGGAAGGTACGCGGCGCACGGTCTTTCACCATTGGTAAATCATGGCCGAAAAGCGTGGCTCGCAGCATGCACGGGCGTGGCTGGATGGAAAGAACGTAGTCGGGCGCATTCAGCCCATATTCAGCCAGCAGCCGGGTCATATCCTGGCCCGGAGCCGCGTCTGCCACAATAGCCTCCACCGGAATCTGGGAGAGACCTTTCAAGAATCGGGAAACGCCTGCCGCATCAGCCTTGCTGTATCGGGTATTGGCAGTAGCAAACATCCAGGTGTCCTCTACCTTGCTTTCTTCATCACCGGGAACGAGCAGAGCCCGAATGCCGGCTTGTCCCTTGGTCGTCCTCAGCGAGAAACGGGAAATGTCCTTTTCGTCAATATCTGCAAACTTCATTGAGCGCAGCGCTGCCAGTGTCTGCGGAAGCTCGGAAACATAAACCCGCTGCTGGCTCATACGCACCTGAGCCATGGCTTTGCGCGGCAGCACGGGGAGTTCGCATATCGCTTTGACCAAGCGTCCATAGCTTCCCTTATGTCGCACCGCAGGCTCTGATTCCAGAGTAAAGACAACCGGGCGGTCATTCACCACAGCATAGCAGTATTTCTGGTCATTGCCCTCCTGGTTAAAGGGGCTGTAAATGCAAATTACCCGGTTTGTTTCTCCCCATGTTCCTTCCAGCGAGATGGTGCACATCGGCTTTTCCGGAAGAGTCACCTCAATCGCATCTTCAACGCGCACGGCTTTGAGATTCAGAAGATTGAGTAACAGCTTCTGCACGGTATCATCATCTGCGCCAGTGATAATCGGAGAAGTAATGTTCCAGGCGGTTTCTGCGCTGATGCGATGCACCTTCAGCTGCTGTCCCTCATTGGTGATAGTAATGCCACGAACCTGCTCGATATCAAACTGCAAGGGGGAGGAATCGCGCAATGCCTCCAGACCATCCTTGAAAATATTCAGGATGTTACCGCTGACCACATGGATGCGCTTATCCCGACCGTAAAAACTCGTACGCAAATACGTGGTCGGGAGCAGGGACTCGCCGTCTCCTGCATCTGCCAGCCAGGGAGAAGTGCTGCCGAGGGTGTAGCGAGCCACCGTGGTCAGGCTATCCGGTCCATCCGGCTTTTTGAGCACAATGGTGTGCGGCGCTGTTTCAACCCCGAACTCCCGCATATTGGAGCGTGTGATATTGTTGAGCGGGAGGGTATCAACCAAACGGGCGTTTGCCGTGAACGCGAAAATGGCCTGCACAGCAGCGGGCGAGAGCTTGTCCTTGAATGGGCGGATAATCCACCATACACCGTTTTCATCTTTCGCACATACGATTTCGTCATGCAGGTCTTTGATGCGCATCCAGCACACCTCATTTAATTCGCCTGTTTTTTCCAGCGCAAACAGAGGCATACCGGGTTCAAAACGATACCAGCCTGTTATGCGGGCCAGATTACCGTCTATCGCAAGAAAGGTAGACAGGGTAACTGCGCCTGCGGCAAGCAGAGAAAGGAGAATGGTGGGTAAAATTCTCATTGTTAGTGGCGGCGCGTGTTCCAGATGAAGATGGCAATGAGGAATGCGCAGAACGGCATAATCAGCAGTGTAATGTTCTCCAGCGCACTGCGCGTATGCCTATCCAGGTCAATCTTCATGGTGAGGTCCTGGTTGGCGCTCTTGCCGCCATATTCCGGGCGGCTGCTCATCCAGGCCCACAGGGTGTGCAAGTAGTCTCTTTGTTCGGTTTTGGCGTTTTCCTGAGACAGCATGGCAACATTACCCAGCACCAGCATGGTAGCGAGGTTGTTCGGGTCACGCGGGTTGCCACGTGTCACCGCTGCGCCGAGACACAGAGGGCCGGATCTGTCTTCTGCCGGGGTGTAGACCGGCTCCAGGTCACGTCGGGTTTCGCCGTAATAAGCATCAGTCGACATGAGCAGGGGGAACGTAGTCAGCTTGCGCAGGGCGGCGGCGTTTTCGTCCCCGTGCTCCAGGGTAAGCGACATGCATTGGCCTTCGACTAGCGTTGTACCATTCCAGAAAGGTTTGGTGCAATTCAAGCCCTTGGGGAATACAGCGCTGATATCGTAGTAGGCACGCTTACGGTCGCGCAGCAGGACACGGTCACTGTTGGGACGAATCCCTTGCTCGCGAAGGAAACGGTACAAACGCGGCAGCTTGTTTTCTGCGGTGGGGTCAAGCGCAACAAAGAAGGCATTACGGCCGGGGCGTTCCCAGAACTCACGCAGCGCCTCCATTTCCTTATCGGTAAAGTCACTCTGCGGGGAGACAATGATAAGCCCCTCTGCATTCTCCGGCAATTTATCCGTATTGGCGATATCCAGCCAGGAAAGCTGGATGTTGAGGGCGTTTGTCATTGTGCCGATGGATTCCAGCAGAGTCTGATCATCGCGGGAAACGCCACCTTTGCCTTCCACCACATACATGTGGCGCATCTCGCCTTCCACAGCTTCCGTAACAGCGCCGCAGACCACTTCATCCATCATGAGAGCAACAGCACGGCGGCTTTCATCGGGCAGGGTCTCGTATTTTATGAATGAGGTGCCGGGACGAATACGTACATGCTGGCGGTCACTGTGGCGCTCCTCGAACGTCTTAATCGGGGCATTCGGGTCTTTTCGAGCATCGACAATGCACAAGTCCTGCTTGAACTCCACACCGTAAATCTGGGAAATCTCGCGGGCGCGGTTCGGCTGGCGAACAGGGTCAAAGCGTTCTACCTCAATCTTTCCCTTACCAACGCGCTCGTATTCTTCCAGCAGGGAATACATACGGTTGTAATTCGGAGTGGAGCGCTTGAATGCAAAGATGATGCGAACCGGCGTGTCGCGTTTCTGAATCCGGTCGCTGGTCAGCACGTTGACGGTGCGTTCCGAGATAGTATAGCGCTGGTCCTGTGAAAGGTCGCGGCGTGCATATTCGTTGCAACCAATATAATTGCAGGCAATGACAATGACAGCAAGCAGGAAGAGGTTAATCCATGCCAGCGGGTTGTACTTTGTTTTGCGAGCATCCGGATGCCCGGTGTAAGTTTTCTTGCTCATATGGAGGAAATGAGATTCGTGTGGGTGTTTGGTTCTAATCAGCGGTGCCAGCGGCGGTAATCCACAATGCGTTTGGTAAGCCCCAGCATCAGCATGGACAATGTCAGATATAATACCACCGGGCGCGTATCAATCAGGCCACGGCTGAATGCTCTTATCTGCTCGGAAATGGACATGTAGTGGAAAGCCGGTGCCGCGGGGAATTCGCCCCAGAGTTCAGGAACGCGCCCCATGAAGTAGTAGATGATAATCGCACACGTGCAGACAATACCAGCGATAATCTGGCTGCGGGTCAGCGATGAACAGAAAATACCCAGCGAAATAAAGAAAGTGCCGGAAATAAAGAGAATGCTGATGGACCCGAACCAATCTGCCGGTGTGTAGTTGATGCGGCCTTCCGGCATGACACCGTACCGGATATTGGTGTAGAGGTTGGCGAGGTCGCTCATTGCCGGATATAACAGCATGGGTAACCAGAGGATAACATAAAACAGAAGCGCTGCAAGGTATTTACCAAGAACAATCTGTGTAGTTGTTACCGGGGCAGTGAGCAGTCCTTCCAGCGTGCCATGGCTTTCTTCCTCTGCAAGCGAGCGCATGGTGATAAGCGGGAAAATGAAGATAAAGAAGAACCAGAAGTTCACATTATCAAGCATGTAGAACATCACGCTTTCACCAGTGGCTTTGCTCATGGTCTGCAGGGCTGCCTGCAGCCAGAATCCTTGCATGGCAATGGCGCAGGCAAGAATAACCCAGCCGAAGGGTGTGCACAGGAAGCTTTTGAACTCTCTTGCAAAGATGGTTCGCAAGGTGTACAGCCAGCTGCGTGTGCGGGTGATGGTGTTTTTTGTTTCGTCGGCCATTGTAAATTAAAGGGTTAGTCTTTTCGAGTCATTTCAACAAACACATCTTCCAGACTGGGGATGTGGCGATAGATGTGACGCATCGGGAATTGGTGTGAGGCAATGATGGCTGCGGCTTTCTCGCGGGTATCGGTGCCGGGTTCTGCGCGCACGATGACATGATGCCAGCCGCCGGGCAGGGGGGCTTCCACTATCACTTTCTTCACGGGTTCAAATGCCTCCAGTTCACGCACAACGGTATCCAGATCTCCCTTGAATTCAATGGATACGCGGCCAGCGGCACGCAGATTGCGCGTCAGGTTTCCCGGGGTGTCATTGGCTTTAATCTGGCCCTGGTCAATGATAATCACCTTGTTGCATATCATTTCCACTTCGCTGAGAATGTGGGTGGAAAGAATCACTGTATGTTCCTCAGCCAGAGAGCGTACCAGTTCGCGTATCTGGCGAATCTGGTTCGGGTCCAGCCCATTTGTCGGTTCGTCCAGTATCAGCAGGTCCGGGTCGCCCAGCAAGGCATCTGCCAGTCCGACACGCTGACGATAGCCCTTTGAGAGCGTGCTGATGAGGTTCTTTCGCTTAGGCTCCAGACCGCAGCGGTCGATGACCCAGCCGACTTGCTGGCGCACAGCCTTGCCACAGATACCTTTGAGCATGGCCCGGTACTCCAGGTACTGCATCACCCGCATATCATCGTACAACGGTACATTCTCCGGCATGTAGCCCAGGTGTCTGCGGGCTTCCAGCGGCTGGTCAATGATGTCGTATCCGGCGATGCTGGCTGTACCGGCCGTGGGCGGCAGGTAGCCCGTCAGCATTTTCATTGTCGTGGTTTTGCCAGCGCCGTTCGGCCCGAGAAATCCTACGATTTCTCCTTTCTCAATCGAAAATGTTGCATCCTTGACCGCCGTGAAGCGCCCAAAGACTTTATGCAGATGCTCAACTGTCACCATACTCATAAGCGCGAGACATTTTAACAGCTTTTCCGGCCATTTCAAGCGGATTCTTGTCTGCTGGCAAACACTAGCTGAAAATTCCGCATTACGCATATTATGCGAAGTAAGAAATTTTACATTTACCCAGCTGTTGGCGGGATTCTATCTTGACTCCTCCCTGCGCATTGCAGTAATATGCACACAAATATGGTTAAATGCACAATCAACTATGAAGGCGGATTGCGCTGCGCTCTGCAGCACGGGCCCTCCGGCGCAACTGCAGCAACCGACGCACCGGTGGATAACCGTGGCAAAGGCGAATCCTTTTCACCCACGGATATGATGTGCTGCGCTATGGCGGCATGCATGGAAACAATCATGGGCATTTACGCTGAGGATAATGGTCTGAACCTGGCCGGTACTACGATTACCGTTGGCAAGGTCATGAGCGCCAATCCGCGGCGCATCGCGCGCATCGAAACAGAAATCAGCGTTCCCCTGCCTGCAGATAATCCGCACAAACAGGCATTGCTGGATTGTGTGCTTGGCAGCCCAGCCATGCGCAGTCTGCACCCCGATATCGAAGTGCCCATCACATGGAACTGGATTGGCTGATAAGCGCATGAAGCGGCTTCATTTCATCTACGCAGTTGCCCCCCTTACCGTGGCGTTAAACACGCTGCCGGCCATGCTGCCCGGTTCATGGCGTGTCGGCGTTGCTGCATTGCTGGGGCTTGCTGTGTGGGCCGTTACATGGCTGCGCTTGTACACAAATAAGAAACTCCGCCCCGAATTTGCCATTCTGACCATGCTTCCTGCGCTGCTATTCAACACATTATCCGGCGCAGGAGTAGAATATCTCGCAACATTCAGCACTCCGGCATGGCAGAATCTCAACTTCTTTCTGTGGGTGGGTGCTATTTTTGTGAGCATCCGCGCCTTATTGCCCGCCCCTACGGAACACAAGGGGCGCCTTCGTACCGACTCCGTCTTCATTCTCATGACCATCGTCACCAGTGTGTATGGTCTGAGCTGCTGGATGAATACTCACTCAACCTTATTAAACATTAACACATTACAATAATATGAAACGTAATCTCTACTTGCTCTCCATGGGGCTTATCCTCTGCTCCTGCACAGAACCCGGCGATGTTGTGACCGGTCACGCCCGAATCGTCACCAGAACCCAGCCGGTCATTTCCGTTCCCGAGGTAACACCTGCTCCTGTTGTAACTCCCGCACCCGAGCCGGCAATTGTTGCTCAGAATCAGCCTGTTACAACCGAACCTGCTCCTGCTCCCAGTCTTGAAGAAGAAAAGATTGCCGAGCCTGCACCCGAGCCTGTGGTAACATTGACCCCCGTTGTTGATACACCCCCGCAGGAAGCTATCGCCCCTGTTCCGACCCCTGCCCCCAAGCCTGTTATCTCACAAAATCAGCCTGTTGTAACTGAGCCTGCTCCCGCGCTTGAAGCCTCGGCCGCTGCCGTAGTCGAACAGAAACAGCCGGAAGTTGCAAAAGTAGAGCCCAAGGAAGAAAAGACGGAACCTGTTATCCCCGCACCTGCCCCTGCTCCCAAGCCCGTTGTAGCCCAGCCTCAGCCCGTAGTGACCGCACCGGCCGTAGTGATTCCTGCCGCCACAGTAACACCTGCTCCTGCCCCGAAACCCAGCCCCGTAGCCCAGCCTCAGCCTGCCACGACTACGCCCCAGGGTGTCAATTGGAATACACCGCAGCAGACTCCCAGAGCCAAACGCGCCTTCCCCATCATGCCCGGTCAGAACCGCGGCCTGCGCAGCAGAAACACTAATAATCGTTGGTAATGGCTAAACAGCGGCTCGATGTACTGGTAGCACAGCAGGGGCTGTGCGATTCCCGTGAACAAGCGCAGCGCCTCATCCTTGCGGGTGAGGTCAGCGTCAAGGGACAGGTTGTCACAAAGCCTGGTACGAAGGTGGATGACACCCTGCCCATCACGGTGAAGAACAAACCCCGGTACGTCAGCCGCGGAGGCCTTAAGCTTGAAGGAGCGCTCAATACCTTCCCGGTCAAGGCAGAAGGAAAAATCTGCCTTGACATCGGCTCCTCCACAGGCGGTTTTACGGACTGCCTGTTGCAGAATGGTGCAACCCGTGTGCACGCGGTGGATGTAGGCACCAACCAGTTGGTGTGGAAGCTGCGCAATGACCCCCGGGTGGTGGTCAAGGAACAATTCAATGCCCGGTACATGACCCCGGCAGACCTGGGCGAAAAGGTGCAGCTCATTGTGAGCGATGTCTCCTTCATCTCCCTTACCAAGATACTGCCTGCAGCTTATGATTGCCTGGAAGAGGGCGGCGATCTGCTCGTGCTCATCAAGCCTCAGTTTGAGCTGCAGCCGGAAGATATCGGCCCGGGCGGTATTGTGCGGGACCCCGCCCTGCACCAGCGTGCCGTGGATAAGATTCATGACTTTGTGGTGAATGAACTGCACCGAGAATGGTGCGGTGTGGCGGATTCGCCCATCACGGGCATGGAGGGCAACAAGGAATTCCTTGCCTGGCTGCGTTAATTGGAGAGCGCAGCAGAATCAAAGTCCACAAGGGTACGCAGCGGTGCGTGAATGGGAGCGCGCAGCTGCGGGTCAGCCTGGAGAATAGCCTCTGCTTCGCGGTTAGCCCGGTGAATCAACCGCATATCTGCCAGCCATTCCGGGAACTCCACGGCTCCCATGCCGCTCTGCGCCGTGCCCAGCATATCCCCCGGCCCGCGCAATCGGAAATCTTCTTCGGCAATTTCAAAACCATTGAGCGTGCGGCACAGGATTTCCAGTTTCTCCCGGCCGGAATCCCCTGCTTTTGCTGATGATAAGAGAATGCAGTAACTCTTGTGCTCGCCGCGGCCGATACGGCCGCGCAGCTGGTGAAGCTGGGAGAGCCCGAAGTTATCCGCATCATTGATTATCATAATGTTGGCGTTGGGGACATCCACGCCGACCTCTACCACGGTGGTCGCTACCAGAATATCCATCTGCCCAGCGCTGAACAGGCTCATGGCCTGGTCTTTTTCCTCGGCGCTCATGCGGCCATGCAGCAGACCGATGCGGCGCTGCGGAAAGATTTCCGTCCATCGTGCCAGCTCAGCCGTGGCACTGCTTTGCTTGCGTGTTTCACTCTCTTCAACCAGCGGTGAAACGATATAGATCTGCCGTCCTGCATCCATCTCTTTATCCATAAAGGAGATGATGCGTTTCATGTTCGCAGGATTGCGCAGGACGGTTACAATCTCTCCACGGTTTGCCGGCAATTCATCAATGATGGAAACGTCCAGTTCTCCATAGAGAGTGAGCGTCAAGGTGCGCGGGATGGGGGTAGCCGTCATGACCAGTACATCCGGATTCTGCCCGCTGGCAATAAAGGATTCGCGCTGTTCCACGCCGAACTTGTGCTGTTCATCGATTACCGCCAGCCCCAGGTTCTGCGGCCTGTTCTTCTTATAAAGCAAGGCATGTGTACCCACAATGATGCGGGGTGTCGTGTCCTGCTGCCCGGCATCCAGCACCAGGCCGGTATCATACCTCCGGTCAGCCGTGCGCAGGGATACCTTAACATCTGTATCCGCCAGCAATCGGCAGAAATTACGGTAGTGCTGCTCTGCGAGAATCTGCGTAGGCGCAATCATTGCGGCCGTTTTGCCGCTGCCCACGGCCAGGAGCATGGCACAGAGCGCCACCAGGGTCTTACCACTGCCTACATCTCCCTGCAACAGGCGGTTCATCTGCCGAGGTGACGCCATATCGCGGTAAATTTCATCAACACAGCGGTTTTGTGCCTGGGTGAGCTGGAATGGCAGGCTCGCCAGTAACTCATCCACATACGCCCGGCATGTGGCCGTCACCTGCCCCGGCGTATCGTGCGCCTGGCGGCGCAGCCATGCCACGCGGAACTGTTGCTTGAAACACTCGTCCAGAGCAAAGCGTAAGCGCGCTTTACGGTGCATTTCCTCACTGGCGGGGAAATGAATATCATGCATGGCCTGCCAATAGGGATAAGTCGGGGCTGCATCGTACCCGGGTGCCGGCGTGTGTGGCGGAATCTGCTGCAACACCCGCCATACCAAGGCCCGGTATGTGCGCGCCGCCATGCCGGGAAGACCCTTGTACATGGGCACAATACGGCCTGTGTGAATCGAGATAAAATCTTCCTGCGTTCTTGGAGGAGGCATCGGATGGCCGCCCATGGCTGCTTCCACAAGCCGGTGTCCGGCATCCTCATCATCCATGACTTCAAAATCCGGGTTTGCCATGGTGAGCTTACCACCATATACCTTGACCTTTCCATACACGGAAAGGTTCATGCCCGTGGCCAGTAGTTTAGCCACATAGGGCATATTGAACCACCGCAGATACAAGCGCGCGCCATGTGGGTCGCCATCTGTTCCGGTGGACGCCTCAAAATAGCGCTTATAGGAGAACCTCCATGCTGCGCCGTATACATGCACCCGGACGCATACCGTCTCACCGTCCTGCAGCTGGTGCACGGCAAGGGAGAGACGGCGGTCTTCGTAACGGCGCGGAATGCGGCGCAGCAGCTGGTGCACCGTGTTGATTCCGGCAGCCTGCAACGCCTGCGCCTCGCGGGACGAAATGCCAGCCAGGAGCGTCAGCGGGGACTCAGGCTGCAGTCCGTTGTTCATCAGCGGTTGGATTTCCCTTCGTTAATGCAGCGGTAGTAATAGTCAACGCGGCTGTGGAACCAGGCCCACTTGGGGCCGGGCTTGCCGTTGGTCAGCAAGGGAGCGGGGCAATTCTTGCGGGTCCAGTGGTAGTGCGGCACCACGCGGCGCAGGTTAATACCGTAGCGTTTCATGAGCACAGCGGTGAGCTTTGCCGCCCGGTCCCAGGTGCGGAAGTGATTATGCCCCCTGTTTTCGCATTCGCACATTTCAATGCCGATGGAATTGTGATTACCAGCAGGCGTGCCGGCGTGCCAGCCGGTTTCACGCAGCGGCAGGTTCTGCACGCACATGAACTGGTCTACGGTGAAATGCCAGCTGCGGTTCGTAAATGCGCCGCGGCAAAGCGCGCGCGAGTGCTGCATGGCGGTGGAAGATGGTGAGTGGTTGGCCGTGCTGTGAATCGTGATGAAACGCGGATTAAGACGGCGGGAACCGCGGCGCTGGCGGGCATTGGAGGGCATGATGCGCACCTTGATGTTTACTTCCCTGGCCAGGCGAGACAAGCTGCGTTTCACCAGCGGAGTGCTCACCGGCTGGAATCGCACTGCCCTGGGTGTACGCAGATAAGAATTACCCCCCTGCTGTTGGCAGGCGGTAAAGACAGCGGCAATAGCAAGCAGCACTGTCGTTGCCAGAATTTTACCGTAGCGAGCCATGCGGTTATTCTGCCATTTGCGGCTCATCTTGGCAAGAGTAAATCCTGTCCGCCCCACAAGTTTTCCGAAAAAGAAAAGAGCCCCGGCGAGGGGGCTCTTTCCGTAAGCTTATTTGCTATTGCCTTATCAGGGCATGGGGAAGCTCTTGTTGAAAGCGGAAACCTCAGCGCGGAGCTCATCGTATGCTCCGGGAGTTTCGCACACCTTCTGAGAAGCGAGGATGCCCAGGCAGCGGCCGATGTATTCGGCCACCTTGCACACATCGTCCTCCTTCATGCCACGGGTGGTCACAGCCGGGGTGCCGATGCGGATACCGCTAGGCTTGAAGGTTGTGCCCTTGTCGTAAGGAATGGCGTTCTTGTTTACGGTGATGCCCACCTTGTCCAGAGCCACCTGAGCCTCGGCGCCGTTAAGACCCTTGGAGCTGAGGTCCACCAGGAAGCAGTGGTTGTCCGTGCCGCCAGCCACGATGCGGAAGCCCAGCTGGCTGAGCTTATCAGCCATAGCCTTGGCATTCTTCACAATCTGCTGGGCGTATTCGCGGAACTCAGGCTTGAGCGCTTCACCAAGGCAGGCAGCCTTAGCGGCAATCACGTGCATGAGAGGACCGCCCTGCAGGCCGGGGAAAGTGGCGCTGTCAAGCTTCTTGGCCCACTGTTCCTTGCACATCACCAGGCCGCCACGCGGGCCACGCAGGCTCTTGTGGGTGGTGGTGGAAACAAAGTCAGCGTAAGGAACGGGGGACGGATGCACACCTGCTGCCACAAGGCCGGCAATGTGAGCCATATCAACAAACATGATGGCTCCCACCTTGTCGCAAATCTCACGGATGCGCGCAAAATCAATCGTGCGGGAATAGGCCGATGCACCAGCCAGAATAAGGGCGGGCTTCACCTCCAGAGCCTTGGCTTCGAGCGCATCGTAGTCAATCATCTCCGTTTCAGGGCTCACACCGTAGTGCTCCACCTTGTAGGTCTTGCCGGAGAAGTTGGCAAAGAAACCGTGGGAAAGGTGACCACCGCAGGCAAGGTCCATGGTGAGGATGGTATCGCCAGGGTTGATGCAGGCGTGGTACACGGTCTGGTTGGCGGAAGAACCGGAGTGCGCCTGGACATTCACGGCATCGCAGCCGAAGAGGGCCTTGGCGCGGTCAATGGCAAGCTGCTCCACCTTATCCACCACTTCGCAGCCACCGTACCAGCGCTTGGAGGGATAGCCCTCAGCGTACTTGTTGGTGAGACAGGAACCCTGGGCTTCCATCACCGAAGGTGAGGTGAAGTTCTCGGAGGCGATCAGCTCAATGTTGTTGTTCTGGCGCTGGCGCTCTTCCTCGATATAGCCGGCCAGCTCAGGATCGCTGACAGCCAGCGGAGAACCGGAGCCCACCAGCAGACGGTTGATGTGACGGCCACCCTCGAACTCTGCATCAAACCAGATGCGCAGCACTTCCTCCAGCGCTTCCGGAGAAAGGAACGCGGAGGCAATGCAAAGCACGTTGGAATTGTTGTGCTGACGAGAGAAGGCAGCTTCCTGCGGAGTGCGGGCAAGAGTGGCGCGGATACCGTTCCAGCGGTTAGCTGCAATGCTCATACCCAGGCCGGTAAAGCAGATGAGAATACCACGGTCTGCGCGGCCATCCACCACGCGCTTGCACACTTTGTTGGCATATTCTGCGTAGTTGCTGGATTCCTTGGTAGAAGGACCGACATCTTCCACCTGGCAACCCCAGGAGGTCAGGATTTCTATGGCGGCTTCTTTCAAATCCACGCCTTTGTGGTCTGAACCGATGACGATGCGAAGTTCCGTATTCATGAAAAAAATATGGGGAAAACGTACGCGGGCGATTCTATCACAATCAATGGGCTATGGCAAGCGTTATTTAAGCCGCGGCTCTCGCAGCGCGTGCGACCAGGGTTTCATCATCTGCTAAAATTACCGGGTATGAAAAAGAATACCCTGTATGGAACCAGCCTTTCGTCCGGGCTGATTTCGCCCGGCGACACGGCGAAACTAATTCTCCAACTGGCAACCCGGTGTCATATTGACACCAGCTGCAGTAATCAGGATTTTTTCCTCCGTCTGAGACAAGTCGCAGAGGCATTCGCCCGGGCGCTGGAGGAATCTGAAGAGAGCGTGACATTCCGCCAGGCTGCCGAGTTCAGTTTATTATCGCGCGCACACCGCCGCCCCAGCACCCGCGCTGACTTGCGCTCGTATGTCACCCGCATGTGCCACTATGAAAACATTGCAGACTTTCCGTTGCGACACATCAAGATACCGATGTGCCGTGATATGCTGCACGCTTGTTTTGGTCATAGTGCCCATTCATTCCGGAAAGCGCAATCAATTCTGCACAGCATTTTCAATATGGGAATACGCCAGGGATGGTGCTCCCAGAACCCCGCCAAGGCAATTCTGAGGCCCCCTGTTTATGAAACGCGGATAGAGATATTAACGCTCAAACAGATAAGAGCCCTGCTCTCCACCATGCAACAAACGCCCAGGTTGAAGACTCTGGAACCGGCATTCCGGCTTATGCTATGGTGTGGCATACGCCCTGCCGAAGTGCGGCGTCTCTGCTGGGCGGATATCGACCCGGAGGAAGGCATGGTTTATGTAGAGGGCGAAAACAGCAAAACAGGTGGAGCCAGAGCAGTGCCGCTACGTGGCGGCGCTGAATGCCTCTGCCGGATACAGGATGGCTTATCTGCCCCTATTGCGCCCGCTAACTGGGACCGCTTGTGGCGACAGCTGCGGCAACTGGCGGGGTTTGAATCCTGGCAGAATGATGCCCTGCGCCACACCTTTGCCAGTATGCATCTGAAGAGGTTTCATAACCTTATCCAGCTGCAGGAGGAAATGGGGCACCGCAACACGGTGCTGCTGCAGACCCGCTATCTGAATCTGCGGTATCTGCGGCATGCATCTGCTGTGCGTTTTTTTGTAGCCCAATACTGGAATTGATAGAGCATACTCTAAATTCTTGCCATAATGGTATGTTTTTGCTCGCGTCAGTGCATACCGTGTGCTAGAATAAAGCATCTACACCAGAGATAGAGTTCTTATGAATGACCTGACAAAGCCTTTCAAACGTCTGCCTGTTGCCCTCATCGGCACGGGGTCTTATGTTCCGGAACGCCGTCTTACCAACGAAGATCTGGAAAAGATGGTCGATACATCCAATGAATGGATTGTGACCCGCACCGGCATCGAAGAACGCCGCATCGCTGCGCCGGACGAAAAGACAAGCGACATGGCAACCCAGGCCGCCAAGCGGGCCATGGAATCGGCTGGTGTTTCCCCGGAAGAGATTGACCTCATCATTGTGGCCACCGTAACGCCGGATACCTTCACTCCTTCCACAGCCTGCTATGTGCAGGCCAACATCGGCGCGGTAAATGCTGCTGCTTTCGATATCTCCGCCGCTTGTTCCGGCTTCCTGTTCGCTCTGAAAACGGCTGTGCAGTACATCGGCTGCGGCCAGGCAGGAACAGCCCTCATCATCGCTTCTGAAAAGCTCAGCCACATCGTGAACTGGGAAGACCGTTCAACCTGCGTGCTCTTTGGTGACGGAGCGGGCGCAGCCATTCTGCGCACTGGCACGGGCATCGAGGGCGACAGCGCCGTTCTGGCTTCCGATATCGGCTCTGACGGCACACTGACAGACCTGCTCATGGTACCGGGTGGCGGCTCTGCCATTCCCACCACAGAGGAAAACATCCAGGAAAAGCTGTACACGCTTGCCATGCGTGGTAATGAGGTGTTCCGCTACGCAGTGGCGCACATGAAGGATAGCGCCCTTTCCCTTATCGAACGTACAGGCATTAAGCCCGAGGATGTAGACATGGTGATTCCCCACCAGGCCAATCTGCGCATCATCAATGCCGTGGCGCAGCGTCTGGGTATCCCGACGGAACGCGTCTTTGTCAACGTGCATAAGTACGGCAATACCTCCGGCGCAGCTGTTGCCATTGCGCTGGATGAAGCGGTGAAATCCGGGCGCGCCAAGAAGGGAGATATTGTTCTTCTTGTCACCTTTGGTGCAGGCCTCACCTGGAGCTCTGCCGCTGTGCGCCTGTAAGCCGCTGCCTGTTTTCTGTTTACTGCCGCTCTGGTTACAAAAACCAGAGCGGCTTCTTTTTCGCCACGGGGTTTATTTTGCCGTTATCTTGCCATTATTTTGCCATTATAGTCGATTAGATATTGACTTTTCAGGCAATTATGTTTTTTAATAACTGCATGTACGCACCGTGTTTTATTGCCACGCCCCAGATATTCGCAGCCCTGAGCACAATTCTCAGCTCTCTGGGAAATGCAGGCGTGGCGACAAAATACGCAGAACCACTCAATCTCGAATCGCTACAGCGTGCTCACGCTGAAATGGGCGGCAGCGGCGCATTCCGCAGCGCACCGCCCTGCCCGCACTGGGTTCCGGTGCTGATTGAGGCCTTGCTGGAATGGCTGCACGAAAGCCCCACGCATCCTATCATACGTGCAGCCCTGTTTCACTTTGAACTGGTGCAAATCCGCCCCTTTGATGCCGGCAATGAGGAGCTGGCGGCGGCATTGCACCGCAAATTGCTGGTGCAGTACCACGATACGCTTAACGCGGTGGAAATCCCTGCCATATTGCCCGGACACGATGCTTCAGCGTATGTTGAATATACGTTGCAGCAAATGCAGAAACAACTGAAATCTGCCACCGTGCGGGCAGAAGGCAGCATGGCACTGAGCCAGGCAGAGAGCCAGATTGTGGACTATTTACAGCAGAACCCGGGAAGCAAACGCCAGGATTTGCTCCATGCCATGCCTCGATTATCGGCCCGTGTGCTGGACCGGCATCTGCAGCACCTCCGCGAGGCTGGATGCATCGAATACCGGGGCTCGCGCAAAACCGGCGCGTATTATCCCTGCTCCTGAACCGCTTTTTCCTTGACAGTGTGCCGCCCATCAGGCAGACTATATACCAGCAAAAGCCATTTTATTTTAATATACCACAATGGAACCGTACAGCATGAAAAATCCGTTCCCGGCCACTGTGCTGGGAGTCCGTTCTGTCACCAAACCCGGCAGCGCCAAGGAAACCATCCACGTGGACTACTCTCTGGAGGGTTCCGGGTTGACCTATACCACGGGTGACGCCCTGGGTGTCATTCCCTGCAACGACCCTGCCCTGGTTGATGCGCTCATCGCTGCTCTCGGCCTTGATCCCGCTGCAGAAGTTCCTACTCCCAGTGGTGAGACTGCTCCGCTGCGCGAGGCGCTCATCTCCTCCTACGATATCACGAATCTCAAGAAAGGCGTGCTGACCAAGTGGAACGCCGTGGCCAACAGCGAGAAGCTGGCCGGCATTCTGGCAGATAAGGACGCTCTCAAGGATTTCTGCTGGGGGCGCGATATGCTTGACCTCGCCACCTGTGACTGCTGCAAGGCCACCTTCCCAGACGCTGCCTCCTTCGTGGCCATTCTGGGCAAGATTTCCCCGCGTCTGTACTCCATTGCCTCCAGCCCGGATGCTGTGCCCGGCCAGGTTTCCCTGTGCGTAGGCGCTGTGCGCTATACCACCAACGACCGCAAGCGCGGCGGCGTGTGCTCCACCTTCATGGCAGACCGCATTGCCGCTGGTGATAAGGTGAAGGTGTTTGTGCACTGCAACAAGAACTTCCGCCTGCCCGAGGATGGCAACACCCCCATCATCATGGTAGGCCCCGGCACAGGTATTGCTCCGTTCCGCGCCTTCTGGCAGCAGCGCGTGGCCGATAATGCAGCCGGCCCCATGTGGCTCTTCTTCGGCAACCCCTACCAGGCTACCGATAACTGCTACGAGGATGAAACAGCCCCGCTGGTGGAAAGCGGCAAACTCAAGCTCTCCGTTGCCTGGAGCCGTGACCAGGAATACAAGATTTACGTGCAGAACCTCATGGAACAGGCTGGTGAGGAAGTCTGGCAGTGGCTCGAAAAGGGCGCTGCGTTCTACATGTGCGGCGATGCCAACCGCATGGCCTAGGACGTGGAAAAGGCTCTGCTCGCCATCATTTCCAAGTACGGCAACCGCACTGAGGAAGAAGCCCTTGCCTACCTGGCCGACATGAAGGCAGCCAAGCGCTACCAGAAAGACGTATACTGATTTATCCTGAACCATTCAGAACACAAAAAAAAGCTCTGAGATTTCTCTCAGAGCTTTTTTGCATACGGCGCGTTCCTTACTTCTTAGCAAGATAACCAGCCACCCCTTCGTGCGTAGGCTGCATGGCTTCCTCGCCCGGATGCCAACCCAGCGGGCAGACCTCGCCATACTGTTCGAAATGCTGTAAGGCATCGACAATGCGGATGGCTTCGTCAATCGAGCGTCCCAGGGGCATATCGTTCACCAGCTGGTGGCGCACGATGCCCTGCTTATCGATAAGGAAGAGTCCACGATAGGCTACGAGCTCGCCATTCACCTGCAGGCGGCCTTGGTCATCCAGATACCGCTCTCCGGCCAGCACTCCGTACGATTCGGCAATGGTCTTGTTTGTATCGGCCACCAGCGGATAGGTCACCCCCTGGATGCCGCCTTCCACCTGCGGTTTCTGGCACCATGCCCAGTGACTGTACTCCGTATCGGTCGAGCATGCCACCACCACTGTGTTGCGACGGGCAAACTCCGGCAGCGCGGCCTGGAAGCCCAGAAGCTCTGTGGGACACACAAAGGTGAAGTCCTTCGGATAAAAGAAGAACAGAACGTATTTCTGCCCCACATAGTCCAGAAGACTGAAATTATTGACAATCTCTCCATCGATAACCGCGGTTGCCTTGAATACAGGTGCTTGTTTTCCTACTAGCATGATATGTAATTATTGGTTGTTGGAGTTATGATACACTAACTTTCGTTTCTGTTCAAGCTTTATTTAGAATTTTTCTAAATAAATATTACTACCCTGCATCATAGTGGTATACCTGCTGGAATGCACGCATGAATACACCGAACGCCTGCCAGGCGTACATTTATCATGCTATAACAAAAAGGACCCCGCCGGATATGTTCCGGCAGGGTCCTTTTAAAACTTGCGGGCTGAGCCCACAGAGCGGTTTACAGGCTTTCACCGAAGTCCTCGCGGAACTTGGCGGCCAGTTTCTCCTGCCAGTCGCTCAGCGGCTGCAGGCGACCGAAGAAGAAGCGGAGAACCTCGGGTTCTTCCACCCACTTGAGACCACCGATGAGGTGGCGGTTGTCGTACAACCACTTCACGCGGTCGGCGCAGTACTTCACCTGGGAAAGGGTGAACACGCGGCGCGGGCAGGCAAGGCGCACCAGCTCCAGCTCGGCGTAGTTTTCAGAGCCATCGGGATTACGCTGCTCGGAGAGCGAACCTCGCTCCATACCACGGATACCACCGGCAATGTAGAGAGCGGTGGCGAGAGCACCGGCGGGGTACTCCTCGTGCGGAATGTTGGGCAGGAACTCAGAAGCGTTGATGTGAGCACCCAGACCACCGGCGGGCTTCACCATGGGCACGCCGTATTCGGAAAGCTCCTTCACCAGGTATTCAATGAAGATGGGACCCTGGTTGATGATTTCTTCATCGAGTGTTTCCAGCAGACCGATGGCCATGGCCTCCATGGCGCGCACTTCCATACCGCCGTAGGTCAGGAAACCTTCGTAGAGCGGGATGAAAGCCTTCATCTTGAGGATAAGCTTCTCGTTGTTGGAGATGATGGCGCCACCGCGGGCAAAGCCGAGCTTGCGGCTGGAGAAGTAGATGAGGTCCATCTCATCCGCAATCTTGCGGATGATTTCAGCGATGGTCATGTTCTTGGCGGCCTCCTCACGGGTCTTGATGAAGTACAGGTTGTCCTGCAGCAGAGAGGCGTCGAGCACGCACATCACGCCGAACTCCTTACAAACAGCAGCAACCTCCAGCATGTTCTGCATGGAAAGCGGCTGACCGCCAATCAGGTTCGTGCCGGCTTCGATACGCACGAAGGGAACATGCTCCGGGCCCACTTCCTGAATCAGCTGGCGCAGGCGGGGAATATCGAAGTTGCCCTTGAACGGCAGGTCGAGATTCGGGTCGAGGCCTTCTGCGGTGATTAGTTCCTCCACGCGGCCGCCCTTGCGGGTGATGTGGGCCTTCGTGGTGGTGAAGTGGAAGTTCATGGGAACCACGTCACCTTCCTTCACAAATGTCTCTGCCAGAATATTCTCACAGGCGCGGCCCTGGTGAGCCGGCAGGAAGTGCTTGGTGCCGAACACCTGCTCAATCACCTTGGATAGGCGGTTGAAGGTTTCGGAACCAGCGTAGGAGTCGTCAGCCTGCATGGAGGCGGCCACCTGATTATCACTCATGGCGTTCACGCCGGAGTCAGTCAGCATGTCCATGAACACATCCTTATTCTGCAGCAGGAATGTGTTGTTACCAGCTTCGCGGAGCTTCTGCACGCGCTCCTCCACCGTGGGCAGGAACAGCTTCTGCACCACACGCACCTTGTGCATTTCCAACGGCACCTGATGCTCTTCCTTATAGAACTTGACAATAGACATGACGATAATTGATATGTTATAAAACTGGCGCAAAAAAACGCGTGGCCAGATACTAACACGCGTTCTTCCTCATTGTCAACGCTTTTGTCTGACCTATTTGTGGCATGCAGCCCCAGCGGCGCGGTGGGCAGCGCTTTTTTGCTTGCTTCGCAAATGGCCGCATGGTAGACTACGCGGTAGCATGAAAGTTATCACAATTTACGGTAGCAAGAGCGACCTCCCTTTCATGGAGCCGGCTCGCGTCTATTTTCAGGAAAATAATGTTGAACATGAGGAGGTTATCTATTCTGCTCATCGTGATTTACCCGCACTGATTGATTACCTCAAGGAGCTGGAAGCCAGCAAGACCAAGGCAGTTCTGCTGTGTGTGGCCGGGCTTTCCGCCGCACTGCCCGGTGTTGTCGTCATGAATACCGAGCTGCCTGTCATCGGCGTGCCGGTGCCCTGCGGTCCGCTCAATGGCGTAGATGCCCTGCTGGCTATTTCCCAGCTGCCGGGTGGCGTGCCCGCAACAACCGTTGGTCTGCACAAGAAGACCCCGGTCAATGCAGCCATGGCAGCGCACCGCATCATCAAACTGGCAGAATAATCACCTCGTGGGTCATCCCCGGGGCTCACGCTCCTGTTCCCGATGAATACACCCAAAGACCTCTTAACCATCGACGCCCTCAGCGATGCCGACATCCACGGCATCCTGAAAGGCGCAGCTGAAATGAAGCAGGTGTTCTGCAGCGGCAAGACTCACCCTGCCCTGGCCGGCAAATCCGTGCTCACGCTCTTTTACGAGCCCAGCACGCGCACCCGCTCCTCGTTCGAACTGGCAGCCCGCCGCCTGCAGGCCGATGTCACCACCTTCACGGTGGCCACATCTTCCGTAGTCAAGGGCGAAAGCGTGCACGACACCATCGACACGCTCATGAGCATGCACATGGACTACATCATCGTGCGCCACAAGAGCAGCGGCATTCCTGCCGTTATCGGACGTCATGCAAAGGCTTCCGTCATCAACGCAGGCGATGGAGCCCATGCCCACCCCAGCCAGGCTTTCCTGGATGCCTTCACCCTGCAGGAGAAATACGGAGACCTCACGGCCAAGCGTGTCGTCATCATCGGCGATATACTGCACAGCCGCGTTGCCCGCTCCACCAGCACCATTCTGAAGCGCCTTGGTGCACAGGTAGCATACATGGGTCCCGGCCCGCTGGTGCCGCACGAAAAGCACACCGGTATACCCCGTTTCACGAATTGGGATGCGGTGTTTGAATGGAAGCCGGATGTGATATACCTGCTGCGTGTGCAGAATGAGCGCATGGATACGCCGTACTTCCCCTCGGCGGATTACCACCAGGCTTTCGGAGTCACAGAGGAACGGCTCAAACGCATTGACGCGCTGGATTTGAGCATCATGCACCCGGGGCCGGTGAATCGCGGCGTTGAACTTTGCGACAATGCCATGGTATACCGCAACAGCCTCATCTGCGACCAGGTTGAGAACGGCGTTGCCGCCCGCATGAGCATTCTTTCCTATCTTTCACCCCGAACCCGGAACAATGACTAGTACGTACATCAAAAATGCCACCTGGGCTCCCACGGGAGAACATTTTGACATTCGCCTGGCACCCGGACACAGCCAGGTTGTACCTGAACTGGGCAACCTCACCATCAGTGATGCGGAGGTCCACCCCGCAGGGCAGCTGGAGATTCCGGAAAAAGCGCGCGTTATCGATGCAGAAGGCAAGCTGATACTGCCTGCGTTGTTCGATATGCATGCCAAGGTAGAAATTGAAGGCCGCAGCAAGCGAGAATCGGTCACCCGCACCGGGCAGGCCGCCGTGCAGGGCGGCGTATGGGGCATACTGGTGCAACCGACCGCCGGTTTCATGTTCGATAACAGCTCCGCTCTGGATAGCTTCCGCGAGGCTGTGGGACAACGCTCCGCCGCCGAAATGATACCTGCCGGCTGCATCTCCCAAGGCATGAAAGGAGACCAGCAGGCGCCATATAATACACTTGCAGCACGCGGCATCCGCATCCTGAGCGATGCCGGGGAACGCCCCGGAAACCTGCTCATGCTTCACCGCGCCATGAAATATGTGGCAGAGCTGGATATGATTCTCGCCATTCGTGGTGATGTTCCCTCCATCACTGCGGGCACCTGCATGCACCCCGGTACCACCTCTTACAACCTGGGGCTGCATGGGACACCGGCGTGCGCAGAGGAAATCGGGCTCGAAATCATCGTACGCCTGGCACAGGACGCTGGCTGCCGCCTGCATGTGCAGACTGTCAGCACGGCAGAAGGTGTTGAAATCATCCGCCGCGCCAAGGCAGCAGGTGTCAAGGTGACCGCAGAGGTTGCCCTGCACCACCTGCTCTACACACATGAAGATGTGGGTGACTATGATACCAACTTCAAGACGCTTCCCCCCTTGCGCGATAAGGCTGATACAGAAGCCTTGCTGGCAGGCATCAAGGATGGCACGATTGACTGCATTGTATCCGACCACACCCCCTGCACTCCCTTTGCAAAGCTGCAGGACTTCCCCTCGGCACCGCAGGGTATGTGCGTACTGGACCACTACCTGCCCACGCTCTACACCCAGCTGGTCAAGCCGGGCAAGCTGACATGGGAAGAGTTGGTGCGGGTCTGCTGCATAGCCCCCTGCACTATAGCGTGCCCCGAAGTTATCGATCCGGCAGAGCCGGAGGGTATGCCGCTGCTTCTGTTTGACCCTGCCACGGAATATATGGTGACAGAGGATAACCTGCCCTGTGGCACAATTAACACACCGCTGCTGGGCAGAACGCTCTGCGGCAGTGTCACACTCCCCCTTCAATAAGCCATGATAATCTACATCATCAGCGATGGTAAGAAAGGCCATCTTTCCCAGACCCGCGGCCTCGCCCAGGCTCTCATTGAGCAGGCCAGCGAGCGTGCTCCGGAACGGGAACATGCATGCTACGAAGTAGACATCACCAAGCTCAGCTGGTTTGGCAAGTTGTTCTACAAGGGCAAGGACCTGACCTACCCGCGCCCGGATCTGATTCTCTGCGCTGGCCATGGTACCCACCTGGCGGCGCTGAGCCTTGCCCGCCACCTGCGCAGCCTGTGCATGGTGTGCATGCGGCCGAGCCTGCCCGGCAGCCTGTTTGATCTGTGCATCACTCCGCGTCACGATTTGCCGGATGGTTTTACAGCCAATGGGCGTATTTTCCCGACCAACGGCGCCATCAATGCCATCCGCCCCACGCCGGATGAACCGAAGACTCAGACGCTCGTGCTCATTGGTGGCCCCAGCAAGAGCTACAACTGGGATGCCGAGCTGGTGCTCAACCAGCTTTCCTCCATTGCCCGCCTGTCTACCACACCCATCGTGCTCACCACCTCTCGCCGTACCCCGGCTGACTTTGTGGGCGATGTATCGGCGGCCTGCCCCAATATCCGCGTTGTACCAGTGGAAGAGACTGGAGCAAACTGGGTGCAGGAGAATCTGGCAAAGGCCAGGGAAGTGTGGGTAACGCAGGACAGCGTGAGCATGGTGTACGAGTCGCTTTCCAGCGGTGCTCCCGTTGGTATTATCGAAATGCCGGCCAAGGAAGGTCCGCACAAGCCGGATGCCTCCCGCATTGCCCGTGGTCTCAACATGTTAATAGCGGATGGCAGCGTGTGCCGTTTTACCGAATGGGCCAAAACCCATACCATTCCCCAGACCGGCAAAGTGCTCAATGAAGCCGCCCGGACCGCCACTTATATTCTGGATAACTTCCCGAAACTCCTTCCATGAAAGTAATGCACCTGCTGCCCTCCCTGAGCTCCGGAGGGGTTGAACAAGTTGTTCTGGAACTCTGCGAAGGCTTATGCAACGCAGGGGTTGAAAACCTTGTTGTCTCAGCCGGGGGGAGCATGGTGCCGGCCATTGAAGGCACTGGTGCAAGACACATCACCAGGCCTATCGGCAAGAAGAGTCTTCTGACGCTGCTGCAGATTGGCAGGACAGCAAAGCTTATCCGCAAGGAAAAACCGGATATCCTGCACCTGCACTCCCGCGTGCCGGCATGGGTTGGTCAGTTAGCCTGCCGCCGTATACCGGCAGCTGAGCGTCCGTTCATTGTCTCCACATTCCATGGATTCCACTCGGTGAACCGCTATTCAGCGGTCATGGCCAAGGGGCATCGCGTCATTGCTGTTTCGCGCTGCATGCGGGAGCACATTCTGGAGAACTACCCCCAATGCCCGGCTGACGATATCGTGGTGATTCCCAATTCGGTAGATGCCACTCGCTTTACGCCGGAATACAAGCCCGGTGAAGAGTGGCTGAACAAATGGTATGCGGATTACCCCGAACTGAAGGGTAAGTATACCCTGTGCCTTCCCGGGCGCATTACGCGGCTGAAAGGAGCCCCGCACCTGGGCCCGATTCTCCGCTACCTGAAGGAGCGGGGCATTCCGGCGCATGCGGTGATTGTGGGCGAGACGAAAAAAGGAAAAGAAGCCTACCGCGATGAAGTACAGGCGGGCTTCAAGGCCGAGGGTGTAGCAGATTGCGTGACATGGACAGGACACCGCCGGGACCTTCGGGAGGTACTCTGCGCGTGTGATGTGACCCTTTCCCTGACCCTCCAGCCGGAATCATTTGGCAAGACGACACTGGAGGCGCTTTCGCTGGGACGCCCCGTAGCCGGGTATGAACACGGCGGCGTTGGCGAACAACTCGAACAATTCCTTCCCGAAGGGATGGTCGCAACATGCCAGCCGGAGAAAATGGCCGCAGTGCTTGAAAAATGGTACACAGAGCGCCCAAAGCCCAGGACCCCGGTGCCTCCCCCATACCGCCGGGAGGATATGATACAGGCTCATATTGACCTGTACGAAAGCCTTTGCCGTCCCTGATAACAACGCCATGAACGTGCTCCATGTCAGTCCCCGGCTAAGCCCCGGCGGCATCAAGCAACTGGCTGCTGACCTGGCAGTCGGCCTGCAGCAGGCGGGGTTCAGGAACACCGTCATTGCGCCTCCTAATGAACTGGTGGGGCGTCTTGCCGCTGCGTCTGTGCAGCATCACAGCATGCGCACGCTCTCCATCTTCAACTACAGGAGCGAAGTAAAGAGAATCCGCCACATTGCGGGCAGTTGCAAGGCCGATATCATTCTTACATACACCACGCAAGCCACCTATCTGACCTGGATTGCCTGCAAGAACATGCCGGAGGAATCTCGTCCCCGCATCATCGGCATTCATGCCACCTATCCGCGCTACCGGGGATGGACGCTGAGTCTCGAGTGTTGCGATGCACTTGTAGCCACATCCCGTCATCTGCGGGACGAATTGACACGCCGAGCCAGTCTTGATGCCGAACGCCACATCTGGGTCATTCCCTATGGGGTAAACGAAGAACTGTGCCACCCTGCTTACGCCCCGGCGAATGCCTGGCTGGAGCAATGGAACAGGAATCACCCCACATCGGAAGATACGCTCAGGATTTGCATGGCCGGAAGCATTACCCCACTGCACGGGCATGATGATATACCAGCCATTCTCACAAAACTGGAGAACGCTGGAGTCAACGCACACTTGTACATTGCGGGAGACACAGCCCGCGCCAGTCAGAAGCACTACGCATCCGTTCAGAAGAAGCTCAGGCAGAATAAGGTGGAGTACATGGTCACCTGGCTTGGCGTACGTACGGATTTACGGGACATCATCAGCGCTTGCGATGTGTTGATATCCCTTACCAAGCAGCCGCCCTGCCACGACCGCGCCGTGCTGGAGGCCCTGTCTCTGGGAAAACCCGTTGCCGGATATGACCACGGCATCATCGGGGAACTTCTGGACAGATACCTCCCGGAGGGGCGGGTTGCCCCCGGAGATATTGCCGGCATTGCCGACAGACTGGAGCAGTGGCATGCATACCGCCCGGTATTTGAAGGAAATCTGCTCCCCCCATTCCGTCTGGCAGACACCATCCGCGGCGTGGCGGAACTCTGCACTGCTGTCTGCCAGGGAGGCATGGCGGACCAACTTCCAAAACATTGACAAACACAGCAAAATAGTGTACCCTCTGCGGTCGAACTGAATATTTCAGATGATTAATTTCACCAATCTTTCACGCCACACCGACATCGGCTCCAACTGCTACATGCTCGATATTGACGGCGTGCGCATAGTGCTGGATTCCGGCATGCATCCTAAAAAAGACGGCGCGGAAGCCACGCCTGAGTTCAGCCTGATAGGAGCAGCCGACCCCGATACCATCTTCGTCACCCACTCCCACCTGGATCACATCGGCACCCTGCCCGTCCTGCAGGATAAATACCCGGCAGCAGAAGTCAACATGACCGCCGCTACCTGTGAAGTCGGTCTGGCCATGCTGCATAATTCCGTGAACGTGATGACCGCAAAGCGCACGCAGGAAGGCATTATTGAATATCCCTTCTACACGCACCAGGAGCTTGACCACGTAGCCCGTTGCTGGATGCCGCGCCCATACGGTACGCCGTTCCGCATCGGCCGCCAAGGGCGGGTGCTGGCCACCCTGCACGATGCCGGGCATATTCTGGGCAGCTGCGGTGTGGAGCTGGAAAGTGAAAGCGGCACAACCATCCTGTACACGGGCGATGTGCAGTTTGATAACCAGACCCTCATAGCCGGTGCAGATTTCCCGGAAAGTGGCATTGATATCCTCATCATGGAAAGCACGCATGGCTGCACAGAACGGGATGCGAACTACACCCGGGCCAGGGAACTGCGCCGATTTGCGGATACCATACGCGACGTTCTGGAAAATGGCGGTGCTGTACTCATTCCCGTGTTTGCACTGGGCAAGAGCCAATGTCTGCTGACCGAAATAGGCCGTTTCAAGGAACAGGGACTCATTCCTGATGTGCCCGTGTATTTCGGCGGTCTGAGTTCCAAGATTACAGCCGTGTACGACAAGCTGGCAGACAGCACACCGCGCCTGCAGCCCGGGTTCCGCATCAAGGAACACGTGGAAACCCACGGCCTGCCCCGCCAGGGAAAAGCTCCGCTGGTGGCCTCCCCCGGCAATATCTACCTTGTTTCCAGCGGCATGATGAGCGAACACACCGTTTCCCACATTCTCGCCGAACAGATTATCACGCATCCGAATGATGCCATCCTCTTTGTCGGCTACAGTGACCCGGAAACCCCGGCTGGCAAGATTAAGGCTACTAACCATGGTGACCTGGTCAACCTGCGTGCAAAAGGCGGTCAGGCCTACCCGCTGAAATGCCGCGTGGAGTGTTTCGACTTCTCGGGCCACGCCTCGCGCAGCGCGCTGATTGATTATGCCTGCAAGCTGAACCCGAAAAAGATTCTGCTGGTTCATGGCGACCCGCCTGCGGTGGAGTCCCTGAGCGCAGAAATCAAGGCCAAACTGCCGGGCACGGATATCATCATACCCGCACCCGGTCAATCCCTGCGGCTGGACTAATCAATAGTTATTTTCCATGGTGATCGACCTCCTGAGTTATGGCCAGGAGTCTGAAGTCATGCAGCCCGCAATAGCGGATGCATAATGATTGCCCGACCCCGGCATCCGGCATGAGAGGCAGACGCAACGCACCCGTATACTCAGAGCCGGTGCCGTTGTAGTGTTCCCATCGGTCGTTGGCCGTGCTGCAATAGTCAAAGCTCGTATCGCTATGCAGAAGGCGCACTTTAAACCGGCTCAGCTGGCGCACGGAGTTGAAACTCATATTTCCTTCCAGCGGCATCGTATGTAATTCAGCTTCAATCGGAATACCTGCCAGATATTCCCGCCCGGTCCTGATGATGGGAGAGACGCAACTTCCAGCGGTGCTGGTGAACACCCCGCTCCCCTGGACCTCCTGAACCAGAATGCGGGTATCGGGCGGCAAGTGGGGAACCTGTAGTATGCCATCCACTTCCGCCACGACGCGCTGGTAACAATCCAGGTGCCGTTCATCGGTCTGCATGCGTTCGAGAATGGGATTTGCGCCCTGCTCCGGCTGTGTCACAAACCAGACCTCATCGTCCTTGCCGGACTTGCTCTGTAATGCCGTGATGTGAAGCACCCTGCGGTTACTCATTTCAACGCGTTGCCAGGCAGTGACCTGCTGCTCCATGTTGATGGTAAGCACCGCCAGGGAATCATCATTCATCAACACCCAGATATTGATATTGGAACCACGCTGTACACACCACTCCCTCACCCCCTGGGACAACAAGTGCTCAGCCAGCATGCTGATGTCAGTAGCGGAAAATCCATCCGATTCCAGGCGGTAGGCAATTTCACGCAACCGGCGGCCTCCCCGCTGCACAAAGAGCACCGTATTCTCCACAGCGCGCGCGGGCATTGCTGCACTGCCAACGGATGATTGCCGCCGGAAAGAGACAGAGGTCGGGATGAGAGCCCCGCCAGTGCCGGAAGCCACAATCCATTCGCTATCGGCAGTGCCCACCAGGAGCTGGCGCGTAGCGCACAGCCAGCAGATACGGCTCTGGTCACTCCCCGTGATGTTCAGATGCATGGCGGCATCGTCATTTGAGCCGACTCGGAAATTGTGGTAATCATCCGTAGCGCTCGCGAGCAAAGTAGTGGGCAGCCCCGGCATGCCGCCCAACCACAAACGCCCCTGGAACATGCAGGAAAAAGCCGGGTAACCGTTACGCACCCCAATGGCGCTGAAGCTCCAGCTGCGTGTTGAAAAGCTGACGGGATTCCCAAGATACGAACGCACCAGTTCTCCCCTGGCGTGAGTATCATCGATAACTTCTGTAATCCTGAACTTATACTCACGCGTTCCCCCCTTGATGCAGAACTGCAGGTGCGCGCTTACCCCTGCGGAATCCTTGCAGCAGCGGCACACCAGCACCATGCGGCATGGCCTCTCCTCAGAGCCGGATAAGGCCCAGTTCTGGCGCGTTGCAAAATCTGACTGGGCAAAGGTCTTGATGCATGTCCAGTTCCAGAGTCGGAAATCCGGTTCTGTTTCCAGCGTATCATAACTGCGCCACAGTTCCCATTGCGCACTCCAGGTGTTATTCGTGTTTATTTCCCAATCACCGGCGACTTCATAGGGTATCCCCGAGGCATCCAGACGCATGAATCCGGGCTGGAAGTAATATGGATAATCAGACAATGCATTACTACCATTATAAGCATCAGGTGTATAATCACGTATGCAATGGTAAAAGTAGTAATAACCAGTACCTGCGTGTTTCTGGTGCAGCATGGTTCCTTTCTTCACCTCATTCGTGCGGATATCCGGGGCTGCGCTCGCGGAAAACTGCTGCGCTTCGTTGCTGAATAATTCCCGTCCGGGGATATACGCATCGGCCAGTAGGCATTCCCTACCCACCATGTCTGCAGTAAAATGTTTATCTCCACCGCTTAGCGTCAAATCAGCAGTTTTGCCCTCGGGCTGGAACATGACGGCAAGAGTCCCGGCCTGCAAGGCGTATGTTTCCCGCGGCATTGATTCAAACTGAGGTTCATCGCACCGCCAGTCAGTGTCTGCATATCGGTAGAGAACCACAGGCGGATGCGTGGGACAACACACGTACAAGGCATCATTCACCTGAGAAAAATGCAATGATGCCAGCTGCTCTTCACCAGTCCAGGGGGTAGGCAGCACATAGACTTCGCCGGATGCATCGTGCAGCAGCTTTGCATCGCGGTATACCCGCATACCTCCGGGGAAAAACTCCAGCAAGAGCGTGTCATTCTCCGCAAAACAGAAGGGAAACAAGCGCACCGCAGCCCCGGCAGCTTCACCCACATACGCTGTGCCTGCCCGCAATTGAATACCCCCGTATGGCTGAATCTGAAAATTGCGTATCAACGCGGCACCGCGTTGATACGCCTGTAAATCACAACGGGTTGAGAGCCACGGGGATAACTCACCAGCCGTAAATCCGAGAACGATAGGTACTTCCTGCATATATGGCAAGATGTACCACAGCAGGTAAATACGGGCAACCAGAAACGAATATACGGCAGCGCGTTCCGCGCAGAATTACAGTCCCACCTCTACCAGAATGGAAGCAGCAGAGCGCACGCATTCCTGGCAGGAAACGCGGTTACAGCCCTTCAGTTCGCGGCAGGTGGACGCACCATTGGCCGCTGTAAAGGCAGCCAGAACAGCCGCGGCCTTTTCCGGTGCCACCTGCATGGCGCCATACAAGGCACCACAGGTTCCCTCTGGCGCGCGCCCACCGCCACATGCGGCCATGGGTTCCACCAGGTCCTCACGCCCGAATGCAGCGCATACCGTCTGGGCGCAATTATACATAAACGGCTTCTGGCGGAATGTAGCCAGTGCTTGTTCTACTCGTTTCATAGATAATGGATACTTAGAGGTGAATCAGAAATTCCAGAGCTTGCCGCAGACATCCGTCGGCATACGCCAGTCTCCGCGCGGAGAAAGGGCTATGGTGCCGACCTTCGGTCCATCGGGCACACAGGTACGCTTGAACTGCTGCGTGAAGAAGCGGCGCAGGAACGTGCGCAGCGTGCTGTCAATCAAGGCTTCGTCATATTCCCCGGCAAAGGCATGAATCGCCAGGTGACGCAGTTTTTCCGGCTCCGCACCGTACTTGATGAAGTGGTAGAGGAAGAAATCGTGCAACTCATACGGCCCCAGGATTTCCTCCGTCTTCTGGTCAATCCGGCCATCATCCGAGGGTGGCAGCAGCTCCGGGCTCACCGGCGTGGCATTCACATCACGCAGCACTTCTGCCAGTTCTCCACCGACCTGCGTGGCCGCATACTCAATCAGGCAGCGGATGAGCGATTTCGGGATAGAGCAATTCACCCCGTACATGCTCATGTGGTCGCCGTTGTATGTAGCCCAGCCAAGCGCGATTTCAGACAAATCGCCCGTGCCCACCACCATGCCGCCGGTCTTGTTGGCCAGGTTCATGAGCAGCTTGGTGCGCTCACGCGCCTGCACATTCTCGTAGGTGTTGGTGCGCAGCGCGGGGTCGAAATCCAGGTCCTTGAAATGCAGCAGGCAGGCTTCCTTGATATTTACCTCCTTGAACGTGCAGCCCAGCAGCTGAATCATCTTCACCGCGTTGTTATATGTGCGCCCCGTCGTGCCGAACCCGGGCATTGTAAGCGCAAGAATACAATCATTACTGCGGCCCAGCAGCCTGCAGGCGCGGTCGCACACAAGGAGAGCCAGCGTGCTGTCCAGACCGCCGGAAACACCGATGACGAGCGTCTTTGCATACGCGCATTCGATGCGTTTGGCAAGGGCTGCTGCCTGGATATTGAGAATCTCCTCGCAGCGGGCGGCCGCATCTGCCCCGCAGGGCACAAAGGGGCGTGCCGGCAGGTATGCATGCTTCAGGTCACAGGGCTTTTCCTCCACCCGGCAGATGACCCGGCGGGGAGCCGGCCATTCACCAAGCAGCAGATTTTCACGGAACGTGCTCTCACTCATGCGCGCCGCAGAAAGGCGCTGCAAATCCACATCCGCATAGATCATGCTGAGTTCCCTGCAGAACGGCGTATTCTGCGCTGCCAGACAACCATTCACGGCAATGCAGGCAGAGCCTCCGCATACTCCGTCCTGCGTGCTTTCGCCCACACCGGCACCGGCATGTACATAAGCCGCCACACAGCATCCACTGCGGGCCTGCACCATGTTGCGGGTGTAGTCCGCCCGCCCGGCCAGCGCCAGCGGCGCAGCGGGATTCAGAATCACCCGTGCTCCCTGCAGTGCCAGACGGGTAGAGGGCGGCAGCAGGGCTGCTGCATCATCCCCTATCTCAATACCGAAGGTCAAATCATTTCCGGCGTCGAAAACCAGGTCTGTGCCGATAGGAACATTAAAGAAATTACCAAAAAGGCTTACCTCTGTGCGGGTCAGCATGCCGGCAGGTGAAAACTGGCGGCGCTCATAGCTCTCCCGCTTATCGGGAATGATGCTTTTGGGTACAAAGCCGCGCACAAAACCGCCCTGCACTACTGCAGCTACGTTGAAAAGCATGTCATCCAGCATCACCGGCAGGCCTACCACAGAAACCAGGGGGAGTTCCGAGGTCTCTTCTGCAAAGCGGCACAAGGCCGATTCGGCTGCTTTGAGCAGGCGCGGCTGGCTGAACAAATCGGCACAGCTGGCAGAGGTCAGGCTCAGCTCCGGAAATACCACTACCGAAGCACCACCTCCGGCGGCCTCCTGTGCAGCAGCCACCAGCTTTTCCGTGTTAAAATCCACATCTGCCACGCGCACCTGTGGAACCGCAGCAGCCAGACGGTAATATCCGTATGTACTCATATCGTTCTGCTGATATTCTGCCAGATTACACCAGAAAGTCAATCATCTAGCGCGCGTGGCATTATTTTTCTCCGCTGTTTGAACGAAATCCTGCTGAAAGCATCACACATTATGCTTGACCACGCTCTAGAAATATGCAAGAATGCCGCGTTCGCGTCTCATCTTAAAAAGCCATGAAATATAGCATTTCAGCATTATCCCGCAAAACAGGGCTTTCCATACACACACTGCGTTACTACGAAAAAGAAGGGTTGCTGCGTTATGTGGAGCGAACCGAATCCGGACGCCGGGTGTATGGTGAGGCCAGCATTGGCTGTCTGCTGGGTGTGTTGTGCATGAAACAGGCTGGCATGACCCTGCCGCAAATCAAGGCATTCATGGATGTCACCATTGAAGGCGTTTCCACGCTTCCCAAGCGACTGGAGATGATGGAGAATGCGCGCGAGCAGCTCAAAAAGCTCAAGGATGCTGTAGACCGCGGCCTTCAGCTGGCTGATTTCTTCATCGGCGGTTGCCGCAATGCCATGGAAGCGCTTGAAAACGGCGCCGACCCTGAAGCCGCATTCCCCTACATCACCCGCGATGGCATTATCGAGTTCCCCTTCCAGCTGACGGAGGATGGACGCCTGGAGCCCGACGCCCCGCCTGAAGATTTCGAAGGCTCGGTTTCCCGCCGCCGCAAAACGAAGACCCAACCTAAAAACAAAATATGAAAGAACTCGCAAAATGGGCACCCTTAGGCGGTGCTGTCTGCCTCATTGTGGCTGCTTTCATCATTGGCCGTAACTCCCGCCGCGATGTGCGTGAGATTTACGGCATGATTGATCATTATGACAAGATGGGTAACTAACCCCACGTTCATACCCCTTCAGCGGTGCGCTGCCTGCAAGCCTTGCAGACAGCGCATCTTTGCGTCAAAACAAATGCAGCACAGCCCCGGGGTGGAAAGGTGCAATGCTTTCCTCTCTGGACAGGCGCACCTTTCGTCCCCACTCCGCATCAGCCAGAAGAGCCCGGCCCACGGCGACTAAATCAAATTCCCGGGCCACCAGGCTGCGCGCCAGCTGCTGCAGACTGTCAGCCCGCAACCCTACCCCGCCTTCCGCAATCACAGGGCGCTGGGAGAGCATCCTTACCCAGCAGGCCATATTCAACGGACTGCCGGCAAATGCCGGAAAATGAACCGTTGCCCCCACACAGGCAAAAATATCCACCCCGGCAGCGCACAACGCTGAAACCAGTTGCTCCAGCTCCTGGGGTGAATCCGCGCAATGCTCCGGCAGACGGAAAAGAATGGGGAAGCGGCTACCCACTGCCTTGCGGACAGCATGCACTAGCTCGCAGGCAAAGCGTGCACGCGATACGATATCACCGCCATATTCATCATGCCTGTGATTGGTTTCCGGACGCAGGAACTGCTCCACCAGGCCTGCACCATCCACAACCACCGCATCAAAGCCCAGCAGGCGCGCAGAAGCCGCCGCCCGCGAGAAATCGAAGGCAATGTTCCTGATTCTCTCTTTATTCATTGCCTCCCCACGCTGTTGCAGGCTTCCCGGGTCTATCCCCGAAGGACCAACAGCCTCTTCACCGGGATGCAACATTCCCGCATGAAAGAGCAGCGGTGCCATCTTGCACCCGGTCCTGTGCACTGCGCGGCAGATTCCTTTCCACGCACGCAGGGCGGCTCCGCCATAAAAATGCGCCATTCCTTCATCCAGCGAAGCGGAGGCATTCACCGCCACGGGTTCCGAGATAATCAGCCCCAGTTCCTGCGCCGCCCGCCGGCTGTAATACAGCTGCATTTCAACCGTAGGCATCCCCTCATCTGCAAATAAACGCAGCATGGGAGCCATGACGAGCCGCGTCGGCAGCTGAATCTTCCGGTGCGTAAAGGGGCGGAACAATAAGTCAATATCACGCAGGGCCAGGGCTGTAGTCGGGAGTTTCATATACAGGCATATTAAACCCTACCCATCTACCATACAAGGGGTTAGAATAACAATTCGGCACTGTGGCGGGGCGGACGCGATAGACACTTGACAGCAACCGGCACATTCAGTAAAGTATGAGCCAGATATGATGCCCCAGCTTACAGAATCCATAGGAAAATATCTGCTCGCCGCGGTTTCTCCGCTGATTCGTCATCCCGAGAATGCCGAGCTGCGGGTAGCAGCCACCCCTGCCGGGGATATGCTGCGTTTCCGCCTTGTGCTGGAGCAGGCAGATGTGGCCAGAGTCATTGGCCGCAACGGCATGACGGCATCTGCCATTCGCTCGCTCGCCAAAGCGGCTGGCGAAAAAGCCGGTATCAAGGTGGTGGTGCACATCCTCTCCAAAGAGGAAGCCGAAGCCTGAATATGCCACGCGACTTTGCCATGCAGGAGCTATTTGAAGAACTGCCTGCACCCCAGCCCGCCGCCCGTGTACTGGTAGACGGGCTTAATGATATGGTGCTGGATTACGCGATTCCGGCAGGAATGCAGGGCGTGACCCGGGGCAGCCGTGTGGAAGTACCCCTGCGTGCACGCAGCGCCACGGGCACGGTGCTGGCGCTGGTGCAGCCTGAGCCGGAATGGGCGGGACGCCTGCGCCCGCTGCGCAGACTGGTCAATGAGGAACCGGTGGTTTCCCCGGCGCTCATGGATCTGGCAGAATGGGCAGCGCGTTACTACGCCGTCCCTGTTGAGCAGATGATTCGCTGCATTGTCCCGGAACCTGTGCGCCAGGAGCGCCACGAGGAAAAGACCCGCAAAGTGGTGGTGCTGCAGGACTGGCCGGATGATGACACCCTGAACAAGATAAACCGCCGGGCCCCACGCCAGGCTGCCATTCTGCGTTATCTGCATGCCAGCGCAGACAAGCGTGAACCGTTGGTGGACTTAGGCGGATCCCCTGCTCTTGCGCCCTGCCGGGCGCTTGAAAAGGCAGGCTATGTGAGAATTGAGGAAGAAGCCGTCCACCGCGACCCGGCAGGCGCAGAAGTGTTCGCCCCCACCTCAGCCCTGCAACTCAATGAAGAACAAGCCGCGGCCCTTCAATATATCAACTCGGTGTTCGACTCCGGCGGGACTCAACCCATCCTCCTGCAAGGCGTGACCGGCAGCGGCAAGACCGAAGTGTACCTCCAGGCTGCCCAGCGCGCCATGGAGCAAGGCAAGGGCGTGCTCATCCTCGTGCCGGAAATCTCACTGACGCCGCAGACCATGGCGCGCTTCAAAGGCCGCTTTGCCAACGCCCCGGGAAGCGTGGCCATTCTGCACAGCGCCATGAGCGATGGTGAGCGCTTTGATGAATGGCACGCTATTCACCGCGGGAAAGCCCGCATTGCCATTGGCCCGCGCTCTGCCGTATTTGCGCCGGTGCAGAACCTCGGGCTCATCATCGTTGATGAAGAACACGATTCCTCCTACAAACAGGAAAACAGCCCGCGCTATCACGGACGCGACCTCGCCGTGCTGCGAGCCAAACTGGAGGGTGCATCCATCGTGCTCGGCTCTGCCACGCCCTCTCTCGAATCGTTATATAATGTACAGCAAGGTAAATATACCATGCTGCGCATGGACAAACGCGCAGACGGCCAGCGCCTGCCCCTCACCCGCGTGCTCGACATGCGCAGCGAGCCCAAGGATAAGCGCAATCTCGGCATTCTTTCAGAGCGTCTCCGCATGGCGATAGATGAACGCCTGACCAAGGGAGAGCAAGTCATCCTTCTCCTCAACCGGCGAGGCTTTGCCAGGGCGCTCCAATGCCCCGAATGCGGCTACACCGCCAACTGTGAACACTGCGCCCTGCCCATGACCTACCACGCCACAGAAAACAGGCTGGTATGCCATATCTGCGGCTACCGCCAGATGGTGCCTAACCGTTGCCCGGAATGCCACACGGCCAACATCACCTTGGAGGGATACGGAACGCAGAAGGTAGAAGCTGTGCTGCGGCGCTGTTTCCCGCAGGCGCGCATGCAACGCGTTGATGCCGATGTAACGACACGCAAGAATGCCCTGCGTGACATTCTGGCCGATTTCCGCGCGCACCGGACCGATATTCTGCTGGGAACCCAGATGATATCCAAGGGACTGGATTTCCCGGGAGTCACGCTCGTGGGGGTGCTCAATGCAGATCTAGGGCTCAATATCCCTGACCCTCGAGCCGCCGAACGCACTTTCCAGCTGCTCACGCAGGTTGCAGGCCGCGCAGGCCGTGGCGATTTAGATGGCGAGGTCATCATTCAGACCTACAATCCGCAAGCGGCTGCCATCCAGTTTGCCCGCCGGCATGATACTGATGGTTTTGCAGAAACAGAACTGGAACTGCGCCAGCACATGAACTTTCCGCCATACTGCCACATGGCGGTGATAACGGCTCGTAGTGAACAGGAAGAGCTGGCTGCGCTCGCCATGGAAACCCTTCACAAGCACCTGCTGGCTGCATTACCGCCACAAGTTCAGCTCAGCACTCCGCTCCCGGCACCACTGGCCAAAGCATACGGGCAGTTCCGCTACCAATGCACCCTGAAAGCCCCCGGCGCACGAATTCTTTCCGATATCTGCAGCAGGGAGATTGCCGCCATGAACTGCGGTGAGGGTGTGGTGATTTCGCTCGATATCGATGCCTATTCGTTTATGTAGTTCTGGGTTGACTAGAAGTACAACTACTGCTAGAATGCATGGGCAGCGTGACTCTATGCCTGAAGAATAAAACGAATACTCAGACAACATGCAAGACACTCTCATCGATTTAAAAACCCGCCGGAGCTGCCGCAAGTATACCACGGAGCAAGTGGCAGAGGAACAGCTGAACGCTGTACTGGAAGCCGCCACCTACGCACCCACCGGGCACGGGAAGCAGAGTCCCGTGATGGTTGTTGTGCAGGACCCCGCCCTGCTTGCCCAGCTTTCTGCGCTGAATGCACAGGTCTGGGGCACTAACCGGGACCCCTTCTACGGCGCACCCACCGCGGTGGTTGTATTTGAAGATACCACCTGCACCACTGGGCACGAAGACGCCTGCATGATTATGGCTAACCTTCTGAATGCAGCGCACGCAGTGGGCCTGGGCTCCTGCTGGATTAACCGTGGGCGTCAGATGTTCGAGTTGCCGGGTGGGCCGGAAATCAAGGCATCCTGGGGGCTTGGTGAACACATGGTCGGACTGGCGGTCTGCATTCTGGGCTACGAGGCAGAAGGCGGCACCGTAGCCCCTAAGCCCCGCAAGGAAAACTACATCATTCGCGCATAAACACCCCCTTTCCGTGAATCATCATATGAAAGCCATCTTATTCAGTCTCGCATCCATTGGTCTGCTGAGCCATATTTCTCCTGCCCAGACAGAGGCCGCCCCTGCACTTGCAGCCGTTCCCGCCAAGCTCCAGGAACTGACCTACCTCACCGATGCCCGTCCAGCCAAGGACGCCAGCTTCTATGTGTATCTCAGCTCCGCATCCTGGTGCGGTCCCTGCCGTGCCATCATGCCCAAGGTGGTAGAGCAGTACCCAGCCATCAAAGCCGCTGGTGGTGAAATCATTCTGCTGTGCTGTGACCCCACACCCCAGCTTGGTGCAAATTACGTCAAAAAATACAATGCTGAGTTCCCCTCAGTTCTGTACAATCTCCGTTATTCCAAGCTTGAGCTGCCCGGTTTAACCCCTCCCAGAAGCATCCCCAATGTTGTTATTGTAAACGCAGAGGGTAAAGTGCTTCACAATGGGCATGGCGCTACTCTGCTGAACTGGCAGTCAATTATCGCCAAGTAAGATACATTTACCGCATCTACGAAAAGGCCGCAGTGTCAACACTGCGGCCTTTTCGTCATCTGTAAAACAACAAAAAAACGAAATCAGTGCACATCGGCCACAACGCCGTCGCGGATAATCAGCGTGCGGTCGCCTCGGGCGGCAATCTCAGCATCATGAGTCACCGTCACCAGAGTCTTCCCACCCTCCTCTGCCAGTCCGAAGAGCAGCTCCAGAATCTGTCCACCATTGCGGGAATCCAGATTACCGGTAGGCTCATCCGCAAAGATGATGGCGGGGTCATGCGCGAGCGCACGGGCAATGGCCACGCGTTGCTGCTCGCCGCCGGAAAGCTCATTGGGCAAGTGGTCCATGCGGTCTGCAAGCCCTACACGCTCCAGCAGATTTTTGACTCGCTCTGTGGCCTCTGTGCCAGCTACGGCGGTGGCAAGCGAAGCGTTTTCCAGCGCAGTCAGCTCCGGCATGAGCATGTAGTTCTGGAAGATAAAGCCCATCATCTTGTTGCGGAACAAGGCACGGCGGCGCAGGGAAAGCGCATAGATATCTTCCCCGTCTATCACCACTTTACCCTGTTGAGGTGGCTCCAGCCCAGCCAGCGTGTACATGAGCGTGGTCTTGCCTGCACCACTGGGGCCGCACAAAAACACCTTTTCACCACGGCGAATCTGCAAATCCAGGCCGTGCAGCACCTCAATCTGCTTCTTGGCTATGGTATAGGAACGGTGGAGATTATACGCCTGAATCATGAGCGGGAAAGTTCGATATTATCAATAAGTCGCACCTCGCCAAACCATGCGGCCACTGCCAGCAGAGCCAGCCTGTGCGGGTTCGTAAGTTCGTGCAGCGTCTCGGCATCAACCAGTTCGGCATAATCACAACGCACGCCGGGAATCTGCTCCAGTTCGCGCTTGACTGCCGCGCAGATGTCACCTGCAGCCTGGCCTGCGGCATACGCTTCACGCGCGGCCAGCAGCGTGCGGCGTATGGACGGAGCCGCGGCGCGGTGCTCGGGCGTGAGACGCACATTGCGGCTCGAAAGAGCCAGACCATCGGCATCGCGTACGATTTCGGCACCATGAATCTGGATGGGGATGTCCAGGTCTCTCACCATGCGGCGCAGAATAGCCAGCTGCTGGTAGTCTTTCTTGCCGAAAACAGCATCCGTGGGCTGCACCAGGTTGAACAACTTGCACACCACCAGGCACACCCCGGCAAAGTGCCCCGGGCGGCTCGCACCGCAGAGCACCGTGGAGAGATGCGTTTCTTCCATGGTGATGGAACGGTCATTGCAGTACATCGTGTCCGGAGAAGGCATAAATACCACATCCACCCCGCACGCATCACAGAGCTCCAAGTCCTGAGCAGGCGTTTTCGGGTATGTGGCCAAATCGCCTGCATTATCAAACTGCACGGGGTTCAGAAAGACACTGGCCACTACTGCACCCTCCTCGCCCGCCAACTCACGAGCCTGGCGAAGCAGAGAGGCGTGGCCTTCGTGCAACGCACCCATGGTAGGGACAAGCACAAGTCGACGCCCTCGCAATGGAGCCAGTGTGGCGCTCAATTCTTCCTTGGTATATGCCGTCTGCATGCGCGTATACTAACACAAAGACAGGCATGCTTCAACCCATCATGACAGGGATAATTCATAGCTGTTCTGTTATCGGAGCTCTTTCCTTGACTGCAAGTGCACCAGCGGGTATAATGGGGCAAGAAATCACCCGGGCATGAACAAGCAACTCTACATATATGATTGTCTGAGCGGAAAACTCCGTGCATCGGATGGCAATTTCATGACCATCGGCGCAGGAGAGAAAAACACGTTCCGCCTGCGCATGAAGTCAGATAACGGTGGTTCCTTTGCGCAGCGGGACAACGTCTGCCGCTTCTTCCCTCATGGGCATGTAAGCAGTTATTCCCTCAACGGCGTTGTCATATCAACAGACGTTGTCATTCACCCGGAGCGCATGTATCTGTTTGTCTTGTCCGGCGGTTGCTTTATCTGCTGGTATGGCACTGACTCCTCACGCCCGGATTTCAGCCAGTATGTACCCACCATCTGGTATTTGTACAATCCCTCCGCCGCGGAATGGTACGGGCCGTATTCCCTTACAGATTTGCCCATGGTCGCCCCCGAACTACCAGGGGATGTCCTGGCCACCTTCCAGGGGCTGGAGCATTGCGCCTTCCTGTTGCGGGATATTGTAAGCGTCGCTGAATATGCGGCCAGCACGGCAGAAACTCAGATTGAGGAAAATGTCGGCATGGTCACCTCTCCCAGTGAATTGCGCTGCCCGAACTGCTGGGAATTGTTCCGTCCGGCAGAAATTCTGAGCATAGCAAGCCACCCTGAGCTGATGGGCGATGAAAAGCTCGGCGAGCACGCCATGCGCCGCTTCCTTCCGGAGCGATGGAATCCCAGCGGGTTGCCGCTGGATTCCATGGGCGTCTCCTGCAATGAATACGCATGCCCGCATTGCCACTGCAAGCTACCGCCGTTCTTCACGGAAACGCACCAGCACATCATTTCTCTGGTAGGTGTGCCGGCAGCCGGCAAAAGTTATTTCCTGACCTCCATGGTCAGTGAACTGGAAACCCTGTTCCCGAGGGAATTCGGCATGCCGTTCCGGGATGCAGATCCGGTCACCAATGAGCCGCTCAACGAAATGCGCATGCGCTTATTCAGCGCCCAGACGCCACAGGAAGCCTACCTGGCCAAAACGCACATGCATGGGCGGCTGTATCAGAAAATCTGGAAACAAGGCATGCAGGTCAACATGCCGCGTCCCTTTATCTATAATCTGAACAAGGACGCCGAGACTCACTCCATTGTGCTGTATGATAACGCCGGTGAAGATTTCCAGCCAGGCAGCGATACGGCACTCACACCCGGAAGCCAGCATCTCTCGGTGGCCTCCGGCATCCTGTTCCTGTTCGACCCCACAGCCAATCCCGGATTCCGCCGCTTGCTCCAGGAAAGCACAGACCCCCAGTTACGCAACAATCTGTACCGTCCCGGCCGCCAGGCTCTGCTTCTGGCAGAATCAGAGATGCGCCTCCGCACCCGCCTGAATCTCCCCCCGTCGGAAAAGCTGCAAGTTCCGCTTGCCATCATCATCGGGAAATGCGATACCTGGAAATACCTGCTGGGGCCGGAGGCGCTGCTCCCCGCCGTGCGCAACGGCATGTTCATGCCGGAGCACATTGACATCAACTCCACCCGCCTGCGCCAATTCATCTTCAACATTGCCCCGCATATCTGCTCCAGCGCCGAGGCCATTTCCTCCAATGTGCGCTATTTTGCAGCCAGTGCACTGGGCGAATCCCCGGTCGAATTCATGGATGAACGCAGCGGCACGGTGCTGATTGGCCCGGCCTCAGGAAGCGTGCGTCCCGTTCGGGTTGCTGAACCTCTGCTCTGGGTGCTGCACAACGCTTCTCCCTCTCTCATCCCCAGTTCGCATAGCTGATTCCTATGTCATTCCAGCTCATCCACACCAGCTCACCCCATCTGTTGGATTCCGGAGCCTCAGGCTACGGAACCGTGGCGCGCACGGAGGATATGCCCGTTGCTTTATACAGGCAGCTGGCTGGCATCAGTGTGCTGAAAAACAGCACAGAACAACTGCAATTCAGCTACCGGATACTCTCTGCCTGCGGGCAATCCTGGCATGTGCTCAGCTGTGTGCAGGCAGCCGGTGCAGACTATAGTGGCCGCGCGTGCCACACGGCGCATCACCTGGTGTTTTCCCAGCAGGAAGTGGCGCAACTCCTCAGCCTGCCCCAGCGCCTCACACCCGCCGGTATTTGTCTGGCTCTGCACAAGACCGGGTTCTGGGTCAGCAAGTGGGAGCAAGCCCCCAGATATCTGCACGAAGAACCGCAGCTGCAGCCGGAGGCCCAACCCGATGCGACGGCCCAGCCCACCTGGAAACGCCATACCGGCCATAAAGCCAACGCGCGGGCATTTTACACGGCTCCGTTTCATAAAGAGAGCCTCGTGGTGCTTCATGAGCCCATGAAGCAGGTGGAGATAATGGCGCTTCTGCACGAAAGCGACTGGTTGTCTCACACGCGGGGCTGGGGCTTCACCTTCACCACCGCAGCAGACGAAAGCGACTCGTTTGCCGAGACCTTACGTATCATGGTCCCCGCTGATTCCCCCTGGATACAGCGTGCAGCTCGTACCGGGCATCCGGTATTGCATATCAGTTCGGAACTGGAACTTCCGATAACCCCACCGCCCAGCCTTGCGCTCTCACCGGACTCTGGCGCACCCGGCGGCAACTTTGTGAAAACACTGGCGCGCAGCACCTCTCACTACCACTACACAGAAGAACCGGATTGGACACTTTTTGACATCCCCATTTCTGCATCTCCGGTAAAAAAGAAACTGGTGGCAGCCTCGGTCTGCGTCACATGCTGTGCAGCACTTGCCGCCTGGCAGGGATACACCTATACTGCCGCCTCTGGACAGCAGGATTATGCGGCTCCGGTATCCAGCATGCCGCAGGAGCACAACCCCGTGCTTCTTCTCTCCACCATGCTCAGCGCAACCTATGACCACGATTCCACGGAGCGGCTCATGCAGGAGCTCTCAGAGCTCCATGGTGAAAGCGCAGAGCATGTATGGCTTACTGAATGTGCGCATCTCATCAGGCAAGCCGGCACAGCAGAAGCAAATCACGCCGCCGGGCTCAAGCGCATTTGCGAATGCGCCCGCCTGCTGGGGGTGGACGACAAGGCTCTGGCGGAGCTATATATACGCGAAGCCATCTATGGCAAGACTCCTGAGGAATGGCAGAAAAAGTTTGATTCTGAACAAGTGGAAGAATGGCTCCGGCTTCAACTTTCCGAGCCGGTAATTGCCAGGGTTTTTGAATCGCCGGCGCTTCAAGCCTTTGCGTCTCGCCGCGAACAGCAGACAGAGCCTCCCCCTCCATTGCTGGCTACGGCGGATACAACGCCGGAATCAGAGGCAGAAGAGCCACAGCCTGTCGGACGTGTTTCGCTTATGCCGCAAACGGCGCGCTGTGGGAATCCCGTCCCCGAGCCGCTGGCGCAGGCGCTCACTCAGCTGCCGTTAACTATTACAGCAGGTCACTTCGTTGTCTCACCCCTCCAGAAAGGAGACAGCCTGCAGCCATCCCAGCGTCTTGAATTAAGCGAAAATGGCTACCGGCTGCATATTTCCGCCACCGGGAACAATGGAGAATACCGTTTAACGCCCAGCCATAAGGAAGGGAAAGAAACCTCTCTCCCTGAAGTCATCATTGGCGTGCGCAACGGTAAGTTGCGGTTTATTCGCTGCGAGAAAGGATTTGCAGTACTTTCGTTCCCTGTGCCGAAATCAGAGAATTACTACACCAATATCATCCTGGCTCCGGAATTCGGCATCCCGATTCCTGAAGGCAAAGAAATATCGCTCCCGGAGGCCCCCACGATTGACTTCAACATCGAGCCTTCAGACATCAGGCTCGTTGGGTCAAATAAGCCCAGGCTGGAACTCATCGGGAAAAAGGCAAAGAAAGATTTTCCCTGGGTTACCAGCAGGAAACTGGTCAGCAAACACCAGTTCAGCATCAATCTCCCGGTATTACAAGCGCACAACATCATCAGCATAACGCAGGATTCCAACAGTTCCTTTACCTGCCGGAACACCAGAGTGATTCGAGAAACGGATAACTTATCGACCCTGCGCTGCGAGATTGAACACTCCCCAGCCATACCCCAAAAACTGAAAACCTCATTTGAACGCATCGCCAATGCACCCTGCTGCGGGCTGAAAAACGCACCGTCCGGGACTCCGGCTCTGGCAGACCTCTACTATATCATCTCTTCTCTGAAGAACAAGCAGCTTGCATCTTCTGCCCGGCGCAAGCTGCACCAGGGCTATTTCAAACTTCTGAGCGTTCCTGCATTCAACGCCGAGCTTCAGAAAATTCTTCCGAATCAAAAAGCCCTCATACCAACCCCAAAAGAAGCATCTTCAAACTCCTTACGCGGCAGACGCGTGCGTTCGACCATCAGCACAGAGCTGGATAAGGAAGGCATACAGGATTCCATTCTTGCAGGCATCTGCAGGATGTTCAGCCGTTCCCTGCTGTCTGTCTATGAACAGGAAAAACAACATTTTGAAGAGGCCGGCAAGAAGCGGCCGGCTCTCATGCTCCGCAGCATCTACCAGAACGAAGACGGCGAGCTCGTGTGGGAGTTCGACCTTCAAAACACAAAATGATTCATGCGACGCCGCCGCACAGACCCCTTTCTCCATAAACTCCGGCAACTGAGCAGCAGCGGTCGGAGAACAGAGGCTCTGCAACTGCTACAGGAAACACTGCGGCAAAATCCGAATCATTCCAGAGCCCGGGAAGAACTGACCCGCCATCTTACCGGGAGGCCCTATACATTTGAAGAAAAAGCCAGCGATGAACTGCAGGAGATACTTACCGGGTATCGCTCAACGCCGGGCATGTTGGGAGAATCTGCACCGCGGGCACTCAGGCAACTGAGTAAGCGGCTGCATTATCTCCAGCGCGAGCTGCAGCATATCCTCAGTGAGGCAGACACCAAAACACTACGGCAGCTCAACCAGGGAATCATGCGCGAGCTGAACCGCCACCGCAACAGCAGAAGCAAGCCATACGGCATCGCCGGTATCTTCCTTATATTGCTCATGGGTGCCGCCGGGTGTTATTATTATATGAAAGACAGGGCTGAATATGCTGCAACAGCCCTACACCAGGTATGCGATTGCGAGACCACCAGCATTGATTCGGCCAGGCAGTTATTAGCCGTGCACGATACCGGGCTTAACCGCACATTGTGCCGCAACGTGAGCTCTGGCGCAGAGCGCCTGCGGGCGCATATCAAGGCAGCATACAACCGGTCAAAGGAACTCGACAGCATTCTCTGCACCATCGAAAGCGGTAAGGAAAGCGTGGTGAGCCAGGGTGTACGCCGCCGTGCAGAAATTGAACGAATGTTGAAACTGCCGTGCCATCATGCAAAGGAATTACAACAGCGGTGGGCGGCGCTATGCCAGGCAGAACAGGCCGCGCTCAACCAGCAACGCATGGAACAGGTCAAGGAACTGTTAGCCCCTGTTCCCGACCGGGAAGCACTCAGTGGGCAGGTGGAGGCGGATTTGCGCACTGTGGAAACCCGCTGCAAATTTCTGCAGCAGCGCTTGCTGCTGTTTGAAGATGCAGGCGAAACACTTGGTATAACAACTGATGATATAAAGCCGTTGCTCGACGAATATGAAGCCTTAACCAGCCTGAAACAGGAAATCAAGGCTCTGCAACGGTTGTTGTTCCTGCTTCCCGCTGCGCATGATTACGCAACCTACCGGGCATTTCTGGCAGAGATGAAGCCCCGGCATTACGCGCCAGCTATCGAATTGCTGGAGGTTCTTCAGCAAATACCAGAAGAAGACACCGTCCGCGGTATGATGCAGGAACATGGCCAGAACCTCCGCCCCGGGCTCTTGCAAGCCTCCCGCAAAAGCCTGCTGGAGAATGGCGCGACTTTCAGTCAGGAATTTCCTGCCACGCGGGAACAATTGCTTCTGCTTGAGGAACTCACCTCAAACACAGCGCTCAGAACCCGGATGTACGAGCTGACTGACACTGCAGAAAACAAGCAGGCCTATGCTGAAAAACTACCAGAACTGCGCGCCGGCCGGGCCTGTATTGTGCGTTCACCGCTGGACCCGATGCGCACCATGCAGGAGAATCAGACAGAGGAATGGCATAATCCGCATGCTATCGTCAGCCGGGAAATAGATCCGCGGCCGTTGTGCTTTGAGCTGGGGCTTGATAAGCGCAGCCTTTTTCTCACCACGGCGAACCTTCCCAGCCTGCTTACCAAGGTTTTCCACATAGAAGGAGCGCACATTCCAGCACTGGCAAGAGCATACGTATTCCACCATCTGGTGCAGGCTAATGCAGGCGCAGCCGAACCTATCCTCAGCGGGCTGCGCTTTGCCCCGGCCATGCGCCAGATTATAGAGGAATTCGATGCTCTCCGGGCAGAGGTCGGCATAGAATTGAACGGCAACTGCTGGTTGTACTCAAGCCCCCTGCATACCTCAGCCGAACGTAAATTTGCCCATTGGTTCCACAAACACCGCAAATGCAACTTTACGGCGGAACTGCAACGGAACCTCGGGACCCTCCTCCGCGTTGCGCCCCGTTTCTGCGGGTACATCAACGAACAGGGGCAGCCGGTTTTGTTTGAAGAAACGAAACCCGGCAAGCTCATCTGGTACATGGGGGCCGATGCTGCAATGACCACCAGCCCATGGGGTGAAACGCTGCATCATCCTGTCCGGCTCTCACCTGTTTTTACTGTAGAAAGGCAATTTTAACCACCATGCTTGTTGCCCTGCTATCAGATATTCACGACCACACCACCAACCTGCTGCTTGCCTTGCACGCAGCGCAGGAGCAGGGGTGCAGGCATCTGCTTTTCATGGGTGATATGGCTGAAGCATCGACCTTTACCACCTTGCGGGAAGAATGGCCACACCCCATTGACCTCGTTTTCGGTAACAATGAATACGAGATAAAGAGCTTTGCCCGCATGGCGGAACAATGGCCGCAGACCACCCTGCACGGCTCTCATGCCGATATGGTGCTGGATTCCCGCCGCATCTACTTCTGCCACCTGCCCTGGCAAGCTGCGCAGACCGCCTCGTCCGGGCAATACGATGCCGTTTTTTACGGACACACGCACACACCGGAAGTCCTGTATGCAGGCAACACACTACTCGCCAATCCCGGCGAGGTATACGGGCGCCAGAATCCGCCCACAATCGGAGTGTACGATACGACCACCAACTCCATCCGCATCATCCCCATCTGAATGGATTACCTTGTGTACAACATGGCCGCGTTGCCTGAATCGCTGGTCGACACCAGCCTGTTCCCGCCCGAGGAACAGGAGCAGGCAGTCTTGCGCGGCAAACGCTATGCGCTCATCCGCACTCTGCTGCGGCAGGAGCTCTCGCGCCGTTGTCCCTCTCCTCCGCAGGAAATCCGTTTCTCATACGGACCACAGGGGAAACCCGAATATGCCGCCCAGCCGTTCAACATCAGCCATTCGGGAGATTGCCTCTGCCTGGCTTTTCACCATCTGCCCATCGGGGTGGATGTGGAGCGGCTGAGGCCCAGGGCCTTTTCCAGACTGGCGGCGCGTTTCATGAGCCCGGAGCAGCTGCGCGGATTCATGGAGCGCGGCTGTCCGCAAGATGAGTTTTACGCTTGCTGGTGCGCCGCTGAAGCGCTGGTAAAACACGCCGGAGATACCATGTGGAACGCGTTGAATTATCCTTTCATCTACAGCCACGGGCGCATCATCTGCCAGTTTTCACCAGCCCCCGCCATACATCTCTTCACCCCCATGCCCGGCTATTGCGGGGCTGTTGCCTACACATCTGAATAAATCAAACACCATGCCATTCCACACACAACTCATCATTACCATTCTGGCCGGGTCTCTCACGTTCTGCCTGGCTCTTGGTGCTGCTGGCGCGCTCATCCAACGCAGCAAACACTCATTACCGCCCGTACCCGTCTTTCCTGGGTCAGGTTTCCCCGGGGTATTTACCAAGTTCTACACAGCATTCTTCCTGATTACCTTCGGGATGTCTGCCATCGCGGAATGCATGATGCCCGGTGAGCAGCAACTCAATGACGTGGCGCTGCCAGGCCTGCTTCTCAGCAGTGCATTGCAGGTTCTGCTTTACCTGCCACTCATCATCGTTTATTTTGCACAGCCCTCGCAGCGGGGAGAGAAAACCACCCTGGCACGCAAAGCCCTGTGGTGCATTGCGGGGTTGGTGCTGCTGTTCATCCCTGCTGCTGTGCTGCAGGTTTCCGGGTTCAATGACTGGCTCATCCAGACCACGGGCTGCCCGGCTCAGCAGAATGTAGTGGAATACATGCAGCACAGCTCGCTGAGTGTTAAAATCACGCTCGCGTTCATGGCGGTCATCGTTGCCCCCATCACCGAGGAATGCTGCTTCCGCGGCTGCCTGTACAACATCCTGCGCCAGTATTCATCTCCGTTCCTGGCAGCACTGGCCTCAGGCATCCTCTTCGGGGCTATCCATACCTCACTTGCCCAGGTGGTGCAACTCACCATTTTTGGCATCATGCAGTGCTACGCATACGAAAAGGCACGTTCTCTCTGGCTGCCCATAGCGCTTCACATGCTGTTCAACGCCACCAGTGTCACCCTTCTCTTCTTATGCCCGATACCATATTAGCCGAACTTGGCGAAAACGCCATCCTCAAGCGTCTGCTGCGGCATCTTCCTGTCAATGATTCTCTCCTTACCGGACCGGGCGATGATTGTGCCGTCGTGGCGCGCGATGACCAATGGGATACCTTACTGAAAACGGATGTGGTGGTCGAAGGACTGCACTTCACTCCTGATACAGAGCCGGAACGCATCGGTCGCAAGGCTCTGGCCAGAGCCGTCTCTGACATTGCCGCCATGGGGGGGCTGCCGGAGCATGCGCTCATCACGGTGCTTTGCCACCGTTCCCGCCCGGTCCGCCTGCTCGAGGGCATTTACCGGGGAATGGGGGCTCTCGCCCGCCAATTCGGCATTTCCCTCGCTGGTGGAGAAACCTCTGGCCTGCCGTATGACGGGCTGGTCATCAATGTTGCCCTCACCGGGCGCGTGGAGCGAGGACAGGCGGTTCTGCGCTCCGGTGGTAAACCTGGCGACCAGATTTTCGTTTCAGGCCTCCTGGGCGGCTCTTTCCCCACAGGGTGGCATCTGGACTTCGAACCGCGTGTGGAGCTCGCCAGAGGTCTCCTGAAGGCCGGAATCCGCCCTTCTGCGATGATGGACCTCTCCGATGGCCTCGGTTCGGACCTGCCACGCCTTGCGGCTGCGAGTAACTGCGGTTTTGAAATAGACGAATCCGCCCTTCCTTGCCGCCCCGGGTTCTCCGTGGAAGACGCTGTTTCACACGGAGAGGACTATGAACTGCTCCTCACCTTCCCTCCCGAACAGGCGCAAAAGCTTGCAAGTTCACCATTTGCAAATGACTTGCGACACATCGGGAAATTGCTCCCCTTTCAAAGCTCAAACATCGTCTCCGGCTGGCAGCATTTTAGCGCATAACAGCCTTGTTTCTAACCCTTAAAGAGAGCCTTCAAAGCTCTCTTTTTTATCGTTCCTAAAAGCAAATTAAATACTTCACTGTACTAAGTATTAGTTCATTGCACAATTTAGACACCTACGTTCTACGCGCACCTTCATCCCCGCGTCACAGCTTTGCAAAAATATCAAGAAAACTTAACAAAGAGAATCCCCAGCTGTCAAAAAAATAAATTGCTGTGGAACGCTCATGGAACACCGCTTTCGGGACGGAATGATGAACCGGGGCGCAAAAAAATCTTTTTCTGAAGGGCGAGTAGTGGCATATTGCACCCCGCACCTCCCGAGCGAGAGGAACGCAGCAAGAATCAGACCTACGAAACAAGACGGAACGTAAAACGATGGAAAAGGGAAAAAAGGAGAGTGAAGCCCTCTGGGAGCAGATTATGGAGAATCTGCGCACCCATGGGCAGGCGGACGGGTATGCCATCGATTTCATCTCCGGGCTTCGCCTGGTGGAAGACACCGGCACCAGACTTATTATCGAGTATCCCGAGGGGCTCATGCTTGCATGGCTTGAGCTCAATTACAGCGAATATATAGAAACAGCTGCCTGCAACGTGCTGCAGGCAACGCGCGAGTTGGAATTTGTAGAGGCCGGCAGCCAGAAGATTCAGACAGAGGAAATTACGCTCCCCTGCCCTGCCCCGTCAGCCAAGGTTGCAAGTGCCGCAGCAGCACCGCGCCGCGCCACCCGCAGCCCCCGCGTCACCAAGCTGCAGAGCAATCTGAATGAGGATTATACTTTTGAGAACTACGTGGTCGGCTCCAGCAACCACTTTGCCTTTGCCGCGGCTCAGGCACTGGTGAACTCCGACGAACGCGTCTTCAACCCGCTGTTTATCTACGGCAACTCGGGCATGGGCAAGACCCACCTGCTGCATGCCATTGGCAATGCGCTGCGCGCCCGCCGTGAGAATGTGCAGGTGCTCTATGTCACCAGCGAGCAGTTCACCAATGCGTATATCGAAGCCATCCGCAAGCGCGGCGATGCGCTTGAGGTATTCCGCAGGAAATACCGCAAGGTAGACGTTCTGCTCATCGATGATGTGCAGTTCATGGCCCGGGCAGACAGGACACAGGAGGAGTTCTTCCACACCTTCAATGCGCTTTTTGAGTCCGGCAAGCAGATCGTACTCTCCGCAGACTGCCCCGCCAGCCAGATTACCAACATGGATGACCGCCTCAAGACCCGCTTCTCCCAGGGCATGACGGTAGAGCTTACCGCTCCCTGCTATGAGATGCGCATGGCCATCCTCCGCCAGAAGATGCTCAAGTGGAAGCAGAACCTCCTCAGCGATGAAGTGGTGCAGTTCCTGGCCCGCAACATCACCCAGTCTGTGCGCGCACTCGAAGGCGCACTCATCCGCACCAGCACCATTGCTTCCTTCAGCAACGCCTGCCCCAGCATCGCGTTCCTGCGCGAGAACTTGGCAGACCTCATGAACAAGCGTTCTGCCTCCGGCGGCATCTCCATTGCAGACATCCAGCAGCGCGTGGCCAGCGAATTCGGCCTGCGAGTGGAAGACATCAATGGCCGCCGCCGTACAGCAGCCATTGCCCACCCCCGCCAGCTGGCCATGTTCCTGGCCCGCCAGCACACCGGCTGCTCACTGCAGGACATCGGCGAAGCTTTCGGCGGCCGCGACCACGGCACGGTGCTGCATGCCATGCGCACCATCGAGGAAAAGCTCCGCGTTGATTCCAGCCTGCGCGAGGTTATCACGCGTGTCACGGAAGCCCTGGCTTAACCGCCACCGCTTACCGTCCTGAATCAGTTTCGGGGCGCCCGGCTACCGGGCGCGCTTCTTAATGCCTGGTTTTTCCTATCGGAAAAGTATCTTTTATCCTTGACGCGTTATGCATGTTAATATAATATATAGACACGCCTATGATGAGAATATCCACCAAGGGCCGCTATGCCCTGCGAATCATGTTAGACCTGGCACAGAATGACGACCTGGGCCCCGTGGCTTTGCGTGAAATTTCCGAGCGCCAGAACATCACCCCTAAGTACATGGAAAGCATCATGTCCATGCTGCTGCGTGATAAACTGGTGCAAAGCCTGCGCGGCAAAGCCGGCGGCTACCAGCTCACCCGCAAGCCGGAGGAATACCCCATTTATGAAATTCTCAGCTGTGCAGAAGGCGGTCTTGCCCCGGTGCACTGTCTGGCCATGGAGGAAAACGAATGTCCCATCCGTAGGACCTGCCTGACCATCCCGGTCTGGGAGGGTCTGCACCAGGTCATTAAGGATTATCTGAGCGGAATCACCCTCAAAGCCCTCATAGAACAAGGAGCTAACTGTGTATAAGAACCATACCTTCCATCCCCTCATGTCAGCCGCCATTATATCGACAATGGCGGTTCCTGCTGCTATGGCCATTGAACTCAATGCGGCAGATTACGGTGTCTGCCCTGGCGGGAAAGACTGCGGCGCCGCCATGCTCAGCCTGCTTGATGCAGCCCGCGAGAAAAACGCCAGCGCCATCAATCTGGAACCGGGGGAATACCACTTCCACCAGGCCAGTGCGCGCGACATGCAGTTATATATATCTAACCACGACCAGCAGCCGAAGCACGCCGTAGCCCTGCCACTCACCGGCATGCAATCATTGGAAATCAACGGCAACGGAGCCCGTTTCATCTTTCACGGACTCATGCTGCCCATCGTCATCCAGGACAGCTGCGATGTCACCATCAACAACCTGAGCATTGACTACGCCGAACCGTTCTCCTCAGAAGGCCGCATCGTTGATATCACCAATGGCAAGACAACACTGGAAATGAGCCCGGCCAGCCGCTACACCGTCGAGAACGGCAAATTCCTGCTCACCAACAACGGGCGCAAGGACGCACTGCATTGCGTCCTCGCCTTTGAAGCCGACGGCCGCATGGTACCCACCGGCAAATCCGGCGACATGGCCTGGTACGCCGCCGCAGAGCAACTGCCTGGCAACCGAGTCCTCTTTGCCGAGGATGCCACCCACAAGGGGCTTTCGGTGGGGCAGACGCTCGTCATGCGCACCTACTACCGCCCGCATCCCGGCATGCTGCTCTACAGGGCGAAGCGTACCACGCTGAACAACGTTGTCTTCCATGACAGCCAGGGAATGGCCCTCATTGCCCAGCGCAGCGAGGACATCACCATCCGGGGCGGCGGCTGCATCCGCGCCCGTGGGCGCATGCACACCACCGCGGCAGATGCCACCCACTTCTCCAACTGCCGCGGCTACATCAGCGTGCAGGGTGCCACCTACGAAGCCATGATGGACGATGCCATCAACGTACATGCCACCTGTCTCGGCATTCAGAAGGTGGAATCTCCGCGCACGTTCATCGCCCGCTACATGCACGGGCAGGCCTACGGCTTCGAAGTCATGGAACCCGGTGAGCAGCTCCAGTTCATCCACGGCCCCACGCTGGAACTCAATCCCCAGCTCCGCCAGGTGGCAAGCGTTGAAGTCATCGACCCCCGCCATGTGCGCGTGACACTCACCGAGGATGTTCCGACCGGCATCGGCGCGGGAGATGCCATCGAGAACGCCGACTGGCATCCCAGTGTTGATTTCAGCGGAAACACCATTCGCCACAACCGCGCCCGCGGCGCGCTCTTTACCACGCCCAGACCCGTGCGCGTCATCGGCAATCACTTCGACCACACCCACGGCTCTGCTATTCTGCTGGCAGGTGATGCCCAGGGCTGGTATGAAAGCGGAGCCTGCCAGGATGTGCTTATCCAGGGCAACGTGTTCCGCCACGGTCTCACCGGTCTCTACCAGTTCACCGATGCTCTCATCGCCATCTGCCCCGAAGTGCGCCAGCCGGAAAAACAAGTGCAGAAATACCACCGCAACGTCCGCATCACCGGCAACCACTTCATCACCCACCGGGTTCCCCTGCTCTCCGCCATTTCGGCTGAGGATGTGGATTTCTCCGGTAACAAGATAGAGTACCACGACATCTACCCGGCTCAGTCCGGCGGACGCCCCTGGCTGCTCAAGCAGGCCTGCGGTGAAATGAAGCTGCAGACCACCGAATAAGCCTCCAGCTACCTGCTGGCAGTCTGCCCCTGTACCAAATAGGGGCAAACTGTCAGCAAGCCGTTGGTTTAGGCTTGAAAAAACGCCTGATTAGGTGTATAAGGCGCGCATGTCAACGCACGTACGCACACGCTTTGCTCCATCGCCCACCGGATACCTGCACATCGGTGGTGCCCGTACCGCTCTGTTCAACTACCTTTTCACCCGCAAGATGGGTGGCACTTTCGTGCTGCGCATTGAAGACACCGACCAGGAACGCCATGTGGAAGATGCCATGAAGGCCATCTTCACCGGCATGAGCTGGCTGGGGCTCGACTGGGATGAAGGAGAAGGCAAGGGCGGCGCATTTGCCCCCTACTTCCAGAGCCAGCGCAAGGACATCTACGACCGCTACTTCCAGAAGCTCGTGGACATGGGCCGCGTGTACGAATGCCCTGCCCCCAACAAGCGCGACAAGAACGGCGATGAAATCCCCGGCACCAGCGAGGGCACGGTGTGGCGTTTCCGCTTCAAGCGCGAGGGCGTGATGACCCTGCACGATATGGTGTGCGGCGATATCTCCGTGGACTATAACAACGTGGATATCAACCCGGACATGGTGGTCAAGCGCACCGACGGCTCCTACATCTTCCACCTGGTGAACGTGGTGGATGATATCGAGATGAAGATTACCCATGTCATCCGCGGCGAAGACCACATCATGAATACCTTCAAGCACCTGCAGCTCTTTGACGCCTTCGGCGTAGAGCCACCCGTGTATGCCCACATCCCGCTGATTCAGAACCCGGACGGCTCCAAGATGAGCAAGCGCGACGTAGGCGCCCAGCTGGGCAACTACCCGGAGGAAGGCTTCCTGCCGGATGCCGTGGTGAACTTCATCGCCCTGCTCGGCTGGAGTCCCAAGTGCGATACCGAGGTATTCTCCAAGGACGAGCTCATCAACCTCTTCTCCCTGGAGAACGTGAACCGCGCCGCCGCCAAGTTCGACATCACCAAGTGCAAGTGGATGAACCAGCAGCACATCATGCGCCTGGAACCGAAGAAATTCGTGGAGCTTGCCCTCCCGTTCTGCACCAAGGCGGGTCTGGAGGATACCCCCCAGCTGCGCGAGGTGCTTCCCTCTGTGCAGACCAAGGTGCAGCTGCTCAGCGAAACACCCGCCTGGGTCAAGTGGGTGCAGGTGCTCGAGTACGAGGAGGAATCCATGGCCAAGCTGCAGGAGAACGCCCGCGAGATGCTCGATCTCTTTGTGGCAGAAGCCAGCCAGCTGCCTGAGTGGAGCGGCGAGGCCGCGTTCCAGATTGTGAAGCCGCTGACCAAGGCCAACGGAGTGAAGGTGGGTGCCATGATGTTCCCGCTGCGCATGGCCCTCACCGGCTGCCACGCAGGACCCGGCATCGATGTGGTCATGCAGACCCTCGGCCGCGAAGAAGTGCTGCGCCGCATCTCCATCTTCCCCTGCTGATTCCTTTCAGTCCGCCCATGCGCACCATCGATTTCGATTACCACCTGCCTGAAGAGCTGATTGCCGACCGCCCGCTGGCGGATCGCGCCGCCAGCCGCATGCTGGTCGTGCACCGCGACACCGGGCTTATCGAGCACCGTTCCTTCCATGATATTCTGGAATACGTGCAGCCCGGTGACCACTTTGTGCTCAACAACACGAAGGTAGTGCCCGCACGCTATTTCAGCAATGATGGTGGAATCGAACTCGTGCGCGCCGGACTGGCGCAGGAGCTGGTGTGGAAATGTCTGGTGCGCCCCGGTAAGAAGATGAAAGTGGGCCGCACTGTGCAGGTGGGCGATGCCACCGGCACGGTCGAAAGCATTGATGACGAAGGCTACCGCTACATCCGCTGGGATAAATTCGTGGACCCGGAGGTATATGGCCGTCTCGCTCTGCCGCACTACATGAACCGCGAAAGCGAACCGGCAGACAAGGAACGCTACCAGACCATCTACGCAGAACATGAAGGCGCCATTGCCGCCCCCACCGCCGGGCTGCACTTCACCCCGGAAATCCTCGGCGCGCTGCCGCACAGCTTTGTGACCCTGCATGTGGGCGTGGGAACCTTCCGCCCGGTCAAAGTGGAAAACGTGGCAGACCACCACATGCACCGGGAAAGTTTCGTGATGCCGCAGGACACGGCAGATGCCATTGCCGCGGCAAAGCGCGTGGTAGCCGTGGGCACCACCAGTGTGCGCGTGCTGGAAACCCTGGCCACGCGCCACGGCTCCCCCCTGCCCGCCACCTGCGGTGATACCGATATCTTCATCTACCCCGGCTATGAATTCAAGACCGTGGGCGCCCTGCTCACCAACTTCCACCTGCCGCAAAGCACGCTCATCATGCTCGTATGCGCCTTTGCAGGCAAGGAGCTCATCATGGAAGCCTACCGCCAGGCGGTGGAACAGCGTTACCGATTCTTCTCCTACGGTGATTGCATGCTGATTGTGTAAATGAACCACCCCCTTGCCAGACTCTACAATTTCCGTGGCCGCCTTAGCCGCCGCGATTTTCTTGTTTACTGGCTCTGGGTTTACCTACTGCCCAAATTCTGGCCTTTTCTGGCCACAATTGCGAATTTGCTCTTTCTCGGCAAAGAAAGCCTGCCGGTCGAAATAGCAGGTGGCGTAGCGCTCGGCGTATCCGTCCAGTTGCTGCTTGTTTCCTTTTTCCTGGGGGCAGTCTGGCGGCGCTTGAATGACATCGGCTTTGCCCTCTGGCCGAAACTGCTCATCTGCGCGCTCATGTTCCTGCTGCCGCCCTTCGGGTGGATGCTCCAGCTCACCCTGCTGCTGCTTCCCTCCCGCCGCCAGAATTAACGGTCGGCTTTCCTTATATACCACAGACGCGCGCAGGTTCCCCAATGGACTCCGCTCCTGCGGAGCGGACGGGATTAAGCGTTCCACCCATTACCAGCGCAATTTGGCGCGCAGGCGGGCGGCATAGTCACTGCCGGGCAGGTTCAGCAGACGCAGCGGCAGCGGAGCCTTGCTGACCCTCAGGGTCTCATTCAGAGAAATGGGATAGGTGTTGCGGCCATCCAGCGAGAAAATAAGCGATTCACCGGCGCGGCCTCGGCGTTCGCGCGGGCGCAGCGTGATTTCCACAGCATCCGGCAGAACAATGGGGCGGCTGGTGAGGCTATGCGGGCAGATGGGGGTCAGGCAGGTCACCCCGGCCGTCGGCCACATGAGCGGGCCCCCGGCCGACATGGAATATGCCGTGGAGCCGGTGGGCGTAGCCACCAGGATACCGTCTGCATGGTAGCGGTTGAGCAACTTGCCATCCAGCTCCACATCCACATCAATCATCTTGCCTGTCTGCGCACGAGTCAGCGAAAGTTCATTGAGCGCATAAAACCGCCGCTCGGCTTCCTGCCCGGCGGCATCAAACTTGCGCACTTCGAGCATGGCGCGTTCGTCCACCTCGTAGCTGCCATCTACCAGAGCCTGTACCAGTAGCTCTATCTCCTCGCGTCCGCAGGCACTGAGGAAACCCAGGTGCCCCATATTGATACCGCCGATGATGGCTCCGCTGCTGCTGGCGCTCAATGCCGAGGAAAGAATGGTGCCATCACCCCCCAGGCAGAGGATGAGCTCCGGCCGCCCCAGCACGGGGTCATTCTCCGTATTGCGCCCCATCTCATAGGCGTGCAGCCCGGCGGCAGCGCAGGCATCCATCAACTGCTGCAGCGCCAGCAGACAAGCTGCGCTGCGCGTTGGCGAAAAAATGCCGATGGATGCTGGAGGATTCACGGCCGGAAAGACTTAACGTTGTTCGCGCACAATCTCGGTACCAATACCCTCGGGGGTAAAGATTTCGAGCAGCAGGGTGTGGCGCAGACGCCCATCAATGAAGTGCACCTTGCGCACACCGGCGTTGAGTGCATCCACCGCGCTCTTCACCTTGGGAATCATGCCGCCGGAGATAATCCCCTGCTCGATGAGTTCGAACGCTTCCTTGCGGTTGATACTCTGGATGATGGTGCTCGGGTCCTTCGGGTCGTTCATGAGACCGGGCACATCCGAAATGTAAACCAGCTTCACCGGCTTGAGCTCGCGGGCAAGAGCGGCTGCTGCAAGGTCTGCATTCACATTCAGAGAATGATTTGTGCCCAGCTCGCGGGCCAGCGGAGAAATTACCGGGGTGAGCTGCAGGGAAAGCGCTTCCTTCACGCGGGAAAGCTGGCAGCCAATCACATTGCCCACCATGCCGATATCTACGGGATTCCCATCGGCATCGCGTTCCATAATCTTCTCACCCACAAACACATTCGTGCCGGGAATACCCACAGCCTTGCCACCGTGGGCACGCATCATTTCCACCAGACCGGGGTTGATGGTGCCGCTCAGGGTGCGCTCCACGATATCGATGGCCTCCGGCGTGGTCACGCGCAGACCATTCACAAAGCGGGCCTCCAGTCCGGCATCGGCCATGGCCTTGGAAATAGCCTTGCCGCCGCCGTGCACCACCACGGGATTCAGCCCCATGGTTTCCATCACCACGATGTCGCGCATGAGCGACTTCACGAGGTCGGGGTTATCCATGGCAGAACCGCCAAACTTGATGAGGATAGTCTGGTCACGGTATGCCTGCAGATACGGCAGAGCCTCGATGAGGATATCGGCCTTGTAAATCTCCTGGTCCGGTGTAACAACCTTGCGAATGGGAATCATGGTCAGATGTAGCGTTTGATTTTGAAGATGATGAGGGGCAACGCGCCGGAAAGCACCATGAGCACCAGCGATAACCACACGCCCCAGTCTGTGTTCAGGAAGGGCATGAACTTGAAGTTCATGCCGAACATGCTGGCTATGAGGGTGGGCGGCAGGAATACCACGCTCATGATGGTGAACACCTTGAAAATATCGTTCTGCTCAATGTTGATGAGCCCCAGCACGGCATCGAGCATGAAATTAATCTTGTTGGAAAGGAAGGCGGCGTATTCCGAAAGGGAGTTCACGTCTCGGGAAACAGAACGCAGGGGCATGTAGAGGTTATCCTCGCCGATGCAGCTTTCCTCGTTACCGGCGTAGGTGATGAGGCGCAGCAGGTTCACCAGGGCATCTCGCTGGCGGGTGATAAGGTCACCCACGCGGCCCAGTTCTTCCAGCGCATCGCGCAGGTCATCAGTATCCGGGTCTTCCACCTTCTGTTTGCGGCGGGTGTGGTGCGTGCCGAACACTTTCTTGGAAAGCGTATCCAGATCCGTACCGAAGCGTTCCAGCACGTCAGCCTGGCGATCGACAAGCGATTCCAGCAGACCAATGAACACGAGGTCGCGGTTGGTCTGGCTCATGCGCAGCAACTGCTGCGAGAACATGCGGAACGAATACGAATCCGTGTGGCGGATGGTGATGAGCAGCTTGCTCTTGAGAATGAAGGTGATTTCCGAAATGATGGGCTCATCGGTTTCCACGCGGGAGAGCACCGTGGTGGTCATGAAACGCCCGCCGTCCTCGCAATACAATCGGGAGGTAGCCTCAATTTCGCGCATTTCATCCTTGGTGGGCATTTCGATGCTGCAAAGGGATTCGGCAAACCTTAGTTCCTCAGCATCCGGAGTCAGCAAATCAATCCAGAACACATCCCCGCGGCGGTTTTCCTGTTCATCCAGGCCCACCGTGCGGGATATCCCATTCTCCGTCTGCGTGTATATGCGAATCATGGCTCCTCTGAGGGGTTGCGATTTCGTTTTTCCTTACGGCACCCACGCGCGCCGTGGTCTCATTATGCCGCAATCAGAAGCCAAAGACAAGCCTAAAGGTCTATTCTGCTGTATTTTCCGCAGGCAACAGACCTTCCCGCAGCAAGGCTTCCCTGGTGGTGCGGCAGTATTCCTGCTTCAGAATCGCCTGCATCTTATCATCAACGTGAACACCATGGCGGATGAGCCATGCCAGAGCCGCCCCTCCATCTTCCTCTGCCCACACGCAGGCATTGAGACACGCCAGAGGCACACTGGGCAGTTGCGAAACACCTGCCCCATGCTGCGCCAGAAAATCCAGCATCTGCTCCACATCCGCAGGATTCTGTTCCGTATCGAAATAGACGCTATTGACAGCCAGAGCATCCGTCAGCAGATTAGATTTGTCAGACGGCTGTGGCAGCATCCAGGTCGGCGCATCCCATGCATCATACGGCGTTGCAGGATTACACCCGCGCTGCACCAGTTCCTTGACCAGGGCTCTCTTCTGCAAGCGCATCGCATAGGCCGCCACGGGCATTCCATCTGGTGTGCGGACATCGCCCCGCCCCGTGGAGATTGTTTCAAAGAAGGCTTCCCGCATGGGCTTGAACACCTTCCGGTAATACAACAGGGCATCCAGACCGGAGCGCCACCCTTCCTTTTTGAGCGTTCCTTTCTCCAATGCATGATAGAAAAGCAAACGGCGGGCGGAATCATTCCGGCAAAAGAATTGATCCATCTCCATCAAATCTGCTTTCTGCTGCTCATTCCAACTGGAGTGAAACTCCGGCCGGGAGAGCCGGCTCCAGCCCAGCAGCCAGTATGCACAGGCCACCAGCGTCACAACTGAAACAGAAAGGAAAACGCCCAGAGCAATCCCCAGGCGTTTCCAGAATTTCGATATCTTCATACCGTCCACGACTATTTCTTGCCGATAGTCAGCTCGCGCCAGTTGGTCAGGACCTCTTTCACCTGGCTGGCTCCAATGACATTCTTAATCATCTTACCGTCCTTATCCACCACGCTGATGGAGGGGAAACCAGGCATACCCACGCCGGGCAGCCCCTGGAACTGCGTGGCCTGCAAGGCAGAGAACATGATGCAGGCGTTCTTGGATTTGTACTTCTTCAAATAATCAACGGCTTCTTTCTCGGTCTTGTCGCCACCAATGATAATCAGCTCCACCTTGCGGCTGGCCTTCATCTTCTTATACTGCTCCATGGCCACGGGCATGCAGGCCTGGCAATAACCGCACCAGCTGGCAGAGCACAGGTAAATATAGTAATCAGCCTTCAGATTCGGCTTGCCGTTCAGAATCTTGAACTTCTCCATCGCCTCCACCACAGCAGGCTTTGAAGGGCCCTTCTTCTCCTCTGCTTCAGCATCAGATTCTTCTTCTACCTGCTCTTCGCTGTTCTTGCTGGCCTTCTTCTTGGATTTCTTATCTCCCTTTTTACTTTTTTTACTCTTCTTGCCTTTCTTCTTCTTAGGCGTGGATTCTTCCATGAGCTCCTCCGCCTCCTCCTGAGCCAGTGCGGGAGTTAAACCTACGCAGCCTACAAATGCTGCCAGCATGAACAGATACAAAAATCGACGAATGGTCATAGGTGAATCCTAGCAAATGATTTAGAGCATGTCAACACCAATAAGCTCACCGCCGGCGCCTGCGCGAGAAACGGCGGGAGCGCCCGGCCGGGCGTTTGCGCATTTTGTATATCTGAAAGCCCGTCACCCCCATCAACGCCAGGCTGAGCACACCCATCAGGAACGGAGCACACCATACCTCGCCAAAAGTCCACACTACATGGCGCTCCGGGTCATGGGGCATGTAAAGTACGGGGACGGTCGACCCGATGCGGTAGGTGACATCATTCGAGCGGACAGAATAGTGCACATTCTCCCCAACCGGCAGAGAAAGCGACATTTCAAAACTGATTGACCCCTTGATTTTCCGGCCATCGGCAGTGGTGAACTGGTAGAGAGGCTTGCTCGAACGTCCGGAGCGTTTGCGACCTGTAATGACGGCCTGGGTCTCCACCCCCTCATCCAGCAGGACGATGCGGTCATGGATATCAATACCTGTTTTGGCACCCAGCAGCAACGCCACTTCCAGGAACAAGGCAAAAATCATATAAGTAAGCGGCCTGGATTCCGTTGACTGATCCCTGTAATACTTCCATGTTCCTATGGCAAAAACCCCGAAAAACAACACTCCCATCTGCGAAAGCACAAGAGGGTACGATGCATCTGCCCAGCCCGTATCCCCCGCCAGCACCTGCCCCATCTGCCAGAAGAAAAACCCCAGACAGCCGCAGCAGAGCAGCGCGGTAACAATACTGATGATGAAAGGCACAATCATACCACACAACACAAGATAATCAACGCGACCACCAGGATGATAAGAAGAACCACCCACCAGCGCAGATGCCCCAGCACATGCGCCAGAAACTCGCCAATCAGGTCAAAGAGAAAGTCCAGCATAAGAAAAGGAATATTCAGCCTCTCATGAGCCCGCTGTGCAGGGTGCTCTGGGACATGTACGCCGGTGCCAGCACCATCACGGTGCGCGGCAGCAGGTACAGCGAAAGCTGCTGGTTCTTATCCGTGAAATGGTGTACGCTGTGGTCCTGACGCGCAAAGCCACCAAAGCGGGCGTCATCCGAATCCAGCACAACCTTCCATTCCCCTGCCTTAGGCGCGGGGAGCTTGTAATCCGGGATGGCACGCGTGCCGCTCCAGTTGAACACGAAGAGCAAGCCCCCGCGTTCAAAAGCCATCACCTGGTTCTCCTCGTCCATGTTCAGCGGGCGGGCGGGCGGCGCAGCCAGCAGCTCGCGGCGCTTGGCCAGCTCCACCATGGCGCGGTCAAACTCATTCAGGAACCGGTAGCGCAGCAGCTTGTTATCCACCAGACTCCACTGGCGGCGGCAGTACTGGTACGAATTGCCATTGCCCTCGCGGGGGAAATCAATCCACTCCGGATGTCCGAACTCATTGCCCATGAAATTGAGCCAGCCCTCGCCACCGGCGGCCAGAGTGGCCAGACGAATCATCTTGTGCAGCGCCATGCCGCGGTCAATGATGACACTGGGCAAATCGCAGCTCATGTGGGTATACATCTCGGCATCCATGAGGCGGAACGCAATCGTCTTATCCCCCACCAGCGCCTGGTCATGGCTTTCAGCATAGGCAATGTTTGCCTCGCCATAGCGGCGGTTGATGAGCGTGTACCAGATATCGCCCACGCTCCAATCCTCATCCTTCTTCTCCTTGAGCAGCTTAATCCAGTAATCCGGCAGGCCCATGGCCAGGCGGTGCGTAAATCCGAAGCCACCCTCATCCACCGGACGACACAACCCCGGCATGCCGCTCATATCCTCTGCAATCGCAAAGGCACCCGGGCACACCTGCTGCACCAGCGTTGCCGCCAGTTGCAGATAGGTCACCGCGCTCAGGTTCACCTGTGTGTTGAAGTAACAGCCCAGCTCTGTGAACGGCTCATGCCCGTGGTGCAGGTAGAGCATGCTGGTCACGCCATCGAAGCGGAAGCCGTCGAAGTGGAACTCCTCCAGCCACCAGCGCAGGTTGCTGAGCAGGAATTGCAACACTTCCTCCTTGCCGTAGTCAAACAGGCAGCTGTCCCAGTCCGGGTGCATACTGTCGCGCTCGCCCGCGCAGAAATACTGCCCGCCGGAACCGTCAAAATTATTCAGCCCCTCGGCCATATTCTTCACCGCGTGCGAATGCACCACATCCAGCAGCACCGCAATACCCAGCCCATGCGCCGTGTCGATGAGATACTTCAAATCCTCTGGGGTGCCGAAGCGGTTGCAGGGAGCAAAGAAGGAGGACACATGGTAGCCGAATGAGCCATAATACGGATGCTCCTGAATGGCCATCATCTGCACCACGTTGTATCCCAGCTTCGCCACGCGAGGCAGCACAGCATCAGCAAACTCGCGGTAGCTGTGAATACGCCCTTCCTCGCCCGCCATGCCCACATGCGTCTCATAAATGAACGGAGTCTTCACATTCGCCGGATTCCAGCGCGTGTGCTTCCACTGGTAAGGAGCGGCAGGTTCCCAGATAACCCCGCTGTAATCAAAGGTAGCGGCATCCTGCGCCGTATAGCGGATCCAGGCAGGCATGCGGTCCTTGTGTACATTGTCCGCCCCCACCACATGCACCTTCACATGCTGTCCATGCTTCAACGCATCGGCTGGCAGACGCAGCTCCCACACGCCGTTGGCATCGCGGGTCATCGGGTCTGCCTCGCGGTTCCAGAAATTGAAATCGCCAATCAGGTACAACTGGCGCGCCCCGGGAGCCCACTCGCGGTACACCCATTCCCCCGTCTCTGCATCGCGGTTGAAGCCCATGCGCGCATACGCCCCGGCAAACTCCATCAGCGAGCCATGGCGGCGGCAGATACGCTCCAGCTGGGCATCAAACAGCCTCATGCGGCCCTTGATTTCGCGTTCAAACGGTGCCAGCCAGCCATCTGCCAGTACCAATCCGGGTATAGGGGAGCGTCTCATACCCTCATTCTATACCACTCCCGCCGCAATAGCAATTTTTATTTTATCGCAAACTGACCAGCTGGATTTTCTGTCTGGGAAGCAGAGTCGGATGATTCCGCCTGTTCCGGCTTCCTGCGCGGCTTCTTTTCTTTTTTTACATTGAATTTGTTAGCCGCAGCCTGGAAGCCCTCGCGCATCATCATCACCGTGGCCTCTTCGGCTTTGGCGAGGCAATCCTCCAGCAGCGGGCGTTCATCGGGAGCAAACCGGCCCAGCACATGGCCCACCATTTCCTTCTGCCCCGGCGCGCCGATGCCCACGCGGATACGCGGGAATTTCTCACCCCCGAGGTGGGCAATAAGGGACTTCATGCCATTGTGCCCGCCGGCAGAGCCACTGGAGCGCAGGCGCATGGTGCCCACGGGAAACGAAATATCATCGTAGATGACCAGCACCTGCTCGGGCTCGAATTTGTAGTAGCGCATGATGGGGCCCACGCATTCGCCACTACAATTCATGAAGGTCTGGGGCTTGATGAGCAGCACTCCCGGCCCCGCGGCCAGCTCACCCTTGCGGGCTTTATCGAGCTTCCACTCCGCCCCGAAGCGGCGCGCCAGGCGGTCCAGCACCATGAAGCCCACATTGTGCCGGGTCTCAGCATAATCGCGGCCTGGGTTTCCCAGGCCGACGATAATGCGAATGGGTAAATCTGAACTCATGGGCTTATGCCTGGGCCGCGGCCAGGGCAGCCAGGGAGATGTTGCGGTTCACTGCATTCAGGTAGGCTCGGGCTGAAGCCTCGATAACGTCCGTGGCTGCACCCTTGCCGGAAACCGGCTTGCTGCATTCGCAGTTGCCGAACTGCACCTTCACGGTCACCTCGCCCAGGGCGTCCTGGCCGATGGAAGTGGCACGCACGTTGTAATCCACCAGCTCGCCCTTGCTCTTCGTGATGCGGTCAATGGCCTTGAAGCAGGCATTCACCGGGCCGTTGCCGATGGCACAGTCGGTGTACATCTTGCCATCCTTCTCCAGCTGCACGGTAGCCGTCGGGCGGGCGGCAGAGCCGGCCACAAACTGGATATCCACCATCTTCCAGGTGCCGTCGCAGGTGTCCAGCGAATCGTTCACCAGGGAAGCAAGGTCATCGTCATACACGAACTTCTTGCTATCGCCCACTTTCTTGAAACGCTCGAACACGTGGGTGATTTCGCTGTCGGAAAGATTATAACCAAGCTTCTCCAGACGGGCTTTCACGGCTGCGCGGCCGGAATGTTTGGTGAGCGGAAGCTCCGTCTCGCCCCAGCCCACTTCGGCGGGGTCGATGACTTCGTAAGTTTCACGCTTGGCCAGGATGCCGTGCTGGTGGATGCCGGAGCTGTGCGCAAAGGCATTTTCACCCACGATGGCCTTGGAGCGCTGCACGGAAAGGCCGCTCATGCTGGCCACCACGCGGCTGGTCTTCACGATTTCGCGGGTTTCGAGGTTGTGCGGCTTCTCACCTGCAGCAAAACCAAAAGCTTCCGGGCGGGTGGAGAGCGCCATGGCCACTTCCTCGATAGCGGCGTTACCGGCGCGCTCACCAATGCCGTTGATAGTGCCTTCCACCTGACGGGCTCCGGCTGTCACAGCGGCCAGGGAGTTGGCCACTGCCAGACCGATGTCATTGTGGCAGTGCACGGAAATGACGGCCTTGTCGATATTCTTCACATGCTTGACCACATAGTCAATCATGGCAATGTATTCCTGAGGCGTGGTGAAGCCCACAGTATCCGGCAGGTTCACCGTGGTGGCACCGGCATCGATAACGGCTTCCACCACCTGCGCCAGGTAGTCATGCTCGGTGCGGCTGGCATCCTCGGCTGAGAATTCCACATCGTTCACCAGGCTCTTGGCCAGCTTCACACCAGCCACGGCCATCTCAATGATTTCTTCCTTACTCTTCTTGAGCTTGAACTCGCGGTGCAGCGGGCTGGTGGCCAGGAACGTGTGAATGCGGCCACGGTCGCCTGCGGGAGCCACGGCGGCAGCGGCGCGGCGGATATCGTTCTCCACGCAGCGGGCAAGACCTGCAATGCGGCACTTCTTCACCGTGTTCGCAATGGTGAACACAGCCTCAAAATCGCCATCGGAGATGCAGGGGAAACCGGCCTCGATGATATCCACGCCTAGCTTTTCGAGCTGACGCGCTACCTCCAGCTTCTGCCGGAGATTCATCGAAGCTCCCGGGCACTGCTCACCATCGCGAAGCGTGGTGTCGAAGAATAATACTTTGTCGCTCATACTAGACGTTTCTATGGTTGTTTTTGGAATCCCCACTATACAGAAATGCCGCACAAAATCAAGCTGATTGTGCGACATTTATTGTAATTGTTCTAAAATAGATGCAAATTTGATTTTCTATGTCACTTTTCAGCTGGAAGAACGGTCACGGCAAAGCACTTTTCCTGAGCCGGAGCTTTGCCTTTCTCCCACGGGCGTGCATATACCACACGCACCTGCTGGGTGCCGGGTTTCACGCCCGTCATCGTAAGCGTGGTGGGAGTCGGGAAACCGCAGCAGTTTTCCTCCTCATTCCTGACAAGGGAGAGCTCCACCTGCACCGGGCTTCCGGCTGGTAAAGCGGGTTTCAGCTGCCAGATATACCCGGTAGTGGGATTACCATCCAGCACCAGGGCAAGTTTCTGTCCCACACGCAGATTCAGCGGAGCCGCCGGCTTGGCATCAGCAGCCAGCACCGGAAGCGCCGCCAGGGCGGCCAGCATCATCAGTTTCAACGATTTCATGCACTATTTTTACCAGATTGCCCGCTTTGAGTCAACAGCAAGCATACACGATTGCTAAAATCACCATGACCGCCAGCCCCGATGCACCCGCAATCCAACCCAGACGCACACGCCCCAGACACAGCCCCAGGAGAAGACTCAGCCCCGCGTATGCCACCACGGCAAACACGGCCACCTCCTCGAACCCCTCCAGAGAAAAATCACCACCCCTGTTTTCAATGTGCCCGGCATAGCGAGGGGAAACTTTGCCCAGAGTCGCGCGGGCTCCGGGTTCAGACATATCCAGCACGTTTGCGCGCTGCCGACCCACCAGCGTGACCTCAGCGCCGGACTTCAACACAAACACCAATCCTTCGGGTCGGCGGACACTTTCCACCCCCGGTAAATTGAGATGCAAATACCCGAAAGGAAAGCGCGTTCTCAAATAAAGACCCTGCACCTGCCACTGCCCGAGAGACAATCCCTTTTCCGCGTACCGCTGGCAGGTTCCCTGCACTTCCACAGCATCCGGATACGCTTCATTATCATACAGGACCAGCGCCTTATCCACCGCTACGAGAGGTCCGTTCACCCGCACCAGCTTACCCTCCAATGCCGGGTCAACATGCTGTGCATCAGCCGGGTACACACGCTCACTCAGCCAGTAATTCACCAGCATGGTGCCATGAATCCCCATCAGACACCACATCAGCAGCATGAGCAGTGAGATTCCCGTGACCACAACAGGCTTAAACAAAGCCCACACCATTTGCCCCGCTACACATCCTTGCTGTTCTCGCGCTTTCATGATTTCCTGTTTCTGAATTTCTTACCTCGTTTCCCAAGTCCGGGAGAGCTGGGGCGCCCCTGTCGCTGCGGCTTGCAGGGGCGCGCGTCCACCCAGCGGCGCAAAGCCTTCCGCACGAAATGGATAGCCACCAGAACACCAACTGCTGTCACAACAGCCACGATAACCAGAAGATACTCAGGCGTTTCCCGGCGCACATCCTCTGGCAACAGCATGAGCAGCGGTGCCACGACCATCAGTCCACAAAGGAAGAAAGCGCCTTCCAGAAGCTCAGATTTAATACCCTCCTCCCCGCTGCTCTTTTCCCAATCGGAACAAGCCAGCAACACAAGCCCACCCAGCCCCAGCAGAAAGACAAACGCGCCCAGCGCCCAGGGCTTCACCCCGGCGGCAAGCACCAATACCTGGACAGCATCATTCACGGCAGGGATTTTCTTAATAATTCGACAGCCTTCTCAAAGCCCTGAGAAGCCGATAAGGTTAAGTATTCGCGGGCTTTATCCGGGGCTGGCTGCCAGCCGAAATCACCATCCAGATGAGCCAGGCCGATGCGCCACTGCGCCCACATATCACCAGCCTCGCAGGCGCGGGTATACCAGCGCAGCGCCTGCTGTTCATCCGCTGTCATTCCGACACCCTGCTCATAGCAACAGCCCAGATTATACATCGCCTGCGGTTCACCCTGTTCTGCCGCCATGCGGTAGAAATGCGCGGCCGCATCTGCATTCTGCGGCACCAATTCCCCCTCATCATACAGACAGCCCAGTTTCAACTGCGCCCCACTGTGACCTTTGCCCGCCGCACGCCGATACCACTGCACCATGAGCCCGGCATTCATCTCAACACCAATACCCAGCTCATACGCCCGCCCGATATTCGCCATGGCCAGCGCATTTCCCAGAGCCGCTGCCCGGCTGTACCAGGCAAAGGCAGCGGCAGCATCCTGAGCCACCCCGGAGCCACATTCATACGCAGCGCCCAGGTCATTCATAGCGCCGGCATGTCCCTGCGCCGCGGCTTTCTGCCACCATTTCACAGCTTCCTGCGCATCGTGAACCACGACATCCAGCATATTCCCCAGAACGTGTTGAGCCTCAGCATCCCCACTGGCGGCCAATGACGCCAAGGCATCCGGAGTCAACTCCCACAAATCATCTGGAGCGGCGTTTTCCATGGCGGTGTTTTTTCACATTGCCCTCATTCATCCCATAAGCAGCCAGAAGCAACCAGAGCACGAAGCAGGCTATTCCCAACACCCAGCGCAGCCACAGCAAATCAGCCGACACCACGGGTATCAGCATGAACAGAGCCCCGGCCAATGTTCCCTCTGTGGCGCACGAATGCTGCCGCAGGCTCGTGAACAGAAACAGCACCAAGCCGAACAGGCCCAGCAGAAACAGCATAACAGCCAGTGTGGCGTTCATTTCCCGTAGAGAACGTGCGTAAAGCCCTCGAATTCCTGTTGCGGGGTGCGGGTGGAAAAGTAGTGGGCAAACTCCGGGAACCAGGTATCGGCTGCGTGGCTGCCAGCTACCTCCGAAACATGCAGGCGCTGCATCAGCGGCAGCATCTGCGCGTAGAGCTGCGCGCCGCCAATCACCATGATTTCCGGGTCCTGCAGCTCGATTTGCTCCAGCTGGGCAATATCCGTAATCACCACTGCCCCATCGGCGGCGTAGTCAGCGTTGCGGGTGAGCACAATGTTCTGCCGCCCCGGCAGCGGACGCCCCAGGCTCTCCCAGGTCTTGCGCCCCATGAGGATGGGGTGCCCCATGGTGAGGCGCTTGAAGAGCTGCATGTCTTCCTTCAGGCGCCAGGGGATGCCGTTGTTCAGCCCGATGGCGCGGTCGGCATCCATGGCCACCACTCCTGTGAAGCTCAGACTCATACCGAAACAGCAGCTTTAATATGCGGATGCGGGTCGTATTCCTCCAGCGTGAAGTCGGAGAAATCAAAGCCGTCAATCTCCGTCACCTCCGGGTTGATACGCATGGTGGGCAGCTTGCGCGGTTCGCGGGTCAGCTGCAGGCGCGCCTGGTCCAGGTGGTTCTTGTACAGGTGCAAATCGCCATAGGTGTGCACAAACTCGCGGGCTTCGTAACCGCAGACCTGCGCCACCATCTTGAGCAATAGCGCATAACTGGCAATATTGAAGGGCACACCGAGGAATAAATCGCAGCTGCGCTGGTAGAGCTGCAGGCTCAGTCCGTGCTTCTCGCCCTCCTTCTGCGCCGGAATCACGCAGAACTGGAACAGGCAATGGCAGGGAGGCAGCGCCATGCCGTCCACCTCGGCCACATTCCAGGCGCTCACCAGGTGGCGCCGGCTCCAGGGATTATTCTTCAGACTGTCAATCAGCCTGGCAATCTGGTCAATGCTGCCGCCCTTGCCATCCGGCCAGGCGCGCCACTGGCTGCCGTACACCGGGCCCAGGTCGCCGTTCTCATCGGCCCACTCGTCCCAGATACTCACACCGCGCTCCTGAAGCCAGCGCACATTGGTACTGCCCTTCAGGAACCAGAGGAGTTCATAAATAATCGAGCGGAGATGCAGCTTCTTGGTGGTCAGACAGGGGAAGCCGTCGCGCAGATCGCAGCGGATCTGCCGACCGAACACGCCGATGGTGCCGGTGCCGGTGCGGTCTTCCTTGCCCACCCCGTTGGTAAGCACATCGTCAAGCAATGCGAGATACTGCTTCATTGACTATTGAAAATTTCCCTGCGGCGCAGCCGCAGCTGATTTTACACCACGTACTTCGTAATTCGTACTTTGTACCCCATCAGAGGGCGAGAGCCTCTCTGATGAGCTTCGCCCACTTCTCGGCCTTTTCGGCAAAGCTCAGTTCGGGGTCCTTGTACAGAATACCGCGGGAAACATTGATGGTAGGCGGAGCCACACGCGTGCCACCCGTCAGCGCAGACAGATCACCACCCTGGGCACCCAGGCCCGGCACCAGAAGCGGAGCATCCGGCAAATCCGTGAGAATCTGGCTGTTGGCATTGGTGAGACCCACCACCATACCCACCTCCGTAGCACTGTTTTCAGCGATGGAACGGGTCACCATGTCACCCACGAGCTGGTATACCTTGCGGCCATTGGCCAGCACCTGCTGCTCCACATCCACCGAACCGGGGTTCGTGGTCACAGCCAGCAGATATACAGCCTTACCGGGACGGTCAAGGAAGGGTTCCAGAATATCATAGCCCATGAAGGGATTAAGCGTCACGGCATCCACATCCATGCGGTCAAAATAGGCCTGGGCGTAGTACTTCTGCGTCTCGCCGATATCGCCGCGCTTGGCATCCAGAATCACGGGGATATCCTTGGGCATATCCGGCAGCAGTTCCTCCAGCATCTTGAGACCCGGCAGCCCCATGGCCTCGAAATAAGCGATATTGGGCTTGTAGGCAGCGGCATAGGGGGCGGTTTCCTCCACCACCTTGCGCAGCCAGTCAGCCAGCTCGGTCATATTCTCTGTCTGGGGGCGGGGGTCAAGCCCCACGCAAAGGGCCGAACGCGTAGCCGCAATACGAGCAGCAAGTTTCTCCGTGTACTTCATACGCGCTACTATAACACAGATTCTCATAAAAACAAGAGCAAAGTATGAGGCAGATACTGCAACTCACATGTGGCGGCCGCATCCTCCCCCCCTGCCTGCTCCGTTCATATAAGAGCAGACATAGGAAGCAATAAACCCGCCTGCGGATATGAGTTCCACAGGCGGGCAAAAGAAAGGACGCAGATTGTATCAATCAGTTTCTCTGCTGGTCAATCATATTCTTGATGACGGCATTGAACTTCTTATTCTCAATACCAATGGCAGATATGCGGGAAAGCTCGATATTGATGGCCTTATTGAGTGCAGCGGCGGTAGCACGGGAAGCCTGGTGGACAGGCAGGTTCTCTTCCTCTTCTTCCATGATTTTCACCGTACCCAGTGCCGTTACCGTGCCAGTGGCGGCCTCTTCATCAATGACCTCACCGTAGATTTTCTCCAAAGGCTTGACGGCCTTGGCTGCGCTCTTTTCATTGCGCACCGTGCGGAGCACCTTGAGGGTCTTTTTCTGGTTGGAAATGTAGAACTTCGTCTCCTCCTTGAGCATCTTGTTATCCTCGCGGCGTTCTTCAGCGGAGCGGGAATCCAGCTCGGCCTGGGCTTCAGCCGCTGCATCAGACTTAGCCTTGCGTGCAGCACGATCCGCTTCTACATCGCCATCAGAAAGGATGTCAAAACTCATCTCTTCCACTGCTTTCTTTGCCTTCTTCCCTTTCTTGGGCGCGGCTTCTGCCTGGGGCACACCAACAGCCAGCAGAGCGGCTGCAAGAATCGTCATGTATTTTATTTTCATCATATTATCTACTAGTTGGGGGTTAAAGGGAGGCGTTCACCTTTTCCTGCAAGGGGGCAAGGTCGTAGGAATCTGCCCATTTCTTAAGTTCTTTACCGGTGTAGGAGGAAAGGCCATCTGCAGTGAGCTGACGTGCCAGCACACCCGCAGGAATCAGCATGCAGAGGAAATCAGCATCACTTTCATAACCTACCTTGACCTCACCGCTGCGGGTCATGATAACGCCGTCGCAGGGGCTCATGCTGTTGAGCTCCACAATGGCAGCGCTCAATGCATCCCGTTGAATTTCAAAACTGGTATCAGTTCCTTCCGGCATAGCGTCAGTATACACAATGCATTAAAAAAGACAAGTGCTATTTACGATTTTTTATCGGCCGGGGTTCGGAAAAGGAAGCCCACGGCAAAGGTAGCCAAGGTGCCCACCGTCACGCGCCAGGGAAAGGCGATAGCGGGCATCCAGCCCTGGCGTCCGCCGATTTCCAGCAGAATCACCACTGCAAAACCGCAGAGCATAGCCAGCACATTGCCAGAGTCGCAGCCGCGCTTCTTCGTAAGCATGCCCAGCAGGAACACCCCCAGCAGCGAACCGTATGTGTAGCCAAAGATGCCAAGTGCAATAGGCAGGATGCGCACGGTGGGGTCCATGACGGTGAGCCAGGCAGTGCCCGCGCCCACCACGATGAGCAGCACCGCAAAGAACACCGTAAGCCAGCGAACGGCGCGCAGCTGCTCGCCCTGCCCGGCCTGCGGACGGAACACATCCACATACCAATCCCGTGTAGCTGTGGTGGCCAGAGCATTCAGCGCCGTGGAAAGCGAGCCCATGGCGGTGGCCAGCAGGGCTGCCACCAGCAGGCCGCGCACGCCCGCCGGCAGGCAATGGATGATGAACCAGGGGAAAATCTCAATCTGTTTCTCCGGCGGGGTGATGCCGTTCTGGGCGAAGTACACAAAGAGCAGCATGCCGCAGGAGATGAACACCAGCACAATGGGCATATCCATGAGGCCGGAGAGAATCACCGCGCGGGCGCCCTTCTTGCTGTCGGGGGCGGCCAGCATGCGCTGCACCATGTCCTGGTCGGTGCCGTGGGTGGCCATGGTGATGAAGGTAGAGCCCAGCACCGCGCTCCAGAGCGTGTATTCGCTGCCCAGGATATTCCTGATATCGGCCAGCAGGCCCTCGCCCGTGATGCCGCTGTCGAAGAAGGCCCAGGGCTTCAGGTTCTTGATTTCGCAGGGATTGTAATCCTTGTTGCCCAGGTGGTGGCAGATAGTCTCCCAGGCGGCACTCCAGCTGCCATCAGCCTTGATACTGAACAGCAGCACGCCGATGGTGGTGATGAGCGAGATGGCCAGAATGGAGGCCTGGAGCACATCCGTCCACACCACGGCCTTGAGCCCGCCCAAGGTGGTGTACACCGCGGTGGCAATGGTGATGAAGGTGAGCGCGGCGATGTAGATGACCACGGTTTCCATCTGCCCGGCGCTGTCCTGCCCGGTTATCATCATGTAGGCAATCACTAGCAGAATGCCCGCAAAGAACAGGCGCGTACCGCTGGCCAGCACGCGGCTGATGAGGAAGGTCACACTTGCCCAGCGACGGGTGGTAAGCCCGAAGCGCTTTTCCAGATACTCGTAAATGGAAACCACATTGTACTGGTAGTAGGGCTTCAGGAACAGACGCCCCACGATGATGCGTCCCAGGATGGTGCCGATGGCCAGCTGGGCATAGGTGAAGTTGCGCAGCGCAAAGCCCTCGCCGGGCGCGCCCAGGAAGGTGGCCGCGCTGATTTCTGCCGCCAGAATGGAAGCCAGAATGGCCCACCAGGGCAGATTGCGGTTGCCTAGGGCATAGCTTTCCAGGCTTTCCTGCTTGCGGCCAACATAGAGCCCGATGCCGAAGATGGCGCAGAAATACGCCAGCACTACCAGTATATCAATCATCTTTTCACGAAAAAGCGGCGGCGGACGATTGCCGTCCACCGCCGGTAAAGGTTATTTCATTCTTATGCCTGCTGGGATTCCAGTGCAGCGGCCACCAGGCCGGAGAACAGGGGGTGTGCGCTGTTCGGGCGGCTTTGGAATTCCGGGTGGTACTGGCAGGCAATGAAGAAGGGATGGGAGGGAAGCTCCACTACTTCCACCAGACCGTGCTCATCGTTCACAGCAGAAATCACCATACCGCCCTTCTCCACCTCTTCGCGGTAGTCGGCGTTGAACTCGTAGCGGTGGCGGTGACGTTCGGAGATAACCTCCTTGCCGTCGTAGAGCTTGCTGCAGAGGGTACCGGGCTTGATGTGGGCCGGATAGGCACCCAGGCGCATGGTGGCACCCATGTTCTCGATGTGCTTCTGCTCCTCCTGCAGGCACACCACCGGGGCTTTGCTGTCCTTGTTGAACTCGGTGGAGTTGGCATCGGCATGGCCCAGCACATTGCGGGCGAACTCGATGACGGCCACCTGCATGCCAAGGCAGATACCCAGGAAGGGAATGTTGTTCTCACGGGCATACTGCACGGCCTTGATCTTGCCTTCCACGCCGCGGTCACCGAAGCCACCGGGCACCAGAATGCCGTCCACCTTGCCAATCATTTCCTCGCAGCTGCCGTTGCTCAGCGCCTCGGCATCCACACGCACCACCTCTACGCGGCAGTCGTTGGCTGCACCGGCGTGGGTAAAGCTCTCGTAAATGGACTTGTAGGCGTCCTGGAGGGAAATGTACTTACCCACCACGGCGATGCGCACGCTGTGGGAGGGGTGAATCACGCGCCCCACAAACTTCTGCCAGTCGTCCATCTTGGGCTTGGGTACGGTGATGCCCAGCACATCGGTCACGATGCGGTCCACCTTGTCGCGGCCCAGGTCAATCGGGCATTCATAGATGCTGTGCTTCACGTCGCAGAAAGCCACCACATTGGAAGCGGGC
>JAFYRS010000052.1 GCA_017546845.1 Akkermansia sp.
CGTGAATCCCGGCAACTTCGTGGATAAGAAGAAGTTTGTGGAGCGCGACTACACCGATTACGAATACGAGGAGGAAATTGAGAAAATCCGCACAGCCTTTACCCCGCTGGTGCTTTTCTGCAAGGAACATGGCCGCGCGATGCGCCTGGGGGCGAACCACGGTTCCCTCTCTGACCGCATCCTGAACCGCTATGGGGATACGCCGGATGGCATGGTGGAAAGCGCGCTGGAATTTGCCCGCATTGCCCGCGAGCTGGATTACCACCAGCTGGTATTCTCCATGAAGTCTTCCAATGTGAAGGTGATGATTCAGGCCTACCGCCTGCTGGTGAAGCGTCTGGCAGAGGAGGGGCTGGATTGGAACTACCCGATTCATCTGGGGGTGACGGAGGCTGGCGAGGGCGAGGATGCTCGTATCAAGAGCGCCACGGGCGTGGGTTCTCTGCTGGCAGATGGCATTGGTGATACGCTGCGTGTTTCGCTGACCGAGGACCCTGTGTACGAAATTGCCCCCGGTTTTGAGCTGGCTGCTCCCTATCAGCCGGGCGTGATGGCTGCTGCCCCGCTTGCGGTGGAAGCGCCGGAGGCATTCAACCCCTTTGAATTCAACAAGCGCAAGGCCGATGTGATTACCCGCGGCGGCGTGACTCTGGGCTGGAATGAACCGGTGCGTGTGGTGCTGCCGGAGTCTGCCTGCAAGGCGCTTGACCCCGCGGTGATGAAGGATTTCATGTCGGAAATCTCTTACGAGGACTGCGCCCCGGTGGAGATTGACCCGCGCGATGCTGCTGCCGCTGCAGCGCTGGCAGAGGCGCCTGCCACGCTGGTGACGGTGAAGGATGGTATTGATATGCCCTGTGTGCAGGCGTTCCGTCTGCTGGCGGCGGTTATCCCGACCCGCCACAGCATTCTGCTCAAGGATACGCTGCTGAATGGTCAGGATTCGCTTTCTGCTCCCATGGCGGGTGGTGTGAAAGCCGGTGCGCTCCTCTGCGACGGCATCGGCAATGCGGTGCTGGTGCGCCGCGAGGCTGACCCCGACAAGGCCGCCCGCCTGGGATTCAATATCCTGCAGGCAGCCGGGGTGCGCCTGAGCAAGACCGAGTATGTTTCCTGTCCGTCCTGCGGGCGCACGCACTACAACATTCAGGAGGCTGCCGCACGCATCCGCGAGGCAACCGGCCACCTCAAGGGTGTGAAGATTGCCATCATGGGCTGCATTGTGAACGGCCCCGGCGAGATGAGTGATGCCGACTTCGGCTATGTGGGCGGTGCGCCGAACAAGATTAACCTTTATGTGGGGCACACTCCGGTGGTGATGAATATTCCGCAGGAGGAAGCCGTGCAGCACCTGGTGCAGCTGATTAAGGACCACGGCCGCTGGGTTGAGCCCTAAGTCCGGGCGCGGCGAGGAAATCGTCTTGTGCGGCGCGCAAGATATCGCCTGCCGCAGGCTGATTTCGTCCGGTCTCCGCAAGGAGACCGGATATAGTTTTCCTATGGGCAAAGATAAATGACCTCCCGACGATTGGGAAATGGCTGGCCGCGGTATACAGGGAACGATATTTTTGCCTGCGGCAAAAACGATATTACGGCTGTGCCGTAACGATATCCGCGCCTCAGGGCTCGGACGTGGGGGAAATGCCGCCGAGTCTCCGCAAGGAGACTGAATGGTGTTTCTGCATACAAAGCGCGGGGTTGACAGCGGCAGCGGTATCTGCTACGGTTTGCGCCGGTGAGAACGCTTGCTTTGATTTCTGCTTTGCTGTGCAGCCCGGTGCTTTACGCTGTACAGGTAACGGAGGAGACACCCTTCGCCCGCTCCGTGGATGAAACGGCTGTTTTGATAGACGAGTGTGTGGCCTCTATGAATGAGGTGCTTTCTGCCTACGAAGGGATTTCTGACACCCTGAGCGCAGATGCTGCTGCCGGTCGCCTGCGTTCACTTCATGCCCGCATGCAGGCGGCTGTGGATAAGGTGAATTCGATTGGAGAGGCTGATGCCGCCACTCAGAATTTGTTCATGACCAAGCTGCTGCCGATGCTTTTTGTGAATGCTGCGCGTACGCAGGCTGCTTTTGAACGCATCCGCCAGAACAACTACTACGGCAGCGAGAAATTGCGCCACTTCATGGAAGATGTGCTTGAGGCTCAGGGGTGAGTCTGGTACGTTCGACCAACGGGAGAATATCGTCCAGCCCCGTCAGGGTCTGGATATCGTTGCAGCGCAAGCTGCAATATCGTTCGCGCCGTTGGTGCGAATATCGTTATCCAAAGAGGCAAAGATAAGGATTTCCCAATCAATGGGAAATGTCTGGCCGTGGTATGCCGGGAACGATATTCAGCCCCTGGCGGGGCTGAACGATATTTTTGCCTGCGGCAAAAACGATATTACGGCTGCGCCGTAACGATATCCGCACCGTTGGTGCGAACGGGAGGTTAGCCCTCCACGCAGAGCAGCTCCCGGGCGTGGGCCTCGGCGGTGGGGCCGCTGGTGCCCAGCATGCGTACCAGTTCGGCAATGCGGGCTGCTTCATCTACTTCTTCCAGCCGGGAAACGGTGCGTCCTTCAGCGGTCTGCCCCTTGGAAATGAGGTAGTGGTGGTCGGCCAGGGCGGCGACCTGCGGGAAGTGGGTGATGGCGATGACCTGGTGCTCGCGCCCCAGCTCGCGCATCTTCATGCCCACGGCGCGGGCGATTTCGCCGCCCACGTTGGCGTCAATTTCATCGAAGATGAGCAGGGGGGTGTCGTCCTGTTTCGCAAGGGCGCTTTTGAGGGCGAGCATGACGCGGGCCAGTTCACCGCTGGAGGCAATGAGCCGCAGCGGTTTCTGCGGTTCGCCCGGGTTCGGGCCAAAGAGGAATTCGACTTCTTCCATCCCCTGCGGGCCGGGTTCGGGCAGGGGGGTGAGCTGCGCGGTGAAGAGGGATTGCCGGAATCCCAGGTGGCGTGCGTGCGTGAGGAAGTCTTCCTCCAGCTGCGGTGCGGCAGCGGCACGGGCGGCGGAGAGCGCCTTGCCGGCTTCGCGCACGGAGACGTAGCAGCGTTGCTCTTCTGCCAGCAGCTCTTCGAGCCGTTGTTCGCGGTTGCCGATGGCATCGAGCTTGGCGCGGCAGGCTTCCAGATGCTCGCAGATGGCTTCGAAATCGGTGCCGTACTTGCGTTTCAGATTATCCAGCAGGGAAATGCGGTTTTCAAGCTCTGCCAGTTCGGCGGGGTCGCATTCCAGCGTTTCGACATAATCCTGGAGGTTGGCGGCCAGGTCTTCTGCGGTGTCGATGATGCTTTCCAGCCCCTCCAGCCAGGAGGCGCAGGAGGCATCGAGACGCTCCAGGTCGCGCCCGCTGCGCACCAGCTGGTGCAGGGTGGAGAGCAGGGAGCTTTCCTCTCCATCCACCATGTGCAGCATGGGCAGGGCGGTGTCCCGCAGGCGGTTGGCGTTGCGTGCGCGCTGCCAGCGGGATTCAAGCCCCGCCACTTCCTCCGCGGTGAAGGCGGCGCTTTCGATTTCCTCTACCTGGTGGCGCAGGAAGTCGAGCTCTCGTTCATTGGCCATTTCGCTTTCCTGCAGGGTGCGGTAGGCGGCGCGGGCATCCAGCCAGGAGCGGTAGGCGGCGTGGTAGGCGGCCAGGGCAGGGGCGTCTTCTGCAAAGGCATCGAGCAGGCAGAGCTGGCGCTCCTGCGAGGTGAGGGAGCGGTGCTCCTCCGGGTGGTGCATATCGACCAGCCCGGCGCCTATGCGTTTGAGCAGCTGCAGGGTGACGGGGCTGCTGTTGATGAACTGGCGGTTGCCGGTGGTGGTGACCACGCGGCGGATGATGAGCAGCCCGTCCTCGCAGGGCGGCACGCCGCTTTCCTCCAGCTGGGCGTTCAGGGCGGTGGTGTTGCGCAGCTGGAACATGGCTTCGATGCTGCACTGGGTTTCCCCGCTGCGGATGAGGCTTTTATCGGCGCGCTCGCCGAGCGCCAGCGAGATGCCGCCCATGATGACGGATTTGCCCGCCCCGGTTTCACCGGTGATGCCCAGGAAACCCGCGTGGGGTTCCCAGGTGAGTTCGTCTACCAGGGCCAGATTCCGTATCTTGAGCAGGGAAAGCATAATTTGTCTTTGCGTTCTGCGGGGGATTATGCCATAATGCACGCGGAAATCCAAACCAAAATCAGATGCTGAACGTACTTTTCCTTGGCAGCGGTACCTCCACCGGGGTGCCCGTGATTGGCTGCGACTGTGAAGTCTGCCGCTCGACCAACCCGCGCAACAAACGCTGGCGGTCATCGCTTCTGGTGCGTTCTGCCACCACCACGCTGCTGGTGGATTCCTGCCCGGATTTGCGGGCCCAGGCTCTGCTGCACAATCTGACGGCTATTGATGCGGTGCTGTATACGCATGAGCACCTGGACCACACTGCTGGGTTTGATGAGATGCGGGCGTTCTGCTGGCGGCGTGAGGACAGGTTGCCGCTGTATGCCGGCAGCAGGTGTCTGGCGCATCTCAAGCGCATGTTCGGCTGGGCTTTTGATGAGAAGAATACCTACCAGGGCTATATCCGCCCCGCGGCGCATGACCACGCCGGGCAGCCGTTTATGGTGGGGGATATCGAGGTGACTCCCGTGCCGGTGGTGCATGCCACGGTGGAAACCTTTGGCTATGTGTTCCGCTGCGGCGGCAGGAGTTTTGGTTATGTCCCGGACATTCAGGAATTGCCGGAAAGTTCCGCTCCGCTGCTGATGCATCTGGATGCGCTGGCCATGGACGGCCTGCGCTACCGCCCGCACCGCACGCATTTCTGCGTGGATGATACCGTGGCTGCCATGCAGCGCCTGCACCCGCGCCGCGGTTATGTGACCCACGTGGGGCATGAGGTGGAATATGACTCTCTGCGCCATTATCTGCCGGATTTCATGGAGCCGGTCTATGATGGCTTGCAGCTTGTATTGAATTGAGCCGGAGTGAGTTCCCGGCGGAAAGCGTGACCGGGTGTTCGCTTTCAGATGACAAGACCGGTGTATTGTGCTCTAATGGACACCGGCAAGAGCACCCGGTTGCCCAATTCCGGATTCCCGGAACGGCGGCCCGCCGGCGCCGCGCGGCCCCGACCCCACACCTGCTGGGCAATCCAACGCAGCCGATTTGCCATAGAAACAACTAACCCGATTCATATCAATTATATGGCAGACATTGAAAACAACTACCAGATTAAGTATTCCGAGAAGTGGGGCAGCTACCTGCAGCAGGAGGTCTCGCGTCTCGATAAGTATGTGACCGTGGAGTCCGGCCTTTCCGGCAAGATGGTGGCATTTGACCAGTACGGTCTGCTCGCCTTCGATGAAAAGACCGAGCGTATGCAGAGCACCACGCTTTCCGAAGCCCCCACGAAGCGCCGCGTGATTCATCCCAAGATTTTCACCAAGGCCATTGGCTTTGATGAATTTGATGCCAAGAAGCTGGCCAATATCGATGTGCCGGTGAGCAAGACGATTGAAAGTCTGCGCGCCGCCGCCGGCCGCTGCATGGATAAGGTGATGATTGATGCCTTCCTGGGTGCCAACTACATCGGTGAGAATGGCACGGAAACCGTGAACCTGCCATCGGATCAGATTATTGCCGAGGACTTTGTGGAAAGCGGCAGCGCTGTGGAAAGCAACCTGACCGTGGGCAAGCTGCGCCGCGCGCTCACCATTCTGCAGAAGAATGAGGCCTGGAGCGATGAGCGCCGCGCCTATGGCGATGAGCTGGTGCTGGCCTGTTCCAGCAGCCAGATTAATTCCCTGCTGCAGCAGCAGGAGGTCTCCAGCTTCGATTACAACGCCGTGCGTGCCCTGGCTGAGGGCCGCCTGGATACCTTCCTCGGGTTCCGCATTATCCGTACGGAACAGCTGCCTGTGGATGAACTGGGGGTGCGCTCCTGCCTGGCCTGGGTGAAGAGCCGCGCTCAGTTCGGTATCTGGGATGACTTTAAGGTAAAGCTCTCCGTGCGCGATGATCTGGACGAAACACTCCAGATCCGCGCCAAGTTCGCTTGCGGCGCTACCCGCTTGCAGGAAGAGGGCTTCGTGAAGATTCTCTGCGCGGAATAAGCGCGGAAGTATAGGAGAAAAGGGAGATAGAAAGGGGCCCCGGCGGAGAAATCCGCCGGGGTTAATTCATTTCAGGCTTGCCAAAGTGTTTGCGGAGAGTTAAACTAACTAAGTACAACTGTACTCTAATTTCTTAATCATTATGAAACCGACACTTCTTGTTCTCGCAGCAGGTATGGGCAGCCGTTACGGTGGCCTCAAGCAGCTTGACCCCATGGGCCCCAACGGTGAAGTTATTCTCGACTACTCCGTGTACGACGCTATCCGCGCTGGCTTCGGTAAGGTTGTATTCATCATCCGCAAGGATTTTGAAGAAGCTTTCAAGAGCCAGGTAGGTGCCCGCTTTGCCGGCAAGATTGAAGTGGATTATGCTTTTCAGGCTCTTGATGACCTGCCCGAGGGTTACTCTGTTCCCGAAGGCCGCGTGAAGCCCTGGGGCACAGCCCACGCCCTGCTGGCCGCTCGCAATGTGGTGAACGAACCCTTCGGCGTGGTGAATGCCGACGACTTCTACGGCGCAGATGCTTTCCAGAAGGCTGCCGAATTCCTGACCGCCACCCCCGCTGCTGATGGCAAGGAACACTATGGCATGATCGGCTACCCGCTCAAGAACACCCTCAGCGACCACGGCGATGTGAACCGCGGTATTTGCGGTATCCAGAACGGCTACCTCGACAGCGTGGAGGAATACACCAAGATCAAGACGGAGGAAGACGGCGTATGCCGCGGCGACAGCCTGAGCGGCGAGCGCAAGCCCGTTGACCCCGAGGAGCTCGTTTCCATGAACTTCTGGGTATTCCCCGCCAGCTTCATCGGTCAGATTCAGGACCACTTCAACCGCTTCCTGGCTGCTCACGGCAGCGAGCTGAAGAGCGAATGCTACATCCCCACTGTGGTGGATGAACTCATCCACAACGGTAAGGCTGATTGCAGCGTCATCAAGACCACGGCCAACTGGCTCGGCGTGACCTATCCCAGCGACAAGCCTGCTGTGGTGGAAAGCATCGCCAAGCTCGTGGAAGATGGCGTGTATCCCGCAAAACTCGGTTAAGTATATGTTCAATCTTCAGAAAATCGCCGGTTACTTCGATATCCGCGGTGACTATGTGTTCGGTGAGCCCTATGGTTCCGGGCACATCAACGATACTTTCCGCATCGAAGTAGAACAGGCTGGTATCCGCCTGCGCTATATCCTGCAGCGCGTGAACAGCAACGTGTTCCGTCAGCCCATCGGCCTCATGGAAAACGTGAAGCGCGTGACGGATGAAGCTCTGCGCGTGCTGCTGGAGGAAGGCTGCAAGGAAGCCTACCGCCGCACCCTCACCATCATCCCCGCCAAGGACGGCAAGCCCTATGCTCAGGATGAGGAGGGCAACGTGTGGCGTGTGTATCCCTTCATTGAGCGTGCCCGCACCTACGATATGATTGAGAACCCCGGCCAGTGCGTCGAGGTGGCCCGTGCTTTCGGTAACTTCCAGAAGCTGGGTGCCAATCTTCCCGGTGCTCCTCTCTTTGAGACCATTCCTGATTTCCACAACACCACCAAGCGCTTCCAGAAGTTCCAGCAGGCTATTGCTGCGGACCCCCTGGGCCGCGCCAAGGATGTGCAGAAGGAAATCGACTGGTACCTCTCCCGCGAGGCAGATTGCCACAAGGTGGTGAACTACCTTGCCAGCGGTGAGCTGCCCCTCCGCGTCACCCACAACGACACCAAGCTCAACAACGTGATGCTGGACGACGTGACCGGCGAGGGTATCTGCGTAATCGACCTGGACACAACCATGCCCGGTTCCGCTCTGTATGACTTCGGTGATATGATCCGCACCTCCACCTCTCCCGCTGCAGAGGATGAGAAGGACCTCTCCCTGGTCACCATGCGCATGGAGTACTTCGAGGCTCTGGCCAAGGGCTACTGCGAGGCCGCTACCTTCCTCACCCCGCTTGAGAAGGAACTGCTTCCGTTCTCCGGTAAGCTCCTCACCATGGAATGCGGCATGCGCTTCCTGACCGACTACCTCGAGGGCGACACCTACTTCAAGATCAAGCGTCCCGAGCACAACCTCGACCGCACCCGCACCCAGATGGCCCTCGTGGAATCCATCGAGGCGCAGATGGACGAGATGATGAAGGTGGTTGCCAAGTACTGATAACCAGACGATACGAATCTTCAGCCCTGCCTGTGCCGATGATGCCGGGCAGGGCTTTTTTCTTGGCACATGATAGATACCTTTCCACTTACCGGTGAGCCGCTGAGGGGAATCTGGAGCATTGAATACCGCAACCCGGAATACGATGGGCCGGAGACCCTCAAGGGGTACTACATTGGTCTGGGCGGGCGCGTGTTTGAAACTCGTGTGCTGAATTGCCCGGAGGGGCAGGCCCTGGTCTGTGTGGCCAGCCTGCCGGCTGACGCGGTGGAAGTGGCGATTCCTGATTTGTTGCAGGGGCAACCGCTGCATGCTGTCCGCCTGGCGTATCCGGATGAAATGGAGGAGCTGGCGATAGTGCTGGATTTCGGTCAGGAGCTTTACCTGCAATTCTACCCGCTCAGCGCGGTGTATCCCGCCGCAGAAATGAGACTGGGGGAGTATGCCGGGGAGGACGCATTGGCGCTGAAGCTGGGCGGACGCTTTCCGGAATCTGTGACTTTGCCAGCAGAAACGAAAAATTACTACCGCCGTAATACCAGGCTGCAGCAAGTGGGGATAGCATTGGTTGTCGCCAGCATGGTGGGCGGATTTTTCGCGGATAGGGTGTTGCTCTTGCTTGTGCTGGGGGCAGGAATTGCAGCATACTTCATCGGTACTCTGCTGAACTTGCGAAAGCTTGTGTGTCCCTGGTGTGGCATGCGACAGATGCGCAGCAACGGACATGCTGACGGCGGTATGTTCTGCGAAAACTGCCAGAACATATCCCGCCTGAACGATTAGCATCCAGATTCTGAGCTGGTTAATGTGATTGATATGCAGGGCGCCTTGCCTCGTAAAAATAAGGGATAAAGTCCCGCAAAGGGACTAAAAATTAGCGGAAGTCAAAATAAGCGCTTGCCAGAAGAGGAATTATGACTATAATACCCGCTCACTCAAAAACGAGCGTATGAGTAATAACTTAGCTGAAAGAGCTCTTCAATACCACGAGCAGCCGCGCCCCGGCAAACTGGAAGTGCTGCCGTGCAAGTCCTGTTTTTCCATTGATGACCTGACCCTTGCGTATTCTCCCGGCGTGGCAGTGCCCTGCATGGAGATTGCGAACGATACCTCCCTGTCTGGTCGCTACACCAACCGCAGCAACCTGGTGGGTGTTATCAGTAACGGCACGGCTGTGCTGGGTCTTGGCAACATCGGCGCCCACGCCTCCAAGCCTGTGATGGAGGGTAAAGGCCTCCTCTTCAAGATTTACGCCGACGTAGACGTTTTCGATATCGAGCTTGATATCAAGAAGCCTGAAACGCTGATTGAAGTCATCAAGACCATGGAGCCCACCTTTGGGGCCATCAACCTGGAGGATATCAAGGCCCCCGAATGCTTCCTGGTGGAGCAGCGTCTGCGCGAGGAAATGAACATCCCCGTGTTCCATGATGACCAGCACGGCACCGCCGTTATCTCCGGCGCAGCCCTGCTGAATGCCGCCCACCTCACCGGCCGCCTGCTGCAGGATATGCGCGCCGTTGTGTGCGGTGCCGGTGCTGCCGGTATCGCCTGCGCCAAGTTCTACATGGCTCTCGGCATCCGCCGCGAAAATATCTTCATGTTCGACTCCAAGGGCCTCATCCACACCGGGCGTCTTGACCTGCACCCCACCAAGGCCATGTTTGCCCAGAGTGAGGACTGCACGCTGGAGGTTGCCCTGACGGGGGCTGATATCTTCCTCGGCCTTTCCAAGAAGGGCCTCCTCAAGCCGGAGATGGTGAAGAGCATGGCTCCCAACCCCATCATCTTCGCTTGCGCCAACCCCGATCCCGAAATCACTTACGATGAAGCCAAGGCTGCCCGCCCGGACTGCATCATGGGTTCCGGCCGCAGCGACTGGCCGAACCAGGTGAACAACGTAAGCTGCTTCCCCTACATGTTCCGCGCTGCCCTCGATATGGAGGCCACCAGCATCAGCGAGGCCATGAAGATTGCCGCCGCCCGTGCCCTGGCAGACCTGGCCCGCCAGCCTGTGCCTGCCGAAGTGGTGGAGGCCAACGGTGGCGTGCCGTTGGAATTCGGTCGCGACTACGTGATTCCGAAGCCCTTTGACCCGCGCATGATTGAGTACCTCTGCCCGGCCATTGCCGAGGCTGCTGTGCTCTCCGGCGTGGCCCGCCGCTCGCTCCCCGACCGCGAGGCCTAC
>JAFYRS010000053.1 GCA_017546845.1 Akkermansia sp.
GGCGAACCAGCCGTCGAAGCACTGCACCTTGAAGCGCACTTCAACCCTCCCTTTGAGCGCACGGGGAACATCAAACGTCACCGTCTTCGTATCCTTGTCCGCAGGCTCATTGGCATCGCACACATGCTTACCATTGGCATACAGCTGGAAGCCCTTGGAGGACATGCGGCCCATCTTGCAAGGCACGAGGGTGAACGAGTAAGAACCCGGGCCCTTTACCTGCTTGCTCACATTGACGCGCCATTCCTTTTCGAACCCGACCGTCATCTCACCGCTGTCGTAATAGGGTTCGTCAAACACGTACGGGAACTCGTCATCCCAGTAATTAGCCCAGCGCAGAGCGCCCTTGCCATACTCACTATCGGGATCAATCTTCACCACCTGGCGGTATATCTGCACCAGCTTCTTACGCAGCGCAGGCTCCTTGGTGGCATTGTACTTCTCGCGGTACACGTATGCGAGGCCGGCGTTCCACTGCTGCAGGTGCTCATCCTTCAGCTTGCGGGACTTCATCACCTTCTGCACAAATGCAATACCATCATCGAACTTGCGTTCGTTGCCCTTGTACTTGGCATCCGCCCCACGGCCTCCATTCAGCACGGCGTTAATCGCATCGTACATCCCCATGTGGTCCATGCAGTAAAGATAACGGGCCATTGTCGCGTGCTCCGGGTCCTTACGGTTCAGGATATCCTTCAGCATCTTGTTGCGGACCGCATCAGGATACGGCATCATGTCCAGAGCATCAGCCGCAGCCTTTGCGCCTTCAATGCCATCCACCGTGACCGCCTTTTCCACCAGCTTCATGTACTTCGGCGCGCGCTCCAGCGTGCGCTTCACCGCCTTTTCCATAGCGGCAGCGCTCAGCACCGTCTTGCCGGTGTAAATGCCCAGCAGCGTATCATCAGAAGCCAGCAGCACAGCTGCCGGGAGGTTATGGAACGGCCCGCAGGGCAGTAGCTTATCGCGGTCGTGCAGATTCGGCACAACGCCCAGGCGTTCATCAATCTGCCCGAACACAACCGGCAGACCTTTTTTCTCCAGCTTGGACCATTCACTCACCACCTTGCCAGCGCTCGGCAGCCAGTCAGAACCATACCAGATGATAAGGGAGGGCATATCTGCCGCCTTGGCCTTGGCGCGAGCCTCCATATTATCCAGGAAACTCAGCGGACTGGCAGCGGGCTCAGCCGGGGCCATCTCCTCTTCCTCCTCAGCGGGGGAAGCCTTGGCAGCAGAAGGCTCTGCGGCATCTGCAGCAGGTGCCTCGGCAGCGGGCTTCTCTGCCTTTTTCTTCTTCTTCTTGGCCTTTTTACCCTTCTTTACTTTCTTAGCAGACTTGGCGGGAGCATCCAGCCCCAGCAAGCCGGGGTCATAAAAGTAGACACCACCGGCAGCAAGCCCCAGCAGAATCAGAAATACAAGGAACTTCTTCATGTCGGTAATTGATAATTAGCGGGTAAATGTAACAAAATGAGAGATATGGGCAAAATCGGGATGGGCATTTTCAAACTCCAGCTTCACCCACTTGGCGCGGGTTCCATCCGGGAATCTGGCCACCCATTCCTTGGGCATATTGTCAATCTCTGCACGCTTGAACCAGGTGGCGCCGTCCTCACTGGTAGACACCACAGCCTTCTTCATGCGCCCTTCATTGCCGTTCGTCTTGCGGATGATGCAGCCGGTTGTGTGTCCCGGTTTCTGCAGCTCCACAATGAACGTCGGTGTCTGTTCCTTAGCCGTGTGGCACTTGCCACCCTCAGGCGTCATGATGCCGGCATGCAGCATGGGCGCATCATAATTACTCGTGGTAGAAATGCGCATCAGCACGCCCTTGGCGGGTTTACCCTTCAGCTCACCCATTTTCTGAAGCGGGTCTGCCTTGTAATCGGGAGTAGAAAGCGCCAGCGCACCCTTGGTCAGCGCCTGGAATGCAGGAGCCGAGCGCGCCTGAGCCGCCGCCACAATCGCCTTGTTATAGGCGGTCTGCATCTTCTTGTTGCGTTCCTCTGCCGATTCGCCGGAAGCACCGGCACCACCGCCGGCAGACTCTGCCGCCTTGGCAAAGGCCTTATTGAAGAGCTTGCTGCCTTCCTCCGTTGCCACATAGGTCTTGACCGCCCATTCCAGCAACTGGCCGAAGGTAGTACCATCGCCCTTCTGCATGTGGGCGGTAAACATATCGGTCAGGTATGTCTGGCGGGCAGAATCCTTCTGCAGGGATTCCGCCTGCTTCTGCACCAGTTCATCCAGCTTCACCGCCCAGCTCGACGGCGTGGTGGCCAGGGCTTCCTGCTCCAGCTTGTAGATATGCAGCAGCTTCTTCTCAGGCAGCTGGTTCACCACCTCTGCCAGATCCGCAGCAGCATTCATGGCCGCCACACCGTGGCCATCATAATGCGGCAGCATCTCCTTCACCAGATAATCGTGGCATTCATCCGGAGTCACACCACGCTTGAGCATCAGGGCATGCAGCGGCGCACGGAAGAACGGGTGCAGCGGAGAATCCTTCAGCGCAGAGCCCCACATCTTCTCGGCCTCGGCATCCTTGCCAATCGCCTCCAGCGCGCGGGCGCAGAAACTCTTGCGGTACGCACGCGCCACCTTCTTATCATCCGCAAACACCGCCTCCATCAGGTTGTACGATGTCGGCGCCTGGTGACCGAAAATCATGTTGTGCATACCGCCGTCCGGGCCGCCGAAACCGCCCACCCACTTGCCGCGCTCCGTGCGCACCGCATACGCGCAGTGCCCGGGCTGGCCGCAGGTGTAAGCCGGAATGCCATGTGCCATGGCCGCCACGGCCCCCAGGTGAGACATAGCGCCACACACGCCACCATTGCGCAGCGTGGCCTCTGCCCAGCTTTCATTGGCATAAGGCAGGTTGTACGCACCGCCCTGCACCGAGTCACCGAACTTGGATGTCCCGGTATAAGTCGCAGCCCAGCAGGCAATGCCATACTTATCCCACGGCAGATTGATAGCCTTGGCGGCAAACTCATACGAAGCATCATCCCAGTCCTGCCCGGGGTTGGCCACCACAAAACGCAGCTCCCAGGGCTTCAGGTTCGGGTAATTAGGGTGCAGCAGTCCTTTCTTTTCCTGTTTCTGGAAGAACTTGTAGCGGCGCACCGGGTTAAACTTATTGGGCAGTGCCGTCTCAATCGCCGGTTTCTGCCAGGTTTCACCACCACCCCAGCAGGAAGCCAGAGCCACAGCCAGCGCCTTGTTCTGCACCTTGCCCTTTTCCTCCACCCAGATGCGGTAGAGCACATCCACACCGGTCTTCTTCTGCCATGGCACCAGACCACAGGTCATGTACAGCTCCAGCCACTCGGCATCCGTCACAAATTTCTCCAGGAATTCGCACTTCTCCTTATCCTCGGCAGCATAGGCGGTCATCACCTCTGACCCCGTCACCCGGATCAGTTCGTGCAGCATCCCCAGATGCACGGCTTCTGCATCCTTGTGGGTAATTTCCTTACCCTTCAGGGCCTCTGCCACCGCCTTCTGCACTGCGGCATAATCACCGCTCTCCAGCGCCTTGGTTACAGCACCCGGCAACTTCTTGCTCTTCAGCGGAGCAAGCGCCAGCTTACCATCGGCTGCTTCCGCCAGCGCCACCGGCTCCAGCGCCGAAAGCGATACGGAAAGCAAACCCAGCATCCATGCACATGTTCGTATTTGCATAATGCTAGAATGCGACTTTCCCCCGCAAAAGTCAAGCTAATTGCTGAAACGTGAGCGAAGTTACATAATAAAAACGCTGCCTCCTTTTTCAGGAGGCAGCGCTATTTAATCTTTTAGGCTGTTAGCCGGCTTGTTTCAGCGACGGCGGCGAGCGCACAGACCAGCCAGAGCCAGCAAGCTCAGCGTAGCGGTAGCAGGCTCGGGAACAGCCGGAGTGCTTGTCTTAATAGTCACAACAGGAAGCAACATTCCTTGCCAAGCACCTGCAGCGCCATTAGTATATGTTCCCCAACCAGAAGGAATATTCGCAAATGTATACTCACCTTCAACAGTTTCCTTATTGGTCAAGGCCAGGCCCCAGTTTTGAGCTTTAGCTTTATATTCATCAAAGGTATCGACATCTTCAACCGTAGAATCACCAGAAACAAACATGTACTGATAAAGAGCAGTTGGGTCAAGAGTTATACTACCACTGAAAGTAAACTCAACACTGGAGTTGGTGGTAAAAGATGCAGCAGAGGAAAGCCCCAACAGAGTCCCCACCGTGAAGTCTCCGGTGTATTCGTACACTGCAATCTTGATATCGTTATAAGAACCGTCCTTACGAGTCATGAGCGTAACACTATCCAGATACACGGATTCCAATTCCGAAGGAATAGTGCTATCTACCCAATTGGATTCTTCAAGTGCAATAGTGAAACCATAATGAGTAGACGCCTGGTCTTGTTTCTCATACGTAGCTGAGGTATAGGTGTCAGCAGTGGCCACACCTGCGAGAGCCATAAGGGCAATGATTGTCTTTTTCATATTTGTTGACTATATTGAGTTAGTATAACGCAGTGCAGCCACTACTTCCTCGTACGCTGGAATGGTTGGCGGTCACAACTGCACGCGCAGTATATCGCATTTTCTGTGCGATAAGAAAAAAATAACAACTTTAATTAAAATAGCATTATCAATTCATCAAAAAAACATCAAACACACAAATTTGTTTATACATCTATAAAATTATTAATAACTACAAGACGAACAGCACTTACGTGTCTTTATTATTAATGGCTATATAATTTGTTTTAATTGTTATCCTTTTTAAAAATCGCAAAGAATAGAAAAATATAAATATTGTTTTATTAATATTCTGACAACCATCTCATAAAGATAAAACAGGATAATTGAGATTTTACGACATTCTTAAATCTGACAACAATGAATGATTTGCAAAATTTTTCCTGTACATCGCACAGAAAATGCGAAAGAGCGTCTACCGCTTCCTTTAACGCAGTAATGATGCAGAAGCTCGTTCCTGAATCTGCTGGCACTGGACAATCCGGCAGCCCGCCGATGTGCAAGTAACACCTGCAGATAACAAGCAATAGCCCACAAGCTGACACAGCATACGCAACTTAGCATGCAACTTAGCATTTCATCTTACCATTGCCAAAGCATAACAATTATGATAGAATGCGCGCCATGAGGGGCCTTACTCGCATATTCACCATTCTGACCGCAGCCGCTATTCTCCTGCCGGGCACCGGGTGCTCCTGGCGGAATAAGGACACATACAACCCCGCCACTGATACCCGGCCGGAACCCAAACTGAAAAAAACGACTTACACCGTGAACGGGCGCCGCTACCGCCCCATGGGCATGCTCCAGGCACTGGAATACAGCGAGACCGGTGAGGCCTCGGTCTACGAAGGCGGCAACACCCGCGGCGCACTTGGTGAACGCCTGCCCTACGGCGGCATGTACGCCGCTCACCGCACCCTGCCCATGCCCTGCATTGTGCGGGTCACCAGCATTGCCACCGGCAAGAGCTGCCTGGTGCGCGTGAACGACCGCGGGCCCTTCCACCGCCGCCGCATCATTGACCTCAGCCCCGCTGCCGCCCGCGCCATCGGCTGTAAATGGGGCACCCACCAGGCCAGGGTCGAGACCGTCTCCGTGGGCGACGGACCGAACCGACGCCCTCACCCGGAGGATTAATGCCCTGCCAGCGCGGCCTCGCATTCCGCCTGCAGCTGGGATATAGCATACAAGGGAATATCCAGCTGCGTGCAAGTTTTGCCCTCATCCACTGTAAGCTTCTGCACATGGTATTTCGCCATTGAAGTGCGGATAGCGAGCGCAGGGGTAAATTTCTGGCAGTAGAATTTCAGGCTCTTGGCCGTCAGGTTCAGTTCTGCCTTCACCTCCACCGGCACAAGTTCCATCCCCTGCTGCACCAGGAAGTCAATCTCAGCCATACCATTGCTATTAGCCCAGTAATACGGAGTCTGATCCAGGGAAACGCGCATTTCCTGCTGCACGTACTGCTCTGCCAGTGCCCCCTTGAATTCCTGGAAAATCCGGCTTCCCTCCAGAATCACCTCCGCCTTCAAGCCGGATTGCGCTGCGAGCAGCCCCACATCCAGATGAAACAGCTTAAACGCGCGCTCGCTGTACGCATTCACCGGCAACGATGGTTTGGATACGCGCCGCACAGCATAGGCCAGTCCCGCATCAAACAACCACTGCAGCGATAACTCCAGATGCCGCATACGCATCCCCTGCTGCACTTCTGAGCAGGTGAATTTCTTATTCTCACGCGCCAATTGTCCTGGCAGGGAGTCCCATATCATCCCTATTCGGGGCCATTGTTCCAATGGTGCATGCTTGCTGAAATCCCGCCGGTAACTATCCAGCAGGTCTGACTGCACAGCACGCACCCGGACAAAATCCCGATTCCCGGCAAACTCCTTCACCGCCTCCGGCATCCCCCCCACATAGTAATAATATCGAAGGTATTCCGCATACTTTTCAGCAAAAATACCTATCATTTGCCAATCGCGGGAGCGCAGCAACTGCACCATCATCCCCTCTCCGCATGCATCCAGAAACTCCTCATAGCTCATGGGATACAAATGCATCATATTCACCTTCCCCACTGGGAAACCGGTTCCGGTGTGTTCATGCAGTCCCAGGAGAGAACCAGCCGCCACCACATGGTACTCCTGCAATTCCTCACAGAAGTATTTCAGCGAGGTCAATGCCCATTGGCACTCCTGAATCTCATCCAGTATAATCAGCGTTTCTCCTGGCACAATATCCGCCCCGGCATGCAACTTCAGACTCGTCAGAATCCGCTGCATATTCAAATCCTTCTCAAAGGATTCTTTCATCAGCATATCCCTGTCAAAACGCACATACACCACATTCCGGTAATTCTCGCGCCCAAACTCCTGCAGCAGCCAGGTTTTCCCCACCTGCCGCGCACCGAGTAATAAAAGAGGCTTCCGGCCGGGAGAGTTTTTCCACGCTTCTAATTTGCTGATTAAATATCTTTTCATTACCTTCCTCCGCCTTGCATTATGCACCACCGCGGCCACACTGTCAAGCACAGTCTGCACATTTTACGTGGGAGATTTGTGCTTCACATGCACATTTTACGTGGGAGATTTGTGCTTCACGTGCACATTTTCAGAGGCAAAAACAGCGCCCCTCCGGGCGCTGTTTTTTCATAACAAACTCGTGATGTGGCGCTTATCAGCGCAGCGAGAAGAAATCCCGGATACGGGAGTTATCGCTGGCTGCAATCACGCTGGGCGGGGCATCAATGACCACCTTGCCATCGGCCAGGAACACGATGCGGTCTGCCAGCTCCATGGCGAAATCCGTATCGTGGGAGACGACCAGCATGGTCATGCCGTCCTTCGCCAGTTCGCGCATGAGATTCTCCACCTCGCCCACCATTTCGGGGTCCAGGGCGGAAGTAGGCTCATCAAAGAGGAGCACCTCGGGGTTCATGGCCAGCGCGCGCACAATGGCCACGCGCTGCTTCTGCCCGCCGGAAAGCTGGGAGGGATACGCCTTCGCCTTATCGCGCAGGCCGATGCGGTGCAGCAGGTGCAGCGCCTGGGTTTCCGCCTCGGTGCGGCTCATCAGGCCGCATTTCACCGGCGCCAGGGTGATGTTGTCCAGTATGGTCAGGTTGGCAAAGAGATTGAAATGCTGGAACACCATACCCACCTTGGCGCGGTAGTGGTTCAGCCCGTTCTCACTGCGATCCACCGGCTCGCCGTGGAACAGCACCTCGCCGCCGGTCGGCGTTTCCAGGAAATTCATGCAGCGCATCACCGTGCTCTTGCCGGCGCCGCTGGGCCCCAGCAGGAACACCACCTCGCCCTTGGTCACACCCACGGATACACCGTCAATCACGCGGTGGTCACCAAATTCCTTGACCAGCTCGCGCACCTCTAAAATCGTATCAGCGTTCATTCTTCTTCAGAGAGTTTTCAAGTTTCTTCAACAGCTGGCTCAGGCACACCACCACCACCAGGTACGTGAGCGCCACCGCAATAAGCGGCAGGAATGCATCATAAGTCTGGCTGCGGATGATATCGCCACCCTTGGTCAGGTCCTGCAGGGCAATGTAACCACACACCGACGTCTCCTTGAGCAGCACAATGAACTCATTACCCAGCGCCGGCAGCACATTCTTGAATGCCTGCGGCAGAATCACCGAGCGCATCGTGGTGCCATAGCTCAGGCCCAGGCTGCGGCCGGCCTCCATCTGGCCGCCGTCCACCGCCATGATGCCGGAGCGGATAATCTCTGCCACGTAAGCACCGCTGTTCACACCGAACGCCACAATGGCCACCAGCACCTTGCTTACATCCACCGAGCCGAAAATCACAAAGTAGATAATCAGCAGCTGCACCACCACCGGCGTGCCGCGCACCACCGTCAGGTAGATGTGGCACAGGAAGTTCAGCACCTTGTAGCGGCCGGTCTGGTCGTGAGCACTGCGAATCACCGCCACCAGGAAACCAATGCACAGGCCCATGAGCACCGCGCAGGCCGAAATCTCAATCGTCACCAGGAAACCATTGGCCAGGTAGCTCCAGCGGTTATCCTTCACAAAATTGGTCTGGAACGAATCCTGCATGCGTTTCCACAGCCCCTTCTCCGCCTCCGGCACCGCAGGCACCGCCAGCGGCTTGCCCTCCGCGTCCAGATAACGGGCCCAGATAGCCGCCATCGTGCCATCGGCCTTCATTTCCGCCATGGTCTTGTTGAACATGGCCAGCAGCTCCGGCCGGGACTTACTGATAGCCATGGCGTATTCCTCAGAAACCAGGGATTCCGGCAGAATCACCAGCCCCTTGTTGCGCGCCACGTGCTCCTCAGACGGAGCACTGTCCAGCACCACGGCATCAATCTTACCCGTCACCAGCGAGGCCACCGCCAGAGCGCCATCCTGGAAGCGCTCCGGCTCCTGGATATTCTCCGTCATGTACATATCACCCGTGGTGCCGTGCTGCACCCCGACGCGCTTACCCTTCAGGTCCGCCGGGCCGGCAATGGGGCTGCCCTCGCGCACAATAATCACCTGGTCAGCCTTCACATAACTGGTTGTGAAATCAATCTGCTTCCGGCGGTCAGCCGTCACCGTGATACCCGAGGCCGCCACATCCGCCTTGCCGGACTGCACAGCGGCAATCACCGAATCAAAGGCCATGTCCTCAATCACCAGCTCCAGACCATTGCGCTTCGCAATCTCGCGCACCATATCGGCATCGATACCCACAATGCGCTCCCCCTGGTAGAACTCATAGGGAGGGAAAGTGGCATTCGTCACCATAATCAGCTTGCTGCGTTCCTCCTGTTTCTCACCGCAGGCAGTGAGGAACAGCGCCATGAACGCCAGCATCACTGCCAGCCATTTTCTATATACTATACCGGGCATGCGCGTGAAGATTAGCACAACGCGCCCTGAATGAAAAGGTAAAAAACAAAGAATGGTTATTTTAATCACATGTGTCCCAAAGTTTCGGTAGGACTGCTTTCAAATTCTTGTAGCACAGCTAATTGACAATACGCTGTAATTTGTCGGCGAGCGTCCTGTCACGGCGTAGCTTTAGCGAAGTCGGAAGCGAGCGGAATTCATAGCCCACGGCAGTGGGCGTAAGAGGTTAGACAGGGGTGGAGCGACGACCTGGGTGGGCGTAGGCGTAGACGTAGCCCCCAGTCGCGGAACCCCGAACACAGTGAGTGGGTGGCAGCCTGCCACGGCGTCTTGTCTCGGCGTAGGTTCACCGGAGACGGAAGGGCGTGAGCCCGGAGACGGGAAAGCTAAGCTCCAACATAAAGCATCGCTTTCTGTCACCCGTTATCACGGGTTTTGGTTTATTTTTTGTTGGAGCAGGCGCTGCGCGTGCTAACGCACGCTTGCACCTGCCTAACGTCTTGCGCCCACTACCGTGGGCTAAGAATTCCGCTCGCGATGCGCGCCGACAAATTACAATCTACGAAACTTTGGGACACATGTATATTTTAATGGCATTCCAGCTCAATATAAACCAGATTCCTCTGCTGGCACCAGGCAAAGCGCTTCAGGCAGCACGGCGGTTCCCCCTCATCGCGCCGTTCCTGCATCCGGGCATTCAGTTGCTCCAACAGGGCAGCACTTTCCAGCGCGTCCAGAGACTCCCCCTCCACTCTCACCTGAACAGGGCGGGAATCCTCTGCCGCAGCAAAACAATCCGCCGCAGCAGGCACCTCAATCACCCCGGCAATCACCAGATAATTATCCTGGGTAGGAATCGTCCAACGGTCGTCAAACTTCTGTCGGGCACGCCACTGCGCGCGGCTGATGCCGCCATCCAGCACCAGGCGTCGCTGCAGCGGTTCCACATCTGTGCGCAACGGTGGCTCCGATTCCGGCCAGAGGAAAATCCCCATCGACAGCAGTACCAGCAGCGCTGCAAAGCATCCCATCTTCCTCATCCCTGTATCTCCTCGCACACGTTATAAGCCTGCTCAATACCATAGAGCGGTAAATCCACCAGCGTGAATGTTCCACCATCCTTACCGGCGGGTGGATTGCTGATCTGGAACGCCGCCATCGACACACGCAGGGCCAGCGGCACCTGCTGCTTGCGGCAGAAGGTCATCAGGCTCTTCGCTTGCAGATTTATCTCCGCCTTCACCTCCACGGGCACAAAAGAAGCTCCGCAGCCAAAGGCAAAATCAATTTCACAGTCAGATTGGTGAGATGACCAATAGAACAGCTCGCGAACATTCACCGCACGCAACTGCTGTTGCACGTACTGTTCCGCCAGTGCTCCCTTGAATTCCGTGAAAATCGCATTACCTTCCACAATAGTCTTTGCCTGCAGATCCGCCATAGCCCCCAGCAGCCCCACATCCACAAAGAACAACTTGAACACCCTGTCGCGATATGCAGCCGGCGGAAAAGCCGCCTTTGTCACACGGGACACCGTGTATACCAACCCCGCATCCACCAGCCATTGCAGAGCGTATTCCACATCCCGCATCCGCAGACCGGGAGCCACATCCTTGCAAATGAACTTCTTGTTCTCTCGAGAAAGCTGCCGTGGTATGGAGTTCCACACCATCGAAATACGGGGAGAAACCTCAGCAGGGGCATGCTTCGTGAAATCCTTCCGGTAGCCATCCAGCAGACTTTGCTGTACCCGGCGCACCTTTGCAAAATTCTTTGTCTTCACAAAAGCAGCCACTGCTTCCGGCATGCCGCCCACAAAGTAGTACTGCCTCAACAAATCAGCAAAGCGGGAAGCAAACACCTTCACCAACTCCCAATCCCGGGATTCCAGAAGCTTGACCAGATTCCCCTGCCCCACAGCCTCCAGAAACTCGCAGAAAGTCAGCGGATAAAGATTCATCATATCCACCTTGCCTACCGGAAATCCCGTCCCCTCATGCACCTGCAATCCCAGTAACGAACCGGCCGCCACAATGTGGTATTCCCTTGCGTTCTCACAAAAGTATTTCAGAGATGTCAACGCCTGGGGGCATTCTTGAATTTCGTCAAAAATAATCAACGTTTCTCCTGGCGCCAGCTGGCAGCCGGTCTCTGCCTGAATCAGAAGAAGCAGCCGCTGCACATCATACCCGCCAGAAAAAGCCAGGCGCATATTCTCATTACTATCGAAACTGATAAACGCCACCTCCTTGTAATGCCTGCGCCCAAATTCCTGCATCAGCCAGGTTTTGCCCACCTGGCGTGCTCCCATGATAATGAGCGGTTTCCTCATAGGACTGTTTTTCCACTCCAGCAGCTGTTGTTCGGCGTATCTGTTCATCTGCTTTTTTCCTCCTGAACCCACACTACCACATTTCTTATTCATTATCAATACCAATTCACGTTTATGGGACGACTTTTCGCTGTTTCACACACATTTCGCGGACGACTTTCTGCCTACCTGCTGTCGGTATGGTACGTTGAGAAATATAAAGGACACGCGTTGGCATAATCAGAAACAGCCCTCTCAAGCGGAATTTCGAGCCCGTCAGGGCGGCATAAAGAGGCGAAATAAGCCAGCCCATCGAGTTAAAGGCATATCGGTATCGAACGAACGGCCATTTGCGTTGCCGGCGTATTCTTTTTATCCGCGCATTATGCCGCCCGCTACACGGGCTCGGTGCTCATTTTTACTGAGGACGAGGGCCTTGCGGCCCTCGCTACGATTATACCGCCCTGCCGGGCTCAAAATCCCGCTGCGGCGGTCGTACCAGAAAAAAACAACAGGCGCGCACTTGCGTGCGCGCCTGTGAGATTTCTGCTGCACTGGGACAACTGCATCAGAAGTTGATACGGTAGCCCACGGTGCCGTTCACGTTGGTGTAACCACTGTACACCTCGATGGAAGCATCAGCAAAGATGCTGCTGCCTTCATCACCCAGCGGGATGGTGATACCGGCACCGGCTTCCAGACCCACGGAGCCCATTTCGGCGCTCTCCACCTTGGCAGAAGCACCGGCCAGCGTCACTTCACTGGTTCCCTGGTGGTCACCCAGCTCAGCCTTGACCAGCGCGCGGCATTCGAAGATGCTGGTGCGGTTGTACAGGCTTTCACCCACCACCGCCTGCAGGCGGGCACCCAGGCCCACGGTCAGGGAATCATAGGTCTGTTCATCCACCTTCAGGCCCAGGTCACTGCCCTTTTCGGTGTAGCCATCCACCGTGGTGTGGCGCCAGGCCACATTCAGGATCGGCTGCAGGCAGGCAGTGGCATCCTCATTGAGCGCGAACACGCGGCCCGCCTCGTACATCAGGCCGAAGCTCATACCATTGGTATCACCCTCCACCTCTTCACCAGCCACGGTGCGGCTCAGCGACATATCCGCAAGACCGGCCGTTGCCACGAAGGTGTGGGTCCAGGCGCTGGCGCAGTAGCGGGCAAAGGCGCTCACGTAGTAGGTATCAAGGTCGCCCTTGGCCTGGTCAGCACCATTCACCGTAAGGTCACCATACATGGCGGTAAGCGCAAGGCCTGCGGTCAGATTCGGCGTGAAGTCCGCATCGAACCCGACGGTGCCGCCCCAGCTGTTGAGCTTGTAGCCGCCAGCGGTGCCGCTGTGGCGCAGCTCGTTGTTGCCACCTTCAGCGTTAATCCAGGCGTTGTAGTACGGCATTTCGGGGTTCACCACGCCCTGGTCCACACCCATGATGGTGGTGCGGTTGCGGATGGCGCGCAGCTGGCGGTCCACATCATTGTTCACCGCCATACCGAGCACAGCCGTGCTGGCGCCGGCAATGGAGGCCAGCAGTTCATCCTGCGGTACACCTGCTGCAGCGGCGGCATTCAGACGGGTATCCAGCTCCTTGAGCACCGGGCTGGCTGCCACCTCTGCCATAGAGGCATTCCACATCAGCTCAGCACCAGCCTCGCCGTTCTTCGTTTCTGCCAGGCTCTTGTACTTGTTTTCCTTGGAAACAGCCACCTGCAGCTTCAGCTGGCCGGCATCATCCACCAGCGTAGCAGTAGAGCCCACGCGGCTGAACGCCATGCCCTTCAGTGTCACCGTCTGCCCGGCAGCCAAATCCCACGAACCGGCCACATCCAGCACATACGAGTTATCAGCATCCAGCACAATGCCGTTCTCACCGGTGGAAGTAATGGTGATGGCAGCGCCGGGCTTCGTGGTAAGGGAATCCAGCTGGATACCGCCGGTGTTATCCGTGTTCAACAGGAACTCTGTGGAGGAAGTACCCGCCAGCGTCAGCGCCTTGCAGGCAAACGAGCCAGGCGTCGTATCGCTGCCCGTCATATCCACCACCATCTTGCCTGCGTTGGTGATGCTCCAGTCAGAGGTCGAGGCATTCTTCAGGGTGAAGGTTTCACCACCATTTTCCACCTTCAGCGTACCAGCACCGGTCAGAGCGCCGCTGTAAGTGGCAGCGGCAGCGTTATCCAGGGAAAGCACAGTGCCAGATACACCCGCCACAGTACCGCTTCCGGTGAGGGCCACTACATCATTGGTAGTTCCGGCCAGCGCCAGTGTCTTGCCTTCGGCCACATCCAGCACAATGCCGTCAATGCGGCTGGTGCCCAGCAGGCTCAGGTTGCCATTCACCTCCAGCACCGGAGCAGCTGGAGTACCGGCAGCTACAGTCGCAACTGGTACAGCCTGCAGCGCCACATCCGTGAGCGCGCCGCCATCCACAGACAGCGTACTGCCGCTGCCCAGCTGCAGGGTACCTCCCGTGCCGTTGAGCGTTGTCACCGCATTTTCAGCATTGTTCAGGCACAGCGTGCCGGCCTGGATTTCCAGCTCATCGGCCACAACCTTGCCGTTCACAACCAGGGTACCTTCACCCACCTTGACAAGTTCGGTGCCTGCGTTACCCGTGATGCTGCCCTCCATGGTCGTGGTAGTGCCAATCTGGTTGGGATCAGCCACACCCGTATCAGCCACAGCCTGGTTGGAAAGCTCCACCGTCACCACGCCCGTATTGCTGGTGTTGGTCACGACCAGCGAGCTGCCGGTTCCACCCAGCAGATTGTTGAGGGTTGCCTTGGTGGCAGCATCCGTATCACCTTCCAGTGTGATGGTCAGGCTCTTACCTGCATCAATCACCGTACCCTTGTACATTCCAAGCGTCTTGTAGTTGACCACGGTGGCAGGGAAGCTCTTGTCATCGGCTGTGACGAAGTAGATGTCATCCACCTTGCCGCTGGCCACAATGCTGCCGCCGCTCACACCATCCAGGCGGATGCCGTAGTTCATCAGCGTGCTGGCAATGCCCAGCTTCTGCAGCTGTTCGTTGGTGCAGGTCAGCGTGCCGTCCGTCAGCGTCAGGTAGCTGTCGGTCGTGGCATCCCGATGCTGCTTCAGCAGGTCGATAACACCATCGGTACTCAGGTCAATCACTACCTTGCTGGCATCGTTGATGGTGATGCCGGCGCCCTCAATCATGGCCGTACCTGCAGTACCGGCGCCGATGTTGCCTGTGGTCAGCGTCAGGTTCAGGCTGGAAAGTGCGCTTGCCGTGGTGGTGGCGCGGCTCTGCACCGGGGTGCTGCCAACGGCCAGCGTGCCGGTCACGTTGGTCAGCTGACTACCGGCGCCCAGCGTCACGCTGCCCAGCAGGCCGGCATCGGTGCCGCCCAGAGAGATCGTCTTGCCGGTGGCATTCACCGCGATGCTGGCTGTTGCGCCATCTGCGCGGGTCATGGCGCCACCCAGGCTGCCGTTCACGATTTCGAGTGTACCCGCTCCGGCCAGGGTCGTGCCAGCCCAGGCGGCGGCAGCATCTGCCGTACCCAGCTGCACCTTCCTACCCTCGGCAATGGTCATCGTGCCGGTGGTGGTGTTTTCGGCCGTCAGCACCAGCGTGCCCGCGCCGCTCTGCTTCACATTGGCCGTTCCTTCAATGGCGCCGCTCACGGTCAGCGGGCCGCTGCCTGCGTGTTCCAGGGTCAGGGTCTCGGCAATACCGTCAACTGTCGTGCCTACCACCTTACCGCTGATGGTGGTGGCATTGTTGTACTGGATCTTCACCGTGCCGGTACCGGTCAGCGTTGCCTGCACGTCTCCGGCGCTGGAGATGTCCTCGCCACCCAGAGTCCAGGTGGTAGCGCTTCCTACAGACAGTTTACCCTGGTAGTCGGAAACATCACCCTGCATGGTAATGTCAAACTTCATCTTCTCGCGAGTACCAAAGACAACACCTGTTCCATTGCCCGTCAAAGCGCCCTTGAATACCAATGTCGTAAGGGTATTTGAAGATCCATCCAGCAGGTTATTCTGCCCGCTTTCAACATCAATGGAAGACTGCAGGTTGCTGTAACTTCCACCAAAGGCCAACAGGCGGCCATTCAGCGCAACAGTTGTCGCGCTCCCACCGAATGATTTTTCACCATTGAACACCAGCAGATTAACCGATTGATTCCCTTGAGAGTCATTACCAACAATCTTGATTGTACCCTCAAAGCCGCTGTTGTCACCGCTGAGGTAGTAACGGCCATTCAGCCCGGTTGTACCCAGCTGAACCGTACCCTTGCCGTCAAGGTCGCCGGACAATGTGACACATTGAGCATTGGCCGCCCTATTGGTCTTTACCACAAAAGCAGCATTCTTAGCTACGGAAATATTACCCGAAAGCGTCATAAGAGCCTGGCCATCAACCTTGGCATCATACACCAGAGTTCCGCCCTGCACATCAATGGCTCCAGCATAGGTATTGGCAGTATTATTGCCTGTATACTGGAATGTCATCGTCATGTTGCCTGCGCCCGTCTTGACAATACCGTTGGCAAGGATGGCATCCACGCCACCATTAGCCGTACCGGCAGCTGCCTTGGTCCAGGTCACGCTTTCCACCTCGGTGGAGCTGGTATCATCCACCACCTCAATCTTGACCGGGCCGGTGTAGTTATCGGCAAGGGAAACCTTGCTGCTGACATCAGTTCCGGTGTAGCCGTCGTACTTGAGAAGGCCACCACCCAGCACAATGTTGCCGCCGGTTGTACCTTCACCGCTCAATACCAGCGTACCGCCCTTGAGGTTGGTTGCAGCAATGGTGTTGGTGTTCTCTACCGTGACGCTGGTGCTATCACCGCGGATGGTCATGCTATCTGCCGTGATACCGCCGGTCGTACCCTCCTTCTGGGTGAAGGTGTACCCGCCGCCTGTCACATAGATATCCTTGGCGGCCACAGCGCCATCAATTTCAACAGTGCCGGCACCTTCTTCGGTGAAGGAAACATCTGTCGTTGCAGCGGTTGCACCTGTATCTGCAGCCCAGTTGTCAGCAGTGTTCCCCCAGACACCGCCGCCGTCGCCATCACCCTCGCCCTCCCAGGTCCAGACTGTCTCGGGAACGACAGGAGCTGTGCGGACAAGCACGAGGTTATTGCCATCGACTTTCAGGAAATACTCATCCAGCATGCTGGAACCGTTGATGGAGGCGAAATAGTTACTGGCCTCCACCTCGCCGGAAATCAGGTCTGTGTTGGAGATGCCGCTGATGATGGTGGCCGAGGATTCCTGCGCGATGGCGGCCACATTCAACACAAGGTTCTGCCCCAGAGTCAGGGCGGCAGAGTTATCACCCGTCAGCGTGATGATACCGGCCGTCATGTCAAGCGAAGTACCGTTACCCATGGTCAGCGCACCACCCAGGGTGGTTGCGGCAGATGTAGCCAGCCCGCCCGCGGAGACCGTCAGGCCGCCTGCCAGGGTGTTTTCAGCACCAGCGAGGGTGAGGATACCCGCACCGTCCTTAGTCACGGCAGCAGCATTGCTCAATGTACCCACCGTAGCGGCGGCAGCATTGGTAATCGTGCTGAAATCCTTGAAGTTCACACTGCCGCGGTTCTGTTCTCCGCTCAATACCAGTGCACTTGCCCCCGTAACCGTGGAGCCGCTCATGCCATCAGCAAACGCATAACCACCGGAAATGGTCTTGCCAGCAGCAATAGTCACATCCTTGCCGATAGTGACGGAGGTGCTGGCCGTCTCCAGCTTCGTTTCCTTCTTCTGCACACCGGCAGCATATACATCACCCACGGTACCGCCCTTCAGGTCAATGGCAATATTGCCCTGGCGGATAGTGCTATCCGCGTTGTTGCGCCAGCTGAGGGTACCGCCAATCAGGGTATCCACCTCACCGTCGGAAACGGTGATGCTGATGTCACTAATGGAGGCTGTGACCGCCTCTGCACTCGTTTCGAGAGTAGGACCACCGCCGATGAAATGACCGCCGTAAAGAGAGCTGAGCTTACCGCCCTCAATGCTGATGCCGACATTACCGGTCGATATCGTCGTGTTCCCCTGTTCCAAATAGGTACCGCCGTAAACAACGGCACGGAACTCACCATCCTTAATCTTAAGCGAGGTCGCGCCATTAGTTGAAGTTGAGCCAGAAGTAAGGAAGGAACCAGCAACGACATCTGCGGTATAAATACCGCCTTCCAGTTCCATCGAGATGGCACCCACCTTGTTGTTATTACCACTTGTGATGTAGGAACCACCCACAACCTTGCCGCTGTAGGTCACCTGATCAGTGGCCTTGATGGTCACATGGCTGGTTCCTGTGATGGTGCGCTGCTGACCGGCTCCATAGCTGGTGGAATTATTGCCACCATTACCACAATTATAGTAGTGACCACCGATAATGGTTTTCTGAATTGCTACAGCATCACCTGTATAGGAGGACAAATCATAGGTCACATGGGTACTGCCGTTCAGGTAGGCATCACCAGTGTTATTGGTGAACTTACCGGAACCACCAACGATGCTGCCATTACCTGTCAGGGGGGTGTAGACAAAGACGTAACTATCACCCTGGTGCTGCACACAACCGTCGTGTGCATTCACAGAAGAACCAAAGATGGTACCGGTAACATCGCCGCTCATCACAGAGATGTAGCTATCACCCACCAGTACTGCATCACGGTCACCGTACATACCGCCTACCAGGTCCGTCACCGAGGCATTTTCCTTAATCAGAATATGCGTATCGCCCGTGATACGAGCAGATGCTCCATCGGCCCACATGGAGCGGCTACCTGCAACAATTGACCCATACGTCCCTTCCTCTGCAACCAGCCAGATATCACCCACAATATTACTAGTGGTCTGCCCGGAACCGCCAACGATGATTTGTGTGGCGTCACCAATCAACTTCAGGTATACATTATCACCGGTGCGGTTGGATTCCACATCGTACAAATACTGGTATTGGTTGTTATCATAAAATTCCCCATCTGCCGGATTCCAACTTGTCACCGAATCGGGCTGCCCGGCCAGCGTCTTGCCCCAGTTAATATCCCAATCGGTAGGAAGTTCAGCAGTAGAGCTCAGGAACACATTGCCATTATCTCCTTCAGACAAAGTGTACTCAGACAAACCCATCACGGTCAGCATAGCCTTAATTTCATCGAGAGACTTGGTCCCCCTTGTGAAACCAAGGTCAACACCGGTGCCCAGGGAATCGGCAGCGCCGTAAAGGTTCAGCGTAACATTGCCGGTCAGGGCGCCCAGCTGCAGCAGGCTGCCCTCGCCGCCGTATACCAGAGAGCTGCCGGCAGCATAGACGATAGATTCCATCGTCACCGCGCCGCCGAGCGTGTTCATGGCGAATCTGCCGGTGATATTCACCGCCCCCAAGGTGAGCACACCCGTACCACGATTGGAGAAGTTGTCCAGTGTCGTAAGGGCGGAAGTGTGGGTCAGGGCAGAGTTGAGCTCGTATGCACCCTGAAGCGTCAGGGCGCCTGTGCCCGTCAACGTGGTGTCCCCGGTTATAGCAAGCTTGTTGGAAAGCAACAGTGTACCACTACCGGCCAGCTCAATCGTGCCGCCCATGGTGGTGCGGCCGTTAAGTGCAATATCGGCACTGCCGGAATAGGCCTTGGTAGCCACATCATACACAGCCAGCTGAATGGTGGACCCATCGCCAACGGTCATATCATGCGCGACACTCCACCCCTCTGCCGTAAGTGCACCCAGAACACCGCCGTTAATAGTCACAGAACCGGAGGTAGCATTTTCTATCGCCAGAGTTCCCAGATTAAGTTTGCCGGAAACAGTGATATTGGTATTGTTATGCATGCGAATACCCTTGATATTCATGGCACCCTGCTCTCCAATGGTTACGTTGGTGGCATTGCCATCCTGCGATACATTCACCTTGGCTGCCAGAGAGCGGAATTCACCATCCAGAACCGAAACATTGGCAGTGGAACCCGACCAGTGGTTCAGGCAGATTGCACCATGTTTACCATTGCTATTATTATCGCTGGTAATTTCCAGATAGCCTCCGTTGTCGATACTCAAATTGCTGGTTCGATTATAGCCACCGTCGCCCATGATGAGTGTTTCTGCCGTAATTCTACCGCCGCTAATCGTAAGCGAAGCATTCTCCAGAGCTAATGCGCGGCCACCGGTACCTGTATCTGCCGTACTCTGCTTATAGGAGAGGGATACGCCCTTACCTATCGTCAGGTTCTGGTTACTCGCCAATCTTAACTGACCGTCGAAATTCCCCACAACATTTGTGCCGTCAGTGGCAGAAATGCTCTGAGTACCAGCTGTTGTTCCGCAATTGAAAGAACCCAATGTTATTGTTACATCGCCAGTTGAAGACTTAGAGAACTGAACACTACTGCTACCTGATAAAGCTACATCAGCAGTTGCACTCTCTCCCACCACAGCAATGATATTTCCGGGATTTTCCCCGGCGTTTACATATTCAGCCTTCCATGCTTTATTCATGTTCACAGACATGCCACCCTGGAAGGTCTTTGCGGTATTGGCCGCCACATTTGTATAGATAGAAGCGCCCTGTGCAATAGTCAGGTTTCCTCCAATTTCTACAACATCGCCTGTCACCTCAACAGCGACATTTTCAGCCAGGTGCACCTTGCCTGCTATTGTCAAATCCCCGAACTGTTGGTCAGTAGTAAATGTGATGGTGCCTGTACCACCCAAAGTCAAGGTGGGCGCCCCTGTAAGCGCGGCAGATACATTCAGGGCTGTGCCATTCTGAGCCCAGAGCATTTCTACGCCTGCAGCACTTGTAAGCGTGACTGTATTGGCTGTTACCTGCAGCCCCTTCACCGCAACATCCAGAGCCAGCTGGCTGCTGTTATCTGCATTACCCGCCACAGAAATATAGCGTTCTGCCTCTGCAATTCCGGAAAGAGCGGAGCTGCTCTCTCCCTTGGCAAAGGTCAGGGCACTGGCCGTGTTTGCGCCGGCAGACAAATTGGCACTGTAGAGCTCCGTCTCCACAACCTGCAGACCGGAAAGAGTAGCACGTTTGGCTGACGTGTCCTGAGGAACATTCTCTGCATGAATGATACCGACCACTCCTGTTACAATAATGGTATTATCATCATCCAATTCGCCGTTTTCGGTCTTTGCACGGTTACCCCAGTCCGTTTCACCTTCTGCAATCAACTCATTTGTGCCACCTTTATACACCTGACCATTCACTTGCACGGGTGCATACTTATCACCATCGCCGGAGAAATACAGCTTCACATCGGAAACCATATAGTCAGTGTTCAAGTCAATGACCCACTTGTTATTTCTACCCAAATCGAGGTAGGATTTCTGCATGGCACCCAGCACAGTCGCAGGATCCGTATCGCCGCCGCTATAGGCAGGCTCAGCTACATCCAACAGCATTGAGCCAGCGGTTGAACCGGAACCATCATTGGAAGTCAAGTTAAACGAACCATCGGCGCTACCCCCGATATTCACCCAATGAGCAGCTCCAACGCCACCAACATCTCCGGTAGCGCCAGCCCCAATCGCCTGACCACCAAAGTTCACGCTGATAATATCAGCACCAATAGTTGTTGATGCCAGGACAACAAATGTGGCCATCAACGCATTGCGGAGTAATTTCGGGAGATGTAATTTCATAAGTATGAGGTTTAAGTATAAAATTCTGCGTCGAGAGGATACAACCCACCCAATCTAATACTCTACCATCATACCCAAATTCCCCCACGGTAGCAAGCCGGAAATTCATTTTCGAGTAGGAAAAATCGCAAAAGACGGCTCCAGGCAGGAACAGGAAGCCCAAAGATCAGGAACGTGGGGGATTGACGATTGACGATTGACGATTGAC
>JAFYRS010000054.1 GCA_017546845.1 Akkermansia sp.
GAAGGCGAACCGCCCGCCGGCACAGTGTGCCTGGCCATTGCCCGCCGCGGGGCCGCCCGCCCCATCCATACCGAGACCCTGTACCTCCCCGGCATGCCCCGCCGCCAGTTCCGCCAGCGGGTCACCGCCAAGGTTCTGCAACTCATCGCCGGCGCTGCCAGCTGAAACAAGAAAGCCTGAGTTCAAACTCAGGCTTTTCTATATATTAATCAATTCCCTGGCGGTCGTACAGCTCCTTATATAGCGGACAGGAGGCATACAGTTCCTCATGCGTACCATCGCCCACGATGCGGCCATAATCAAACACCAGAATGCGCTGCGCATTGCGGATGGTGCTGAAACGGTGGGCCACAATCAAAGTGGTGCGTCCCTGCGCCAGCTTGTCGAGCTCTTCCTGAATCTCGCGCTCGCTCTCTGCGTCCAGTGAGGCGGTGGCTTCATCCAGAATCAGAATGGGGGCATCCTTCACAAAGGCACGGGCAATAGCCACGCGCTGGCGCTGCCCGCCGGAAAGTCCGGCGCCGCCCTGTCCCAGCTCGGTATCAATACCCTGCGGCTGGGAGGAAAGGAACTTCGTGACAGCGGCGGAATCTGCCGCAGCCATGATTTCCTCATCCGAGGCGGCCATGCGCCCCAGGCGGATATTTTCGCGTATCGTACCGGCAAACAGCAGAGCCTGCTGCCCCACCAGCGAAAGGTTCTCACGCAGCTCATGCGTGCGCAGCTCGCGCACATCAATACCATCCACCTCCACGGCGCCCTTCGTGGCTTCATAGAAGCGGGGAATCAGCGAGGCAAAGGTGGTCTTGCCAGAGCCGCTCGGGCCCACAAGCCCCACAATCTGGCCGGGGGGAATCGTTAAATCCACATCGCGCAGCACCAGTTTTTCCGGGTCGTAGCCAAAGCTCACCTTGCGGAAGCGGATTTCGCCCTTCACCGGGCCGCCGAAGGTCTTCGGGTTCTCGGATTCCGGGATGGTGTTGGGCTCCAGCATCACCTCTGCCAGGCGTTTCAGCGCCCCTTGTGCTTCATTGAAACGGTTCCAGGCCGTGCCGGCGCGCTTCATGGAGTCAAAGGTAAAGAACAACGCCGCCGCAATGGCCATGAAATCCGTGAGCGTCAGGCCGCACATGCGCCCCCGCACCAGCAGGAAGGAAAGTGCCAGCGCCGTCACAATCTCCATGACCGGAACAAGCGCCTTCTGGTATTTCACCAGTTTCACGATGTTGGTACGCAAGCGCCAGGATACCTTCCTGAATTCCTGGATTTCACGCTCTTCCATGGCATAGGCGCGCACTTCACGCTGATTTTCCAGATTCTGCTGCACCGCAGTATTCAACTCGCCAAGCCCCTGCTGAGCGCGCTGGGCTTTCTGCGAGATGCGCTTGCCGAATTCATAAATTGGACAGGCCGCAATGCCGATGAATACCAGGTTGACCAGGAAGAGCACCCCCTGCCCGGACGACACCAGCAGGTAGATGAACGCCCCAATGGCACAGGCCGCGGTAATAGGCTGCTTGATCAGGTCATTGGATACCGTCGTCAGAATACCTTGCACACTGCCGGTATCTGCCAGGATACGGCTCATGATATCCCCCTTGCGGCGGCTCTCCATAAAGGCGATGGGCAATTCCTGCACCCGGCAGAACACCTGCATGCGCAGCGTTTCCAGAATCCGGATACCCAGGATATTAACCATCACCGCATTGCCCCACATGGCCACGCCGCGCACCAGGAAAATCGCGGGCATGGAAGCACAGGCCAGCAGCAGCAGCGAATCGGCAGAAAGAGACTGCAACGCAGGGATGAGGCTCAGCAGCTCCGGCGTGTCCCCGGCCTCGCCCCGGAATACCACGGGGAACACGTATTTCACCATGAACGGCACGCCCGCACCACTGGCAGCAGCCGCTATCATGCCCGTGCACAGCACCAGCACGAATAAGCTGAGATGCGGCAGCAGAAAACGTTTCCAGAAATAAATCAGATTCTTCATGCTTCAACCTCCGTTTCTTTTTCTTCCTCAGCCTGGCGTACCTGCTCATCATACAAGTGGCGGTAGAGGGTGCAATTCTCATACAAATCTGCATGGGCGCCATCGGCTATGATGCGCCCTTCCTCAAACACCAGAATACGCTGCGCCATGCGAATCGTGCTGAAACGATGCGCAATCACAAAGGTGGTCTGTCCCTTGGCCAGTTCGTCCAGCTCTGCCTGAATGGCAGCTTCGCTCTTCATATCCAGCGCAGAAGTTGCTTCATCCAGAATCAGCACAGGTGCATTCTTCAGGAACGCGCGGGCTATGGAAATACGCTGGCGCTGGCCGCCGGACAACCCGGCACCACCCTCGCCCAGCATGCGGTCATACCCCTCTGGGGTGCTTTCGGCAAATTCATCCACCCTGGCCTGGCGGGCGGCCTTCAGCACTGCTTCCTTATCTGCTCCGGGCTTACCCACGCGGATATTCTCATAGATGGTATCGCGGAACAATGCAGCAAATTGAGAAACAAGGCCGATGCTGCGCGTGCGGTCTTCCCGGGAAATGTTGCGGAGATCCACCCCATCCAGCTTCACACAGCCGGAGTTCGGGTCGTAGAAACGGCATATCAGATTGATAAACGTGGTCTTGCCAGAGCCACTGGGACCGACCAGCGCCACCACCTGCCCGGCTGGCACGTGCACATTGATATCCTTCAGCACGGTTTTTTCCTCATTGTAGCCGAAGGTCACGTGCTCAAAATCCACAGCTCCTGCCACCGGGTGTTCCAATCTGGCAGGTACTGCCGGTTCCGGCGTTTCATCCTTGGCGTGCAGGACTTCGTTAATCCCCTTGATACCCACAGCCATAATCTGAATCTGGTTGGCAATATTCCCCAGATGCTTGACTGGTTCGTAACAGAAGTAGAAGGCAAAGGCAATGGCGGAGAACTGCTCCAGGGTCAGCCCGTCACTGCACCCGCGGTACAGCGAATACGCCAGCGCAAGCGCAGAAACAAACTCCACAGAAGGAGCCACACTGCTCTTCCAGGCATTCATGCGGATAATGAGCGAATTGTACTTGCGAATGATTGTACGCAGCAGATTTTCGCGGTGAGATTCCAGATTGAACGCGCGCACTTCCCGCTGCGCCGAGAACGTCTCCTCCACCACGGTGGTGATGACATTCATATCCTTCAGCGCCTTTTGCATCTGCTTGGCCATGCGCTTGCCCACACCACGCACTATGGGCACAATCGCGCAGGATATCAACAGATTTCCCAACAGTATGGCGCTTTCATCATTGGAGCAGGCGGCATACACCAGATACCCGCCGGCAGCTACCAGGGTGAGCGGCTGAATCACCAGCTCATTCAGGATAGTCACCATACCCTGCTGGGCCATCTGCGTGTACTGGATGACCAGCGTCATCAGGTCACCACGCGTGCGGCGGTCATGATACGAGAACGAAAGCCACTGCAGGCGGGCAAACACATCCACCCGCAAATCCAGCAATGCTTCCGTGCCAGCCCGGGTCAACAGGTAGGTATTGGCATAAGTGGAAAGCCCGCGCACGGCCATAACCAGCGGAATAAAGGCGGCGGCCACCCACATGATGACCTGCGGCATATCCTCAGGTGCAACCCATCCAGCAATCCATTCCTGCAGCATTGCCGGCATCTCTGCCGTCCCGAATACGATGGGGAAAATGTACTGCGTCATGAACGGCAGACCGAAGCCGGCCGATGCAGCCGCCAACATACCCGCCACCACGCCACCTGCTATCAGATACCACCTGGGCAGCATGTACTGCTTCAGCACAGGTTTGAAAATCGGCCACAATTTATCGTTTTCTGACTTGCTCATGAACTTCATCCAGTCTACCAGATTATCCCGGCGCTGGCAATCATTTTCAACACACCACCCGCCAGCCCCTCCATTTTTTACGCAGCAACTGCGGCATAACGCGCCGACTGCTTGACATCCCCCCGCAAATAGTGCAATATATGCAGCGTTCTATCCCTTACAGGGTAACATATATGCGTCACACCATGAAGAAAAACCTTTTTCACACCCTTGTTCTGACCGCTTCTGCCACCATGCTTACCTCCTGTTTCGATGAAATCAAGCAGGTATTCAATGGCGAAGAAGGCGCAACCCCTGCTCCTGCAGAACAACAAGCCCCTGCAGAACCTGCCGCACCCGTGATTCCTACCGAACCCACCAATGAGGAAATCACCCAGATGCTGATGGAACAGCTCAGCGGATGCGACGCAGCCGAAGCCGGTGCACTCACCTGCGGCGAGCCCACCCGCAACCCCGACTCCAGCATCAGCATGGGCGCTACGCTCAAGATGACGGTCAAGGAAGATTTGTACGCCAAGGAAACCGCACCTGCTGCGTTCAACAAGGAGCGCGAGGCCCTCAACGAAGCCGCCAATGCTTCCATGAAGCCGGAATCCGTCTACCTGTTCCAGGTGGGCGCCACCACCGACCTCATCACCGATGCAGACCGCATGGCCAAGCCCCTGCCGGAGCACCTGCAGGCCCCGCTCAACGAACTCAAGGAACTGGCAGATTCCCCGGTCTACCGCAAAGTGGTGAACGCGGGCGATTCCGTTGATGCTTCTGCCACCTTCACGGCCATCTACACAGATGCTGCCTGGAAATTCAGCAACATCGTGGTGGACAACGCCGCCCTGCTCGAGCTCAACAACTACACCGCCCAGAGCGCCCTGCCCCAGGATGCCCCCATCCTCACCCCTGAATTCGAAGAAAGCCGCAAAGCCACCATCCGCGAAAAGGTAGCTGCATTCAACCAGCTGGCAGAGCCCTACATCAAAGGCCGCGAGGAACAGGCCCGTGCCACCCTCACGGAACACCAGGCTCGCGCTGAGGAAGAAGCCCGCCGCATGACCGAACAGGCTGCCGCCCAGGAAGCCGCCCGCCAGGAGAGCATCCAGGGCTTTGTGCAGGCTCTGGCCAACGATAACCTCTTTGCCGGTGAATGGACGCGCGACAAGAAGTTCGGCGAACTCTCCCTGCACATCGAGGAAGCCAAGCAGTTCGACAACTCCGTACAGTTTGTGGGCACCATCTACGACACCAAACTGCCCGAAGCCAGCCTTGATATCGCCGGCCGCTGCGACCTCACCCCCCGGGAAGACGGCACCACGCAGGTGGACATCACCATCTATGACGGCCAGTACGACCCCGACCAGCCCACAGCCGAGGTGTACGATGCCAAGGACGGCATGCTTTCGCTGACGCTGAGCAAGGATGGCAAGCTGTCCGGCATCATGAGCTGCGCCTCCTGGGCCAACACTCCGGAAAAGGCCTTCCAGATCAACATGACCCCCAAGGCCAAGGAAGAGCCCAAGCGCCGCCGCCGCCGTTAAGCTTTGACAGAAAGCCCCGTTTCCCGAACAGGCAGGACTCAGCACGAGTTCTGCCTGTTCTCTTACAGACTCATGCTGTATGCACAAGCCTGCATGACTCATATTTCTGCAACACAACGCCCGCAAGGGGAATTATTGGGTTGCTTTTCAGGTTAGAATCAGCTAAAATCGCGCCCACACATTATGGCCAGGCAAGCATTAGGAAAAGGGCTCGGTGCCCTCATCATGAGAAAGCAGGAAGCAGCTAGCGCCCCTGTAGATATCACGGAAGATGACAACGAACGCGTGATTGTTGCCAACATTTCCGATATCAAGGTATGCCCGTTCCAGCCCCGCCGCCACTTTGACGAACAGCAGATTGAGGAGCTGGCCGCCTCCATCCGCGAACACGGCCTCATTCAGCCGCTCATCGTCCGCAAGGTCAGCGGCAGTTTTGAACTCATTGCCGGTGAACGCCGTCTGCGTGCGCTCTCCAGCATCGGGCAGACAACGGCCAAGGTTGTGGTTCACGAAGCCACAGACCAGGAGGTAGCCGAGCTCGCCCTCATCGAAAACCTGCAGCGCGCCGACCTCTCTCCGCTGGAAGAAGCAGAGCAGTACCGCCTGCTGCAAGAGAAATTCGGCATGAAGCAGGAAACCATCGCGCAGCACGTGGGCAAATCCCGAGCCGTGATTGCCAACATGGTGCGCCTGCTGGAGCTTGCTCCTGAAGTGCGTGAACTGCTGGAAGGCCAGCAGATTACCGTGGGCCACGCCAAGGTACTGCTGCAGCTCAAGGATGAGGATAAGCAGACCCTTGCTGCCCACCGTGTGGCACGCGGCACGCTCACCGTGCGCCAGACCGAACAGCTGGTGCGCAACATGCTCAACCCCGCCCCGGCTCCCGTCAAGGAAGAACCCGAGTTACCCCCGGCATACGCACGCGTCTGCACCCAGCTTTCACAGGATTTCGGCACCAAGGTGAACATCGCCATGAAAGGCAAGAACAACGGTGTCATTGAAATCCCCTACGCCGGCCGCGAGGATCTGGTGCGCATTCTCCAGATTTTCGGCATCACAGAAACGCTCTGATGCGCCCCTTCCTGCCGCTGGTTCTGCTCCTCCTCTGCAGCTGCGATGACAAGCCTGCAGCAGCCCCGGCTTCCCCTGCTCCGCCCGCTGCGGCAGAACTGGTGAATACCCCCGGCTTCAGCGGGCACAATGCCTACCTGCACTGCGCCGAAATCTGCAAACTCGGCCCGCGCTACAGCGGCTCTGCCGCCTACGAAAAGCAGCTGCAATACCTGGAAAAACACCTGCACGCCGCCGGCTGGCAAACCGCGCGGGACTCCTTTCACGCCCCCAACGGGGTGAAGATGTGCAACCTGCGCGCATTCCGCAGCGCAACGCCTGCGCCCCTGCTGCTCAGCTGCCACATCGATACCAAAATCAACATTGCGCCCGACTTCCAAAGCGCCGATGACGGCGCCAGCGGCGCCGCCGTCCTGCTCGAACTCGCCCGCATACTCCCCGATGAACGGGTGGAACTCATCTTCCTGGATGGCGAAGAAGCCTTTGCCCGCCACATGAGCGAAACAGACGGGCTCTACGGCTCCCGGCACGATGTTGCCCGCCGCTGCAGCACCCTCCCCCGCTGGCAGATTAACCTGGACATGGTGGGCGGGCGGAACAAAACCATCGCCATTCCCTCGCTCGATACCTCTGACTTCATGTACAACCAGTACTGCGCCGCCATCCGTGCCACCGGCGTCAGCGAGGAAAAATGGACCGTCTGGCCCGGCGCCTACCTGGATGACCACCTGCCCTACCTCGAAGCCGGGGTCGATTCCCTCAACCTCATTGCCTACTTCTCCGGCAGCAACTGGTGGCACACCACGCGCGATAACATGAGCCGCATCTGCCCCCGCTCCCTGCACGAAAGCGGGCTGCTCACCCGGCAGCTCATTCACCAGCTGCTCAACGCAGCTTCTGCAGGCGCTCAATAAGCTCCAGCGGAACCTCCGCGCGCTCCTCAGGCGTATTCAGCAGCCATTTGTGCGTCTCATTACCGGCGGCATCATAAACCGTAAGCGTCAACTGATTGCTGGCACCATGCAGCACCATGATACCCTGCGCATCCTTGAACTACAGGGAAACCTCCCCCGCTTCGCCCAGCATCCAGCCGCGGCCACGCGGATTCGCATCGCGCGCCAGGTGCCGGATTGCCTGCAGATGGTCAGACACCTCCATGGGCACAAAACCACCCGGCAACGCGGCCAGCTGGGCCACAACTGCCCGCCTGTGCTCCCGCATGGCCTGGCGGATGGAGGCATCCACCACCAGAGGACGCAACACGCGATCCCCTCCCACGGCAGCATCCGGGCTGGAAGCCGCCTTCTGCTGGCGGGCC
>JAFYRS010000055.1 GCA_017546845.1 Akkermansia sp.
GCCCCCTTCCCGGCGCCGGAGGTGCACCGGGCCGACATCTCGCAAGCATTCCTGAACCTGCTGTGCTGGGGCTGCCGGGGGCTGGGTGAAATCCGGCGCTTCCCCTGGCCGGATGCCCCCACCGAGGCCGAAACCGCACGAGCCTGGCAGCTGCTGGTGGAGCTGGGTGCAGCAAATGAAGCCGGGCTCACCGCCACAGGCAGGAAAATGCTGCAATACCCCCTGCCCCCGGTGCTGGCGCGCCTGCTGGTGGCGGGCGATACCTTTGGCTGCCACACCGAGATGGCCGCCATTGCTGCCCTGCTGCAGGGGGAAGATATTGCCCTGAGCAGCGGGCTGCATTCCAGCCTGCGGCAAGAGGAAGATTTTTCTGACTTCCAGGCCGGATGGCGCGCCGTGGAAGCGGCAATGAGACTTAATTTCAACCCGCAGGAATGCGGCAGACTGGGCATCATGGCACGCGCCGCACGCGAAATCATCCAGAGTTTCCGCCAGATGCACCCCGGACGCCCCGGTGTGCCCGATTTTGCTGCTCACCGCGCGGGGATTATTGCCGGGCTGCTGGGCAGTTTCCCGGCGCACGTAGCTGCCCGCAACAGCACCGCCACCAGCACGGCCCGCCTCTGCAACCGCCGCGGTGGCAGCATTGCTGCTGATTCTGTGGCAGGCAATGCCGATGTTTTCCTTGCCGCCGAAATGACGGAAGTCGGAGGCAAGAGCGTGGAAACCAGACTGAGCAAATGCACCAGCCTGCAGCTGGCAGAGCTGCCTACCACGGAGGACGACGTAGCGGTTTATGACTCCGCCCGCAAGCGCGTGCTCAATTACCACCGCATCCTGTACCGCGACCTGGTGCTCAGCGAAAAAGAAACCGGCGACGCCGCACCCGATGCCGCCGCCCCACTGCTGGCCGAGCAAGTGGTGCGCGGCAACCTGCGGCTCGAAGGGTGGGATGGCCACGTGCTGCAGTGGATTAACCGTCTCACCTGCCTGCGCGCCGCCATGCCCGAGCTGGAGCTGCCCGATTTCGGAGAGGACGACCGCCTCGTCGCCATCACTATGCTCTGCGAGGGCGCCGTGAGCTACAAGGACATCCAGAGCCGGCCGATGCTCCCCATCCTGGGCGAGTGGCTCTCCCCCTGGCAGCGCGAATGCCTCAACAAATATGCGCCCAAGGCCATCAAGCTGCCCAACGGGCGCGAAGTCAAGCTGCTCTACCGGGAGGACGGCACCCCCGTTTTCGGGCTCAAATGCCAGCTGCTCTTCGGCGTGCCGCAGACACCCGTCATCGCAGAAGGGCGCGTGAAGTGCCTGGTGGAAATCCTGGCACCCAACCAGCGGCCCTACCAGATTACCAGTGACCTTTCCTCCTTCTGGCGCAACGGATACCCGCAGATGAAAAAAGACCTCGCCGGCCGCTACCCCCGCCACGACTGGCCCGACACCGCACCGGATGCGTAAACGCAGACGTGTTTTTAATATTCTGGCGCACTTCTGCCTTGAATCGGCGCGCGCGCCCGTGTACAATACGCGCGATTTTATGACTGAGTCCACCTCACCCAAACAGGAACCGCCGCATTATTTCGGTGAAGGCGCGCGTTTCCTCCTCACTGCGGCCGCAGCCGTTATCGTCATTTACGGCTTGCAGGCTGCGCGCAGCGTCATTCTGCCCATCCTCATGGCCAGCTTTCTGGCCATCATCAGCTATTCCATCACCAAGCTGCTCAGCAAATACCTGCGTTTTCCGCACTGGCTGGCCGTGGCTGCCACCGTGGTGGCAGATGGCGGCATCCTCTTCGGCGTGGGCAGCGTCATCAATTTCCTGGCGGCGGATATGAAGGCCACGCTGCAGGGGGAATTCACGGTGCGCATGGTGGAAAAATACAACGAGCTCATGCACTGGCTGGGCAATTTCGGGCTGGAGGAACAGGCCCGCGCTATTGTGCGCTCTCCGCAGGATTTGTTTGATACCCAGCAGCTGGTCAGCATGGTGCAGGCCATATCCGGCCAGGCTATCTCCTTTGTGACCACCTGCACGCTGGTGCTCGTGCTCATGACCTTCATGCTGGGGGAAGCCAAGCTGTTCAAGAAGAACCTGCACAAGCTGCCCAGCAGCTCCAAGGGCAAGGAGGATTTCACCATAGCACTCAACGGCATCCAGCGCTACCTGTTCATCAAAACCATTGCCAGCGCCACCACAGGTGCACTGGCCTGGGGAGCCTGTGCGGCATGGGATGTACCCTTTGCCTTCCTCTGGGGCGTGGTGGCATACGTGCTCAACTACATCCCCACCATCGGTTCGATAGTGGCCGCCATTCCGCCTATCATCATGGCACTGCTCATGGGCGGCTGGGGAGACGCAGCCGTCATCACCGTGTGCTACATCCTCATCAATTTCATGATTGGTAACGGCATCGAACCCATCTTCCTGGGCAAGCAGTTCGGCATTGCCACCTCGGTGGTGCTGCTGGCCGTGCTGTTCTGGGGCTGGGTATGGGGGCCCTGCGGCATGCTGCTGGCCGTGCCTATCATGGTGCTCATCAAGCTGGCGCTGGAAAACTCGCGCGACCTCTCCTGGGTAGCCACCATCATCTCTGACGAAGTGCCCCGCCACGTCGAAAAATTCAACAACAAAACAGAAGAATAAACCATGCATTCCTTTGCCTACAAAAACGGTGCACTCCACTGCGAGAATGTCAACCTGGGCGATATTGCCGCAGCCGTCGGCACACCGGTCTTTGTGTACAGCAAAAAGACCATTGCAGATGACCTGGCCGAATTCCGCAGCGCCCTTGCCCCGCTGAATGCCCATGTGGCCTATGCGGTGAAGGCCTGCTCAAACAAGGCGATTCTCAACCTCATGGCACAGCAGGGAGCCGGCTTCGACATCGTATCCGCGGGTGAGCTCTGGCGCGTCATCAATGCCGGGGGAGATCCCACCCTCTGCACCTATGCAGGTGTGGCCAAGACCGAGCCGGAAATCCGCTATGCGCTGGAGCAGCAGATTTACTGCTTCAACTGCGAAAGCGAGAACGAACTGCGCGAAATCAACCGCATTGCCGGGGAAATGGGAGTGAAAGCCCCGGTGGCCGTGCGCGTGAACCCGCATGTGGATGCCCACACGCACAAATACATCACCACCGGCAACGCCGAGAACAAATTCGGCGTGGATATCACCCGCATTGAGGAAGTCTACGCCACCATCGCCGCCGAAATGCCGCACCTGCACATCAAGGGGCTGCAGATGCACATCGGCTCCCAGCTCACGGAAGTGAAGCCCTTCACCGATGCCATTGAGAAAGTGACCCCCATCGTCAAAAAGTTCATGGAGCTCTACAACATTGAGTTCTGGTCTATTGGCGGCGGCATCGGTATCGTGTATGACGGCTGTCTGGAATCCGGCCAGCCGGAATGGTGGGCTGCCCACCCGGAGCAGATTACCATCCAGAGCTATGCAGATGCCATCATCCCGCTGCTGCAGCCGCTCGGCATCAAGATTCTGGTGGAACCCGGCCGCCGCCTGGTAGGCAACGCCGCCGCCATGCTCACCACCTGTGTCTATGAGAAAAAGGGCGAAGCCAAGACTTTCAAGATGATTGATGCGGGGATGAACGACATCATCCGCCCTGCCCTGTACGAAGGCTACCACGAAATCTGGCCCGTGCAGGAACACAGCGGTGATGAAATCGTGGCAGACATCGTGGGCCCCGTCTGCGAATCCGGCGACTTCCAGGCCCAGAACCGCCGCATTGCCGATGTGAAGCCCGGCGAAGTGCTGGCCGAGCTGAGCGCTGGTGCCTACGGTTTCAGCATGTCCTCCACCTACAACTCCCGCCCTCTGGCGGCGGAGGTGCTGGTGGATGGCGGCAAGTGGAGCATCATCCGCCGCCGCCAGACACTGGAAAAAATGGTAGAGGACGAATGCCTGCCGGGCTGATAAGCCGCCAGCAGTCCATTTTTTTGAGCCGCCGGAATACTCCGGCGGCTTTTTATTCTTGGCTATTATAGCAAAGCGTGCTACTATGGGGGCATGGTCAGAATATTAGCAGCAACCGATTTTTCAGAAGAAGGGCAGGCTGTGCTGGACTTTGCCGCCGAAATGGTGTGCAAGACCGGCGGCAAGATGTACCTGTTACACGCTGTGGAACCCTGCATCATTGATGCAGCGGGCAGCCTTTCCGGCGCCAGCATGGGCGCAGGGGACATCCCCGGCAACCTGCCGAATGTTGATTACCAGCGCATGGATGCCTGTCAGGCCGTGCTTGCCATTGCAGATGCACGCGCCAAGCAGCTGGGTGAGAACATCAGCAAGAAGTGGGGCATCCCGATTTACGCCAAAGCCGAGGAAAGCGATGACATTGTAGACTGCGTGCACCAGTTCTGCCGCCGCCACAACATCACCCAGCTGGTTATCGGCAACCGCCACCATTCCCTGCTCACCTCCATTCTGCTGGGTAACACCGCAGAAAAACTGGTGCGTGCGGCCAGCATTCCGGTAACGGTAGTGCCCTGCGGGCCCAACACCAGGCATTGATGGTTATCCTCTTTCTGGGAGACGTAGTGGGCGAACCCGGCCGCTGCGCATTGTACAAGGCTCTGCCTGAGCTTCAGGCTGAGTACGGGGTGGATGTTGTCGTGGTCAATGGCGAGAATGCCGCTGGCGGCAAGGGAATCATCCCCCGGCTGGCGCGCGAGTTCATGGAGCACGGGGTGCATGTCATCACGCTGGGTGACCACGTGTGGGATCAATCTGACCTGATTCCCTGGCTGCCCGAGGCTCCCAACGTGCTGCGCCCGTTCAACCTGCAACCCGGCACCCCCGGCAACGGCAGCTGCATCATCAGCACCCCGGCTGGCAAACTGGGAGTGCTCTGCCTGCAGGGACGTACCTTCATGCGTCCCGGAGCAGAAAACCCCTACACCCGGGGATATGAGGAAGCCCTGCGCCTGCGCGAAGCCGGGGCAAATGCCGTGCTGGTGGATTTCCACGGCGAGACCACCAGCGAAAAGATTGCCATGGGCTACCGCATGGATGGCGTGGCCAGCGCGGTCATCGGCACGCATACCCACGTGCAGACCGCAGATGAGCGCATCCTGCCCGGCGGCACCGCCTACCTGACAGATGCCGGCATGTGCGGCAGCCGGGATGGCGTGATTGGCCGCGATGCCGGAAACGTGCTCTACGGGCTCATCACCAACCTGCCCAACCGTTTCCCGATTGGCGGCTTCCCCGCCATGGCAAACGGAGTCATCATCGAGGTGGATACCGCCACCGGGAAAGCCACCAGGATGGAACGCATTACCCGCATATACGACGAAAAATGATGGATGTGGAACGATTTGGCGGCATCGCCCGCCTGTATGGAGTGAACCCGGCTGAGCGCCTGGCAGCGGCACGCGTGGCCGTGGTTGGCATCGGCGGGGTGGGTTCATGGGCTGCAGAAGCGCTGGCCCGCAGCGGCGTGGGCACCATCATCCTGCTGGATATGGATGACCTCTGCATCACCAACACGAACAGGCAGATACACGCCCTGGAGGGCAACTACGGCCGCGCCAAGGTGGAAGCCATGGGCGAACGCCTGCGTGCCATCAACCCCGCAGTGCAGGTAGAGGAAGTCATGGCATTCTACACCGTTTCCAAACCGGAAAGATTGTTTGACCCCCAGCCGGATGTGGTGATTGACGCCATTGACAGCATGCGTCCCAAGGCGCACCTCATTGCCGAATGTTACAAGCGCCAGATACCGCTCATTACCTGCGGCGGCGCCGGCGGCAGAATCAATGCCGGGCTCATTGCCGTGGCAGACCTGGCGCGCAGCGGCGGGGACAACATGCTCTCCCAGCTGCGCAAAACCCTGCGCAGGGAATACGGCCTGCCGCTGCAGGATAAATGTCCGGAAATCGGCATCCGCTGCGTGTATTCGCCCGAGCGCCCGCGCTTCCCGAAATGCGACGGCACCGTGAGCTGCGAGCGAGAAGCCCACCAGAAAGGCGGCATCGGCTGCGCCAGCGGCTTTGGCTCTGCCACCCACATCACCGGCACCTTCGGCTTCATGATGGCCGGCGAAGCCCTCAACCTTTTAACTCAAGACCAAGCATGAACTTCAACGACCGCACCGCACGCGCCAACAAGCACACAGCCAAGAGCGAAGCCCGCTTTGAGAAGAAACCCGCTGCCACCATCGTGGTGAAACCCCGCCCCGAAGGCGAACTGCTGAACATTCTGGAAGAACAGCCGCAGGGGCTCTACCTGGTGCTGGACTGTGTGCAGGACCCCCACAACCTCGGTGCCATCCTCCGCACGGCCGATGGCGCAGGCGTGGCCGCCGTCATCGCCCCGAAAGACAAATCCGTGGGCATCACCGAAACCGTACTGCGCGTTTCCGTAGGCGCGGCAGAGAATGTGCCCTTTGTGCAGGTGACTAACCTGGCCCGCACCATGAAACAGATGAAGGATGCCGGCATCTGGTTTGTCGGCACCTCCGACCACGGAGACCGCTCGGTGTACGATATTGACTTCAAAGGAGGCATTGCCCTGGTCATGGGCGCCGAGGGCGACGGCATGCGCCGGCTGACCGAAGAGAACTGCGATTTCCTGGTGCGCATTCCCATGGCAGGCAAGGTTCCCTGCCTGAACGTATCGGTGGCCACGGGCGTGTGCCTGTATGAAGCCGTGCGCCAGCGCAATCTGTAAAGCCGCACCTTGCCATGAGCTGCATCATTGACATCGAGCCCCCGCCTGGTGCACTGGTCAGGTTCATATCAGACCTGCACCTGGGGCATGAGCGCTGCGAAGCCCCGCCCGTGGAGCAACTGGCAGAGCTCCTGCAGGGGGTGGATATTCTCGTGGTGGCAGGAGACCTGGCAGAAACCCGCCCCTGCGCCTGGCAGGAACGCGGGCTCGCTGCGCGAAACGAATTCCGGGCGCTCTGCCAGGCCCACGGCGTGCAGCTGGTGGAAATTTCCGGCAACCATGACCCCGACACCCCTGCCCTGATGGCACGATTCTGGGGAGGCCGGGTTGTGGCCATGCACGGCCATGCGCTGTACAAAGTAGTGGCGCCCTGGGGCTGGGAATACCTGCAGAACAAGCAGAAATGCCAAGAACTCATTGCCAGCTATCCGGCGGCCGATACAAATCTGGAATGCCGGCTGGAGCTCTCGCGCGCCATGTGCCAGCTGATTCCCCCCATGCTGCGCCGGGAAAATTTCCGCAACCCGATTCTCCGGGGGCTGGCACACTGTTTCTGGCCACCGCAGCGGCCGCTGGGCATCGTGTGGAGCTGGCTCACCTGCGCACGCCGCTGCGAGCAATTTGCCCGCCGTTATTTCCCCGCGGCAGAAGCAGTCGTCTTCGGGCATCTCCACCGCTTCGGTAACTGGCGCTTCGGCAGACGCCGCATCCTGAACACTGGCGCGTGGTTCAAGCACGCCACGCCGTATATCGTTGATATGCGGGACTCTCGAATCATTTCCTACAGAAAATGCAAGTAACAGACGCGAAACCTCCTGCGAATGTCTACTTTTTTTGAAAGGAACACATTTATTGCTTGCGTTAAGCATTTTAGGGTGATATATTCTGCACGTTACTGAATCCCCCCTCATACTATGAACAAGACCCAGCTCATCGACGCTATCCAGAAGGAGCTCGGCCCGGACGCCACCAAGAAGTGCGCCGCCGATGCTCTGAATGCCACTCTCTCCGCCATCTCCAAGGCTGTTGCCACGGAAAAGGTTCAGCTTGTCGGTTTCGGCACATTTGAAACCAAGAGCCGCCCGGCCCGCACCGGCCGCAATCCCCGCACAGGCGAGGCTATGACCATTCCCGCCAGCAAGGTGGTGACCTTCAAGGCCTCCTCCACCCTCAAGGGCTGATAGATTCCATCCTTTTTAACAGAAACACCCCCGGTTCATAATGAACCGGGGGTGTTTTTTTCATCGTGTAAACTCAATCGGCCTCAACCCAGCACAGCCGCAGAATCCATTTCATCCTCGCCGAGAATCAACTCTGCCAGAACCGGCACGCCGGTGTATTCCTCCAGCATGGCACGGTTCGTTACCGCGGCAGTATCCCATTCTTCCTGCTGCTGGTTCAATATCAGACCACGGCATTCCAGACCACAGGCCCGAATGGCACGGACCGTCATCACGGCATGGCTCACCGCTCCCTGTCGGTTGCTCACCACCAGAAGCACGGGCAGCTGCAACGCACCGGCCAGCGCCGCCATGGTGTACCCCGGACCAAGAGGCGTTTCCCAGCTGCCGGCTCCTTCCACCATAACAGTCTGATACTCCCCCTGCAGCGCCTGAACAGACGCAACCAGCGCCTCCACATCCACCGTGGCGCGTTCAAACTCTGCACCCACGCGCGGGTCTGCTGCTGTGCGGAGATACAGCGGGTTAATCGTCTCCAGATTCAGCATGGGCGCCCCGGCGGCTTCCCGCATGGCGCGCACCTCCTTGCGGTCGCCGCAGGAAACCGGTTTGCAGCCCATGCAGGAAATCCCGCGCTGCACCAAATCGCGCAACAACGCACAAATCACGTGCGTCTTGCCCACTCCCACATCCGTTCCGGCAATAAAACAGGCACTCATAACTTGTTCTTACTCAGGCATCGAAAGGCGAATATCATCAATACTCCACTCCGGGCTGGAACCGCGCACCAGCAAGTGGTTCACCATGAGCCATACCACTATGGCGGCCGCCAGGCATATCAACTTAGCCTGCCAGTTAGTGGTCAGAAGTTTCCGCAATCTGATTCTGCGTCGCATAAGAATAAAGAAGTTTGGTTAAGCGTTCGGACAAAAGGTCAAGGTTAATATCGCGCTGCACCACATTACCCACCGCCAGCGAAACCGAGCCTGTTTCCTCGGAAACAATAATCACCACTGCATCCGATGCCTCCGCAAGGCCAATGCCAGCGCGGTGACGCAGCCCCATGCTGCGGTCCTTCAGCTCGCGGTTGGAAACGGGCAAAATGGCAGCTGCGGCCACAATGCGCTCATTATTCACAATCACCGCACCATCGTGCAGCAAGGTCTTCGGCATGAAAATAGTGCCTATCAGCTCACGCGTATAATGCGCATCCAGCTCCGTCCCCGTCTTCGCGTATTCCTGCAGCTTATTGGAACGGCAGATAGCGATGAGCGCCCCATAGCGCTTCGATACGAGATACGAAACCGACTCACGCACCAGCGAAACAAAATCCTGATTCTCCTGCTGGTTACCCAGGAGGCGCGCAATGAATTTATTGGAACCGAAACGCGCCAGAGCCGTGCGTAATTCCGGCTGGAACAGGATAACCAGCAGCGTTCCCGGCCCGATGATGAGCCCGGCCAGCTGTTTCAGCACCACGGCATGCGTGAGTTCCAGCAGGAAATACCCCAGAATCACCGTGGCCATCAGACCAGCCAGAATGGCCGCTGCGCGGGAATCCTTCACCGCGCAGTACAACTGGTAAAATAATGCCCAGAGCACCAGAATCTCGAAAAGGGCTCTGAGTATCTCAAGTAAGGTCATGCCAGTATCTTACTATGTCTGCCGCTGCATGGCAAGCGGAAATGGCAATCTGACGCAAGGGAAAATCCTTGAACCACATGCGCACAACTCAGCCTGCGAAAAAGTTCACAAAGTTGATTTTTCCTGTTTGCAAGAGGCATTAATTATGGTAGAATGCGTGAGTTGGCATGAAAACGATTGACCGCTACATCCTCAAGCAGCTTATCTCAGTCACCTTTCTGGGTGTACTCTCGCTGACTATGCTTCTGCTCTTAGGTCAGCTTTTCAAGCAGTTGCACGAATTATTGGTGGAAAGCGGCGCGCCCCCCAGCATTGTCTTCGACTTCATCGTGCAGGTAATTCCCTTCTCGCTGACCTTTTCAGTACCGTGGGGATTCCTCACAGCCGTGCTTCTGGTATACGGCCGGTTGGCTGCAGATAATGAGCTCACCTCCATGCGCATGGCGGGGCTCAGCCTGTGGCGGCTCAGTGCCCCGGCCATCGGCATGGGGCTGGTGCTTTCCGGGTTGTGCTACTACATCAACATAGAAGTAGCGCCGAAAGGCAAGAACGCCATGAGCGAACTGGTTGTGCAGGCCGCCATGGATAATCCCAGAAATCTGCTGAACTCCAGCCAGAGCCTCACCAAGCTGGACAAAGTGCAGCTCTATATTGAACACCGCTCCGGTGATGAATTGAAAGGGCTCCACGTCTACCCGCTTGAAAGCGGCGGCGGCATGGGAACCGATTTTGATGCCATCCACGCAGAAAGCGCCACCATCGGCGAATTTGATTTCAAGACGCGCGAGTTATCTCTCACCTTGAAAAATGCGCGCATTGAACGCGCGGATGGCCCGCTGACTGATATGCCCGCCATCGGCGTGCTGCCGCTGCGCGTGCACATCCCGCTCAAAAACAAGAGAAAATTCAAAGCCAACCGCTTCACCAATGCCGAAATTGCCGTGGCGCTGGATAAAATTGAGCTGGCGCAGCAGCAGGATTCTTCCAAAATTGATAAATACGGTCTGATTGCCACCGTCAAGCCCACTTTCCCCTGCGCAGACAAGCTGTGGGCAGATGTGCGTAAGGAAATGAATTACTACGCTGGCATCAGCAAGAAACAGAAGCGGGAATTCGAGACCGAAGGCATCCAGCGAGCCTCGTTCGCCTGTGCCTGTTTTGTTTTCTCCCTCATCGGTGTTCCCCTGGCCATCACCGCACGCCGTAAAGACACCTCTACCGGGTTCGCCATCGGCATTATGGTGGCTGCACTCTATTTCATGGCGCTGGTATTCTGCGAACTCTCCCGTAAATCCGATGGCATTACACCTTATATCGTATTGTGGATACCTAACGTAATTACAATAGGTTTCGCCATTTGGCAACACCAGAAAGCGAAGTTCCGCGGTTGATTTTCAGACACAAAAAAAAACACCGCCTCCGAGACTTCGGAGGCGGTGTTTTCATTTCTATCATTTTTAATCAAGGCGGCGACCTGTGCGCTGCTCATAATCAGCGCGTTGGTCTTCACCAATCTGCCCCACAGAGAAGTACTTGGCCTCCGGGTGATTAAACACCAGAGCACAAACAGAGGATGCGGGCTGCATCATGCAGGTCTCCGTCAGGCATGCGCCTGTATGCTCTGTAGCATTCAAAAGCTGGAACACCGTGCGTTTTTCCGCATGGTCAGGCTGGCTGGGGTAGCCGCACGCTGGGCGAACCATGCTACTTCCGTCCACACTCCACGATTGCTGCACAATAGATTGCACACATTCAGCCAACGCCTCCGCCAGCATATTAGACACCGCCGCAACCAGTAGGGCGTTATACGGGTCATGCTCGGCATTAAGTTCAGCAGCCCACTCATCCGCCCCCTGTATAGACACCTGCATAGCACCAACATAGCCCTGCTCTGTTGCCACGAAATCAGCCAGAGCCAGGCAGCGCTGCGAACCGGGTTTCTGCTGGCGCAGCGTATGCAGCACTGTACCGTCCGGCAGCAGCAGATCATCTGCCCCGCTCTTCGACACAGGCCAGATACCAAAACAGGCGCGTGCCTTCAGGCGGCATTCCGACAGGGCGCGCTGCAAGAGAGCCTCTGCATCGGCACGCAGCTGTGCCGCCTCATGCTTTTTCGCTTCATCGCCGCCCAGCATGCCGAAAGTATGCAGCGTGATATTCCAATCCGCCTTATCGAGAAGCTGCTGCCAGGCCAGCGGGAAATCCGGCTGCGGCGTGTGGCAGGAGCACCCCTCAGGCACTCCCGCCGTGAACACCCCCGTGCGTTGCGGCACGGGCTGTTTTCCTGCGGCGGCAGACCGCTGGCGGGCTTCTGCCAGCGAGAGCAAGGGAGTGGAAGCCTGCTCATGCGCCTCGCGCAAACGAGCCTGCTCCGCCTTATGCTCTGCTACAAAGGCCTCCCTGCCAGCCCCGGCAAGTGCTGAAGCCACCGGAACAATGGCGGAGGCATCAGATGTCTGCACCACCACACCGGCGGGATACAGCGGCGCCAGTTTAATAGCCGTGTGCTGCGGGCTGGTGGTAGCACCGCCCACCAGCAGCGGGGTATTCATACCGGCCTCCTGGAACATACGGGCCACCGTGGCCATTTCATCCAGAGAGGGAGTAATCAACCCGGAAAGAGCCACCAGAGCAGCATTTTCGCGGCGCGCCGCTTCCAGAATCAGCTCCGGCTGCACCATCACCCCCAGATCAACCACGCGGAAACCATTGCAGGCCAGCACCACGCCTATGATATTCTTGCCAATGTCGTGCACATCGCCCTTCACCGTGGCCAGCACCACGGTAGCCGCAGCCTTCTGACCGGCATTCTCCTGCTCCAGCAGCGGTGTCAGTACAGCCACACTCTGCTTCATCACGCGGGCGCTCTTCACCACCTGGGGCAGGAACATCTGCCCGGCGCCAAAGCGCACACCCACTTCCTTCATGCCCTCCATAAGCGGGCCTTCAATCACCTGCAGCGGTGAGCCGCATACCTCCAGAGCCTCCCGGGTATCTGCTTCAATAAACTCGGTAATACCATTCACCAGCGCATGAGCCAGGCGCTCCTGCACGCCCAGCGTGCGCCAATCCGCCTGTTTTGCGGCAGCGGCAACCGGCGCACCACTGCCGGCAGCCTTGAGCGCATCGCGCGCGGCGGCCAGCTCCTGCGCATAAGCAATCAGGCATTCCGTGGCATCCTCCGCCGAATTCAGCAGCACATCCTCCACCAGCTTGCGGCGGTGCGCCGGAATCGTCTCATACGGAGTCATGAGTGCCGCATTCACAATGCACAAATCCAGCCCACCCGCGCAGGCATGGTGCAGGAACGCACTGTGCATAGCCTCGCGAATCGGGTTATTGCCGCGGAAAGCAAAGCTCACATTGGAAATGCCGCCGGAGAGATGGCACAGCGGGAACAAGCGGTGAATTTCTGCACACGCGCGGAAAAAGTGCAGAGCCAGCTCTGCATGCTCCGGCAGGCCAGTACCGACGGTCAGCACATTGGGGTCGAAGATGATATCCTCATCCGCAAAGCCCACCACCTGTGTCAGCAGGCGGTGCGCGCGGGTCGCAATCGCCACGCGGTCATCATATCCGCAGGCCTGGCCCTTCTCGTCAAAGCCCATCACCACAACCGCAGCACCAAAGCGGCGGATGATGCGGGCCTGTCGCAGGAACTCCTCCTCGCCATTCTTCAGGGAAATGGAATTCACGATAGCCTTGCCCTGCACGCACTTCAACCCGGCCTCAATCACCTCCCATTTCGAGGAATCAATCATGCAGGGCACGCGGGCAATATCCGGCTCTGCCGCCACCAGATTCAGGAATCGGCTCATGGCGGCGGGGCCGTCAATCATGCCATCATCAAAGCAGAAATCGAGCACCCTGGCGCCTTTTTCCACCTGGGCGCGGGCAATTTCCAGCGCTTCTTCATACTTTTCCTCACGAATCAGGCGGGCAAACTTGGGCGAACCGGCCACATTACAGCGCTCACCCACATACAACAAGCCCTGGCTGCGGTGGTGGTTGTAGGCCTCCAGACCGCTCAGGCGCAGCGTACCATCCTGCACATAAGCGGGAATGGCACGCGGGGCATAGCCTTGCACCGCCTCCCGGATGGCGGCAATGTATTCCGGCGTTGTGCCGCAGCACCCGCCCACAATATTCAGAAGCCCCTCCTGTGCAAACTCGCGCAGGATTTCCGCCATCTGCCCGGCAGAATGCTCATACCCCGTGGGGCTGAGCGGATTGGGCAAGCCGGCATTCGGGTACAGGCACACCGCGCAGTCAGCCAGTTCCGCAAGACTGGCGGCAAAGGGTTTCATGAGATCCGCGCCGAGCGCGCAGTTAATGCTGATTGCCAGCGGGGCGGCATGGCGCACACTGTTCCAGAATGCCTCCACCGTCTGCCCGGAGAGGGTGCGGCCGGCGCGGTCTGTAATCGTGAAACTGATGATAAGCGGCGGCAGTTCGCGTTCCTGGCGCAGCTCATCAATAGCGTAGAGGCAAGCCTTGGCATTCAGCGTGTCGAAAATGGTCTCCAGCAGCAGGATATCCACCCCGCCATCGGCCAGGGCTATCACCTGCTCGCGGTACGCGCGGTACAACTGGTCAAAATTCACCGCGCGGAACCCAGGGTCTGTGACCTTGGGAGAAAGAGAGGTGGTCACCGCCATCGGGCCAATGGAACCAGCCACCAGAACCGGACGGTTCTCCCGCTCCTCCGTCTCCACCGCGGCCTCGCGGGCAAGCGCACAGGCTGCCAGATTCATTTCGCGGGTCAGCGCAGCCAGTTGTTCATTCTGAAGCACCTCGTCATAATAGGCCTGGTCGTGTTCCTCGTGCTCGGAGAAGTGGAAGAACTCATGCTGACCAATGGGGGTTGCCGAGAAAGTAGAAGTAGTGATGATATCTGCCCCGGCAGCGGCATAGGCAGCGTGGATTTCACGAATGACCTCCGGGCGGGTAAGCACCAGCAAGTCATTATTATTCTTCAAATCGCGCGGTGAATCCGCAAAGCGTTCACCGCGGTAATCAGCCTCGGTCAGGTGGTATTTCTGCACCATGGTGCCGCATGCACCATCCAGAATCAGGATACGTTCACGCAGAGCGCTTGTCAAAAAGCCGGAGCGTTGTTGAGCATTTGTTTTCATCTTGCTGAAAATGGAAAACTGCCGGCTGGGAAAATCGCCCATCCGGCAGTTGGGAAAAAGTCATATACTGGCTGGCGGGACTCAGCGGCGGGGCGTCGGGTTGCGGTGCCAGGTAATGGCGCCCTTACCCACGGCATACAGGTAAGCCACCATCAGCACGCCGATAAAGGCGGTCATGGCAGCAAAAGCCTCACCATTGTTCATCACGATGTCCTGGAAGCCCAAGGCCCAGGGATAGAGGAAAATCACCTCCAGGTCAAACACCAGGAACAGGATGGCCACCAGGTAGAACTTGATGGAGAAGAAGGACGGAGAGCCATCACCCTCGGGAACGTTACCACATTCGTAAGGTACATCCATGGCGGAGCGCATCTTGGAGCGGCGACCGAAAACAATACTCAGGATGATAATCAGACCGGCAAAACCAAAACCGGCAATCAACTGAATGAGGGCTGAAAAATATTCCTGTAACATAACGCGGTGCAGATTTTATAGCAGCAAACGCCCGCCAAGTCAATACAAAACCCCGGGGCACATGCGGTTTCGCTCACTTTTGCTCCCGGGAAGCGGGCGTTTTCATAATTTCCTGCAGGCGGGCATCCCAGGCAGCGGCCTCATTTTCATTATCCTTTGCATTCTTGCTATTACGTAATATATTGATAAGGCGCGCCATAGCAGGCTTATAATCCTGCCCGGCAGACATACGCAGCATCGCCAGCCCGCGTTCTTCATCCTGCGCCACCGGGTCACCCAGCAGCAGCATTTCGGCAAACACATGCTGCGCCATCGGGTCACCGGCCAGAGCGCCCTTTTCATACCAGGCGGCAGCGGTGGTTGTTTCCTCCAGGTACTGGTAGTACAGATTCCCCAGGGCGGTGGCCGCCTGCGGCACCACGGCAGAAGCCTTTACCAGCCAATCCAGGCCTTCTTCCCGGGTGGTATCATCCTGCGCCAGCAAGCGCCCCAGGCGGTACTGGCCTTCAGCCACACCCGCAGCAGCCGCAGAGCGCCAGTGTTTCAACGCTGCCTCCTTATTCTGTTTTCCCAGAGAGCCATCATAATGCAGGATTCCCAGAAACACCTCCGCCTCCCTGCTGCCCTGCGCCGCAGCCAGACTGAACCAGTTGTATGCCTTCTGCGGGTCTGCAGCCACCCCATGCCCGCCGGCAAAATAAATACCGCCCAGGTCCAGCTGCGCGCGCAGCAAGCCCCCCTCAGCGGCCTGGAGCAGATACCGCATGGCACCGGCATAATCGGAAGAATCATGCTCCACATTGGGTTTCAAGAGGACCTGCGCCTTGTCATACATAGCCTGCGTGGTGGCAGGTTCTGCCGATTCTTCATTCCGGCAGGCAGAAAGGACCAGCACCGGCAACAGGAGGAGGGAGTATCGCATACCGCGCATTATACCCGCATCTGCCGGATATGGCAAGCCCCTTACCCGCCTGTTTTTGCGCAGGTAAGAAGAGAGCACGCATCTCAACTCCACCATGAATACACATTGTGACAACGCAACAACAAGTTTATTCGGGGCGGCAGATGTGGCTCAGCCACTGCCCACCGATAAAATGCCGGAGCACTCCATGCGCCCGCAGGATGCCTTTGAACTCATCAAGGCAGAGCTGCTGCTGGATGGCAATGCCCGCCAGAACCTGGCCACCTTCTGCCAGACCTGGGATGATGAACAGGTGCATAACCTTATGGACCTGAGCATCAGCAAGAACATGATTGACAAGGATGAATACCCCCAGTGCGCAGAGCTGGAAATGCGCTGCGTGCGCATGGTGGCCAATCTCTGGCATGCACCGGCAGATGCCCACCCCATGGGCTGCTCCACCATCGGCAGCAGTGAAGCCTGCATGCTGGGCGGCATGGCGGCCCTCTGGCGCTGGCGTGCCCGCCGCAAGGCCGCAGGCAAACCTTGCGACCGCCCCAATCTGGTCTGCGGCCCGGTGCAGATATGCTGGCACAAGTTCTGCCGCTACTGGGATGTGGAAATCCGTGAGATTCCCATGGCCCCGGGGCAGTACTGCATGAGCGAGGCCGAGGTGCTCAAGCGCGTGGACGAAAACACCATCTGCGTGGTTCCCACCTTCGGTGTCACCTACACCGGCCAGTATGAATTCCCGGATGAGGTCTGCCGTGTGCTCGATAAACTGGCAGCTTCCGGCGGGCCGGATGTCGATGTGCACGTAGATGCCGCCAGTGGCGGGTTCCTGGCGCCGTTCTGCGCCCCCCACATTCCCTTCGATTTCCGCCTCAAGCGGGTCAAGAGCATCAGCTCCAGTGGCCACAAGTACGGCCTTGCCCCGCTGGGTTGCGGCTGGGTCATCTGGCGCGATGAATCAGAACTCCCCAAAGAGCTCACCTTTGCCGTAAACTACCTGGGCGGCAGCATCCCCACCATTGCCATCAACTTCTCACGCCCCGCCGGGCAGATTATTGCCCAGTACTATGATTTCGTGAGACTTGGCATGGAAGGCTACCGCGCCATCCACATGGCAGCCTACAACGTGGCCGCCTACCTGACAAAGGAAATTTCCAAGCTGGGTGATTTTGAATTCATTGCCTCCGGCGACCCGAAGAAGGACATCCCGGCAGCGTGTTTCCATTTCAAGAACCCCAAGGAAGCGCCGTACAACCTCTACGAGCTCTCTGACCGCCTGCGCATGCGCGGCTGGCAGGTGCCGGCGTTCTCTCTGCCCGCCAACGTGCAGGAAACCGTGGTCATGCGAGTCATGGTCCGGCAGGGATTCACCATGGATATGGCCAGGCTGCTCATCGAAGATATGAAGCACGCCATATGCCACTTGAAAAAATACAAACCCACCCGGAATATGTGTGAAGGCGACGGCATGGCCTTCAAACACACTTAATCCATATTCTTGGAGGGTCTCAGGCCGCGGGGGTAGCAGGTTTGCTGCTGCTCCTCGCGGCAAAGCTCAAATGCCTTTTCCGGCTCTCCGGGAAATGAGCGCAGACAATCCAGCACATGATTCCGGGTAGCCAGAGCTGCCTCCAGGGCCGCTTGTTCTCCGCCGTACTGCTTATCGGAAAAGTAGCGGGTAAAATGCACCTGATTGCGGCACAGGGTAACACGCCACCCCTGAAATGATGTAAAGTCGTACGTGAACCGGGTTATATTACGAATTGTTTTCATATCTGTAATCAGCATACTACAGGCATTGACAAAACACCATGCATATTAGGCAGTAACACGGTATAAATTAGAATATCTTTCAACCATTAGACGCAAAACTGCTAACTATACTGGCTGCCTGCATACAGATACGCTAGAATGCTTACACCATGAATCTTAAATCCATTACATTCCGTTGTTCTGCTATTCAACACGCGCGGATAAACACATTTCTGAACCCGGAGACGGACACACGCACCGCCTTCATCACAGAAGCGCTGGAAAACTTCCTGGATTTTGCCGAGCAGGAGCACATCCGGCAGCTCAATCTGTTTGAACTGGTAGCGGCAGTGGATGCCATAACCCCCGGCCCGGGTTTTGCCGAACAAGCCTGAAAAAAAAATAGTCATCTGCATCACCATTTTTTTCTTTTCTCTATGGGCATTTCGGTGTATAAGAACGAAAGTTGTCTGATGCGGTGTCCACCCGCGGCACAGCACTGGTTTCGCACAACCAATTTTCCACAATCATGAGCAAATCCTTCCTTCCCGCGCAATATGCGCACCCATACGAAATTGATGAGAAATACAGCAAATCCGTGGCCTATTTCTGCATGGAATACGCCATTGATAACGTGTTCAAGATTTATTCCGGCGGTCTGGGATACCTGGCAGGCTCCCACATGCGCTCCGCCGGGGCACTGCGCCAGAACCTCGTAGGCGTAGGCATTCTCTGGTCCTATGGTTACTACAACCAGATCCGGGCAGAAGACGGCTCCATGGCAGTGCAATACCTGCGCAAGGAATACAGCTTCCTGGAAGACCACAACATCAAATTCCTCATCCGCATCTGCGGAGCCCCGGTGTGGGTAAAGGCCTATTACCTGCGCCCGGAAACCTTCGGCACAGCCCCCATGTTCTTCCTCTCCACCGATGTGCCGGAAAACGATGATATTTCGCGCTCCATCACCCAGCGCCTGTATGACTCCAACCCGATGACCCGCATTTCGCAATACATCGTGCTGGGCCAGGGCGGCGCACGCCTCTTCGAAGAACTGGGCGTGGAACCCGAACTCTACCACATGAACGAGGCACACGCCATCGGCGCGGCATTCAACATGCTGGCCCGCAACGGCGGCAATGTGGACGAAGTGCGCAAGCGTTTCGTATTCACCACCCACACCCCGGAAGAAGCAGGTAACGAGAAGATGGACATCAGCCTCATGGCCAATTTCTCCTTCTTCGACGGTCTCTCTCTCGACCAGGTGCGCGCCATGCTCAAGCTCTCGCCCGAAGAGCAGACCTTCAACTACACCCTGGCGGCGCTGCGCCTCTCGCACATGGCCAACGGTGTATCGGCGCTGCACGGCGAGGTATCCCGCCAGATGTGGCAGGGCTACAGCGATATCTGCCCCATCACCCACGTCACCAATGCCCAGAACCGCGAGTACTGGCAGGACCCCGAGCTGGCAGAAGCCTACGCCATGCGCGACAAAAAGGCCTTCATCCACCGCAAGCGGGCTCTCAAGAAGGAACTGTTCCGCGTGGTGGGCGAGCAGACAGGGCACCTCTTTGACCAGGACACCCTCACCATCGTGTGGGCACGCCGCTTTGCCGCATACAAGCGCCCGGGGCTCATCACCGAAAACCCGGTCATGTTCGAGCGCATGCTGCAGCGCACCAACCGCCCGGTGCAGATGATATGGGCAGGCAAGCCCTACCCTACCGATTTCGCCGCGGTGGAAATATTCAACAACCTGAACAACCTGAGCAGGAAATACCCCCGCTGCGCCGTGCTCACCGGCTATGAGCTCGGCCTCAGCCGCCTGCTCAAGAACGGCTCAGACATCTGGCTGAACAACCCCGTGGTCACCCGCGAAGCCTCCGGCACCTCCGGCATGAGTGCCACCATGAACGGCTCCGTCACCATCTCCACCAACGATGGCTGGGTGCGCGAGTTCGCCCGCAATGGAGAGAACTGCTTCATCATTCCCGAAGCCAGGGAAGGACTTGCCCCGGAAGCACGCGACCGCTCCGACCGCGACAACTTCTACAACATTCTGGAAAGCCAGGTACTTCCCATGTACTATGACAACCGGGATAAGTGGATGGAGCTTGTGTTCAACGGGCTGCATGACATCTGCCCCGCATTCGATTCCGACCGCATGGCAGATGAGTACTACGTGAAGATGTACAACTGCTGAACAGCCCGGAACTCAGTGATTCTTCAACATAACCCTATGCAGGGGAGCACCGGACTCCCCAGCATAGGGATTGTATCCGGCACATAAGTGCGCCCCCGGTCAATAATCCTGCACCGGAGAACCGGGAGTCGCGCCCACTTCCTCCACCGAGGCGGTAAAATCCGCCACATTTTTCAAATAATCATTCCACTCGATGAAGGTCATGGGGGGCTGGGTGGAAATATGCAGGCGGAATCGCGCCACACGCTGCTGCACCGCATCCATGATATCTGCCGGAAGCGTCTCCATGGCGGCTGACGCGGCTTCGAGATGCTCCACCGCATCGTGGCAGATAAGGGGCAAATCGCACCCGGCTCGCAGGGCCATGGCTGCTGATTCTGCGGGAGTATAGCGCTTCGCTATGGCGCCCATGCACAGGTCATCGGTAAAGACCACGCCCTCATAGCCCAGCTGGTCGCGCAGGAATCCCTGCACCAGCGCAGGAGAAAGCGAGGTGGGGAGCTCCGCATCAATCTCCGGGATAAGGAGGTGCGCAATCATGAGTGAGGGGAGCTCAGGCATGAGCGCGGTGAACGGCATGCTGGCCGCGGCCAGGAACGAATCCCGCGTGCCATGCAGCACGGGCAAATCATGGTGCGGGTCGCATTCTGCCGCCCCCATACCAGGGAAATGCTTGCCGCAGGTCATCATCCCCCGCCCGAATGATGTGCGATTCCACACTCCTGCATTCGAGATGACCTCCTGCGTATCCGCCCCCCAGCAGCGGCTGGGCAACGCATTCGCATGCGGCGAGGCCAGATCCAGCACCGGGGCAAAGTTCGTATTCACCCCCAGGGTGTGCAGGCAGGCGGCGTTGTAACAGGCGGCCTGGCGAATCAGGTGACTGCTGCCGGCCTGCGCCAGAGAAGCGGCAGAGGGCAGAGAAACGCCGATTTCCGCCGTGCGCACCACGCGTCCGCCCTCCTGGTCAATGGCGATGATGGGGGCATCCGGCCCGGTGGTCAGGCGGCGCAGCTCATCTGTGAGCTCGCGGGTAAGCTCATAGTCCGCAATGTTGCGGGTAAAGAGGATATACCCCGCCGGCTGCAGACGCGAGAAGAGCTCGCGCTCACGCGGCGTGAGCACAAGCCCCTCCACACCTGCAATAACCGGCAGCATGTCTGCGATTTAATGATCGCCGAAAATCGTGGCACGGGTGAACATGGGGAACACCGGAATGCCGCGGCTTTCAATAGCCTCGCGGCCACCTTCCTGGCGGTCTACCAGCACCAGCGCGGCCACTACCTTACCACCTTCTGCCTCAATGGCATCAATGGCCTTCAGGGTGGAGCCGCCGGTAGTAATCACATCATCCACCACAATGACCTCCTGCCCGGCTTCAAAGTTACCCTCGATGCGCTTACCGCGGCCATGGTCCTTGGCTTCCTTGCGCACGGTGAACACCTTGAGCGGCTCATCTGCCTCCACGGAATACATGCCGATGGCCAGCGAAATCGGGTCAGCCCCCATGGTCATGCCACCAATGGCGGTCACGCCCGGGAACGCAGGCATGATTTCCTGCTGCACCAGCTCCCAACCTACCTGACCAATCAGGTTTGCACCGCGGGCATCCAGCGCCGTGATGCGGCAGTCGCAGTACAAATCACTCTCCTTGCCGGAAGCAAGAATGAAATGGCCAGTCTTAATGGACTTGGTAAGCAAAATATTCAGAAGTTCTTTCTTTGCATCTGTCATAACACACACATTCTACTCCTGCGCGCCTGAAAAATCAAGGCGTTTTCCGCAGCTTGTTCGCGCATACAAGGAGCTGCGCCAGATCTGCCCCTGCTTAACTTTCACATATAATCATGAAGACAATGTTATAGTATATGTGCCCCATACAAACCAAATAATAAAGACACACTTCAAGCGCCTGGTCAACCGGGCAATACACCGCAGACAGGCTGTAATAGGCAAAATATCCAGCCCCCCACTCAGAAATTCAGTCAAAAA
>JAFYRS010000056.1 GCA_017546845.1 Akkermansia sp.
ACCCGCATGGTGGCCGTGCACGATGGAGCGCGCCCGCTGATTACGCCGGAGGGCATCCGGGCCTGCCTGGCCGCGGCAGATGAAACTGGGGCTGCGGCCTGTGCCCACCCGGTGGTGGATACGCTGAAACGCGCGGATGCTGCCGGATTCTCCCTACCCGAAAAGGTGAGCCGAGACAACTTGTGGGGCATGGAAACGCCGCAGATTTTCCGCCTGGAGCTGCTGCAGCAGGCATACGATTATGTGAGGTTCCATGCTTTGGTGGTGACTGATGAGGTCTCCGCAGTGGAGGCCATGGGGGTGCCCACGCGTCTGGTTTCCGGCGGGGTGAACCTGAAAATCACCTTGCCGGGGGATCTGGAGCTGGCAGAACTTATCTGGAAACACCGGGCATGAATCTGCAGGGCCACAGCGTGTGGGTAATCGGGGCGGGATTCCTGGGTGCTGCGCTGGCAGATGCCTGCCGTGAAGCGGGGGCCCGTGTTCTGACCATTGACCCCGCCGCCGTGGCCAACCTGCGTGGCAGTGCGGGTGATGAATCCCTCTTGCGCCACGCGTTGCAACGGCTGGCGCCGGATATGGTGTTCTGCTGTGCCGCCACGCATGGCGGCACCCCGGAGGATTACCGCCGTGCGTACCTGGAGCCGGTGGAAAAGCTGGTTGCCTTGCTCCGTGGGGTGCGTATCGTGTTCTGCTCCTCCACTTCGGTGTATGCCGGGCAGGGGGGCGGGACGGTGACGGAGGATACCCCGCCGCGCGCGGTTTCGGAGCGTTCGCAGATTTTGTTGCAGGCAGAGGCGGTGGTGCAGCAGAGCGGGGGAGTGGTGGTGCGTCTGGCACCGCTGTATGGCCCTGGCCGCTGTGAGCTGCTGCGCCGTTATTTTAAGGCTTTACCTGGTTTGCCGGGTGGTGCCGGGCGGCGCTTGAACTACCTGCACCGGGATGATGCGGTGCAGGCCTTGTTGTTGCTGGGCACACAGCCCTGGCTGCAGGATGGCTTGTTCAATGTGAGCGGCGAGAGTTTTACCAGAAGTTCCATCTACGGGCTGCTGGAAGCCGCTTTTCACATTGAGGCCGAGCCGGATGCGGCGGCTCCCTCAGCCCGCGGGGTGTCTGATATGCATGTGGATTGCAGCCGCCTGCGCGCACTGGGGTGGAGCCCGCAGCACAGCATGCTGACCTTTGCTCACGAATGGATTTCCTGATGATGATACCTCGCCCGGATTATTATGAATTGCTGGAAGTACCAGCTACTGCCACGCCGGCAGAGCTGAAACAGGCATATTATCGGCAGGCTAAGAAATACCATCCTGATTTGAATGCCGGAAATGCTGCTGCGGAGGAACGGTTTAAACTGGTAGCCGAGGCGTATCGCATTCTGGGCGATGAACAGGAGCGCCGCCTGTATGATGAAGCCCGTGAACGGAATCTGCGCTATGCAGATGCCCCGGAACTGGCGGAAATGCAGCGCAAGGTGCGTTTCTCTGCCCGTGCGGCCCGGGCTGGCCGGACGCGGGATGAGCGCCGGACGCGAGGCGTGCGCCGCCGGTTCGGGATGCTGCCCATGCGGCGCAAGATGCCCTGGTGGGTAACGGCGCTCATCTGCCTGTTCTGGGTAAGCGCGCTGCTTCCTTTTGTGATGCGCCCGGTGAGCATCAGCCAGCCGGCACCGCTGTCTAAACCGGAAAAACAAGACCCGCCGGATGATGTGGTGCGCGCGCGCCTGGCTGGCATGCGGGCCGATTTGGAACAAGCTGCAGCTGCGGGGGATGCCCGCGCGCAGTTGCGCCTGGGGTTGCTCCTGTATTCCGGCAGCGCCGGGGTGCAGAAAAACCGTTCTGCCGCGCGAGCGTGGTGGGAAAAAGCGGCCTCACAGGGCAATAAAGCCGCCGCCTATTACCTCCAGCATTGCGATTTCTCTGAGCCGCCTGCTGAAACAGAAAAGCCCTGATTCTCCATCAGGACTCCTTTTTCTGAGCGGCAGTGGTCTTCCTGGTTTTGGTCTTGCGGCGTTTGCGGGTGGCCTTGCGGCGCTTCCTGGGGGCGTTAATCCGCTGCATTTCCACCTGCATGAGCAGCAGGGTGAACATGGAGGCCGGGCTGATTTCCACGGCTGCTGCCTGGGAGACGACCTCGGCCAGTTGCACCATTTTCTGCAGCAGGGTGGAATATTCTGCCGCGTCTGTGCCGATGCCGGCATCCGTCAGAAGTGTATGCAGCTGCAACAAGTGGCGGAACATGCACAGCCAGTTCTCCTCCGGACCGGCAGAAAGGCTGGTCATCAGCGCATCGGGCAGGGTATTGAGGCATTTCTCCACCTTGCGTAACTGGGCAAGTCTGGTGCGGTCCTTGCAGCCGGAAGAAGCGGCTTCCAGCATATAGCGCAGCGGGGTTTCCAGATTGCCAAAGGCCTCCAGCGCTTCTACGGGTACCCGCCCGGGTTCATAGATGGCGGTTTCTCGCCGGGCCACGCGGGCAAACAGTTCTTCCATGGTCGCCAGACGCCCGTGCGGTGTTACTGTTTCCCGTTCAAAAAGCATGCGCAAATTCTACCAATTTCATGCGTGGCATGCAAGCATAAAGCAGGACACGGTTCATGATTCCGCGCAAAAAAACTCTCTCGCCGTGCAGGCGAGAGAGTTGTAAAAGCGGGAGTCACATGTGTCCCAACGTTTCATTAGGACTGCTTTCAAATTCTTGTAGCACAGCTAATTGACAATACACTGCTAAATTGTTTAGCGGCGAGCGTCCTGTCACGGCGTAGCTTTAGCGAAGGCGGAAGCGAGCGGAATTCATAGCCCACGGCAGTGGGCGACAGATGTTAGGCAGGTGCAAGCGTGCGTTAGCACGCGCAGCGCCTGCTA
>JAFYRS010000057.1 GCA_017546845.1 Akkermansia sp.
GGAAAACTCGCTGGGAGAGCTGCGCAGTCTCTTCCACTTCCTCACCCCCGGCTTGCTGGGCACGGAAAGGAATTCAACGCCCTGGTGCAGAAAATGGGAACCGACTACACCCCGCTGCGGCGGCTGGTGCGGCCTTTCATGCTGCGCCGCCTCAAAACCGTCCCCGGCCTGCTGCCCGAACTGCCGCCCAAGACCGAGCAGCCCGCCTACTGCCTGCTCACCCCGGAACAGACCCGCCTCTATGCCCGCGAGGTGGAAAAGCTGCAAAGCATCATCCACGAGCCCGACCCGCAGACGCGTCTCACCCTCCTGCTCCCCATCCTCAGCCACCTGAAGCAGATCTGCAACCACCCCGCCCAGTACCTGGGCGAAAGCTATTACGACCCCGCGCAGAGCGGCAAAATGACCCGCCTGGGCTACCTGGCCCGGCAGATTGCCGCCGCGGGCGATGCCGCCCTCATCTTCACCCAGTACCGCAGCATGATGGAACCGCTGCACGACTTCCTGGCCGGCATTTTCGGGGCACCCGGGCTGGTGCTGCACGGCGGCACCCCCATTGCCGAGCGCCAGCGCCTGGTGCAGCAATTCCAGCACCCCGGCGGGCCGCCCTTCTTCCTGCTCTCGCTCAAAGCCGCCGGTACCGGGCTCACCCTCACCCGGGCAAGGCACGTCATCCATTTTGACCGCTGGTGGAACCCCGCCGTGGAAAACCAGGCCAGCGACCGCGCCTACCGCATCGGCCAGCAGAACCCGGTCATCATCCACCCGCTCATCTGCCGCGGCACCATTGAGGAAAACATCCACACCATGCTCACCCGCAAGCGCGACATGGCCGATAAACTGCTCTCCGGAGGGCTGGAAAAACTCCTCCTCCACCTCACCCCGGAGGAATTGCTCGCCCTCATCGGCGGCGCGCCCTGATGTAAAAACGACCCGCCATAGCCCTGGAACAAGGGGCGCACCATCACGCTCGTTTCCTGAAAATCGGGAATGGCATTCCCGATTTTCAGGAAATCACAGAGCAGAAATGGGAAGAGCCACGGCTCCATGGGGCATAGGACGAACCTCCGTGGATGTGCAAAGGATGGTGGGAGGCTGCAAGCTGGACCAGGCAGCGACAGGAAGACGGCGGCACCAACGGGTGTCGGAATCATGGGGCGTCACCGTACGTTTGACCTCAATGGGATAAATCCTCGATTCTTCTTCCAGAACAAAATCAACCTCCGCCCCGTCATGCGCACGGTAATAGGAGATAAGCGGCTTTACGCCGGCATTGGCATAGCTGCGCATCAACTGTCCGTATACCCAGGTCTCAAGAATCGCCCCGGAGAAATTGCTTTCCATGAGGGATTCGGGGCTTCGCCATCCCGCCAGCCAGCTGCAGAGCCCAGTGTCAGTGAAATACAACTTGGGAGTTTTGGCAAGTCGCTTGATGGTGTTCACATAGTAGGGTTCCAGAAGCTCCACGACCCCCGAAGCCTGCAGGATTCCGACCCACACGGCAGCAGTTTTCGGGGAGACACCGGCATCCCGAGCCAAATCACTGTAAACCAGCTGCTGCCCGGTACGCATGGCGGCAGAACGCATCAGACGCACAAAGGAGGCCTCGTCCCCCACTTGGGTAAGCTGGCGGACATCGCGTTCCACATAAGTCTGCACATAGTCTCTGAAGAAATCGTACCAGGGCATGCCGGAGCTGAAAAGACCGGGGTAGCCGCCACTGAAAATACGCTCGTACAGTTCCGGCAGAGCACAGACGGAATCCAGGTTCAATCCGGCACCGCCTACACCCGGCACAAATGGCAGACTTGTTCCACTACCGTATAATTCACTCTGCGAGAATGTATATAAATCAATGATACCGATGCGCCCGGCCAGCGTTTCGCTGACTCCTTTCATCATGTGAAAGCGCTGGGAGCCAGTCAGCCAGTACATGCCGGGTTGCCGGTTTTCATCCACCTTAAGCTTAATTGCCCGGAACAAATCCGGTGCATACTGAATCTCATCGATACACAATGGCGTACCGTGAGTCTCCAGAAATCCCAGTGGGTCTTTCCGGGCAAAGTCGAGCTGCTGGAAGTCATCCAGCGTGACATAGCGCATCCCCTCCGGCAACATATGCCGCAGCAAAGTCGATTTTCCGACCTGCCGGGCACCGGTGAGCAGAAGGCACGGGCAGTATTGCGTCAATTCCAATATCTTGCCCGCCACAGTACGCTCAACATACCCTTTGCCAACTTCTTTCTTCATCTCGGCTTCATCATCTCATTCCCATCTCGCAAAGTCAAGCAATTTCCTGAAAATCGGGAATGCGATTCCCGATTTTCAGGAAATCAACCTGGTAGCAAGGGCAGAGTTGGGCAGATTTTTCACAAGCAGGCAGTATAGATGAAGCGTGGCGCAATTTGCGCTTGCAACAGGGTAGGGAAACGGGTAGACTGACGGGTATATGAGCAAAGAGATTACCCTTGAGCAAGATAAGCTGATGGCCCAGCGCCAGCGCGCGCTGGATGCCGCTATGCTTCAGATTCAGAAAGATTTTGGTGAAAACGCCATCATGCGTCTGGGCGACCGCAAGACCATGGAGGTGGAGACGATTCCGACCGGCAACCTCTTAATCGACCGCGCCCTGGGCGTGGGCGGTTTCCCGCGTGGCCGAATCGTGGAGGTATTCGGCCCGGAATCCTCCGGTAAGACAACCCTGACCCTGACGGTGATTGCCCAGGCCCAGAAGGCCGGTGGTCTGGCCGCCTTCATCGATGTGGAGCATGCGCTCGACCCCGCCTATGCAGCCAAGCTGGGTGTGAACCTGGATGACCTGCTGGTCTCCCAGCCCAACAGCGGTGAGGAAGCCCTGCAGATCTGCGAAGCCCTGGTGCGCTCCAACGCCATCGATGTGGTGGTGGTGGACTCCGTGGCCGCACTCGTGACCAAGCAGGAACTGGAAGGCGAAATCGGCGACAGCACGGTGGGCGCCCAGGCCCGCCTGATGAGCGCCGCCCTGCGCAAGCTCACCGCCCTCATCTCCAAGGCCCGCACTATCTGCATCTTCACGAACCAGATCCGCGAGAAGATTGGCGTGATGTTCGGCAACCCGGAGACCACCCCCGGCGGCCGCGCGCTGAAATTCTATGCCTCCGTGCGCTGCGATATCCGCCGCATCGGCCAGATTAAAGGCACAGACGGCTCGGTTTCCGGCAACCGCACCAAGCTCAAGGTGGTGAAGAACAAGGTGGCCCCGCCCTTCAAGGAATGCGAGTTCGACATCATGTACAACGAGGGTATCTCCAGCGTGGGCAGCCTCATCGACCTGGCCATGGAGTTCGACATCGTGCAGAAGCGCGGTTCCTGGTTCAGCTACAACGGCGGGCAGCTTGCCCAGGGGCGCGACGCCGCAAAGGACACCCTGCGCAACAACCCCGAGCTCTACGCCGAAATTGAAGCCAAGGTGCGCGAAAAACTGGACGCCGCCGGCACCAAGTAACCCACTTCACCAGGCGGTCGGCAAACCCGGCCGCCTTTTTTCATGAATACCCCCGCCGCAGTGCCGCAGATTCCCCTGCCCCCCCGCCCCACCGGCGCCTCGCCGGAGGAGGTGGAGGCGTATGCAGGGCACTGCCTGGCCCACCTGCACCTGCAGGACTGGCACTTCGGCTGGGATAAAACCGTACGCCGCCTGGGCTGCTGCAAGATGCAGCAGCGCCGCATCAGCCTTTCGCGCTACTATGCCGAAGCCTACGCCGGAAAGGATGCCGCCCAGCTCTGGCGCACCCTGCTGCATGAACTGGCGCATGCCCTGGCCTGGGTGCACCATGGCGCCCGCGGACACGGCCCGGTGTGGAAGCGCTACTGCGCCGCGCTGGGGATTCCCGGTGAGCGAGCCAGCACACGCGAGGTGGAGTTCACCAGCCCGAGGCCACCGCAGCCGGCAAAATTCAGCCTGTGCCACCGGGAAACCGGTGAGGTCTACCGCACCTACACCCGCAAACCGCGCATCAGCGCACACCGCCTGCGCCATTGCTACATCCCCGGCCGCAAGGCAGATACGCTGGGGCAACTCACCATCAAGAGCCTAGAATCCTGACCATGGCACGCTACAAATCCACCGATGACGCCTACCCCGCCCCGGAATACAACCAGGGCCAGGAGGACTACCGCGTGCCCCCGCCCCGGCGCCAGCCCCGCCGCGCCTGGGAAACCGCGCCGGAATACGAACCCCTGCCGGAGAACGTGAACCCGATTCAGGAATTCAAGGCACCGCCCCGCAAAGGCACCGGCTGCCTGCGCGCGCTGTGGCTCATGGTCACACTGCCGCTGCGCCTCGTGTTCTGGACACTGCGGAAACTGCCGAAAATCGTACTCATCCCCACCAAGATTTTACTCAGCCTGGGCTTTGTGGGGCTGATTCTGGGTGGCATCCTGGCCATCATCTACGGTGTGAAAGCCGGGCGCTACGACCTCTCTCAGGTGACCCGCATGCCGGAACGCACCATCGTGCTGGACCGCAAGGGCAACGAAATAGGCACCCTGCACGGCGAAAACCGCCGCAGCATTGCCAACATTCACGAAGAAGTGCCGCGCTACATGATTGACGCGCTGGTCATGCAGGAAGACCGCTCGTTCTGGACGCACGGCGGCATTGACCCGCGCGGTCTGCTGCGCGCCGTGGCCCAGGTATTCAAGCACCACCGCACCACCCAGGGCGCTTCCACCCTGACCATGCAGCTGGCCAAGAACACCTACAACCACAGTGAGCGCAGCTTCGATGCCAAGTTCACCGAAATGGCACTGGCCCGCCGCATTGAATCCACCTACGATAAGGAAACCATCATCACCTGCTACCTCAACCGCGTGTTCTGGGGACACACCTTCCTGGGGATCAAGCAGGCAGCCTACGGGTATTTCGACAAACTGCCGCGCGACCTCACCGTGAGCGAAGCGGCCATGCTGGCCGGTATCATCTGCAGTCCCAACCAGTTCTCGCCCTACCGCAACCCCTCCGCCGCCAGGATTCAGCGCGACAAGGTGCTCAAACTCATGTATGAGCACGGAAAAATCACCCGCAACGAATACGAATACGCCCTCAAGGAACAACTTGTGACCCGCAAGCCCGAGCGCCGAGGCAATGACAACTACGCCCTGGACCTGGTGCGCACCGAGGTGGACCACCTGCTCTCCCTGCTGGATTCCAAGGATGAACGTCTGAAGGAAGAGGTCGTCATCTCCGGCGGCCTGCGCGTGCAGACCACGCTGGATATCGACCTGCAGGACGACGCCATGCGCGAAATCGACTCCCGCCTCACGGCCATGTTCGAACGCCGGAGAGACTGGAAACACCAGACCCGCGCCCAGTTCAAGGCCCTGAAAGCCTAAACCCCGCAGGAGGAGCAGGACAAGCTGCGTCCGAAATA
>JAFYRS010000058.1 GCA_017546845.1 Akkermansia sp.
CGCAGGTAGACGGCGCTGCCATCGGCGGCGGTGCCCAGGGGCTCGGTCTCCATGTCGATATCCACGCGGCCAGCCAGGGCAAAGGCGATGACCAGCGGGGGAGACATGAGGAAGTTGGCCTTTACATGCGAGTGGATGCGGGCTTCGAAGTTGCGGTTGCCGGAGAGTACGGAGCAGGAAACCAGGTTGTGCTGCGTGACTGCCTCCTCCAGCGCGGTGTTGAGCGGGCCGCTGTTGCCGATGCAGGTGGTGCAGCCGTAGCCCACGGTGGAGAAGCCGATGCTGTCGAGCGCGTCGGTCAGGTCATTGTTGGCGAAGTAGCGGGCGGCAATGCGGGAACCGGGGGCAATGCTGGTCTTCACATAGGCGGGCACTTTCAGCCCCAGGGCAGCGGCCTTCTTCGCCAGCAGGCCGGCGGCCAGCATGAGGCCGTCGTTGCTGGTGTTGGTGCAGCTGGTGATGGCAGCCACCAGGATGGAGCCGTCGGTCAGCTGCACATCGTGCGTGGTGGCGGCATCGGGGTTGCCGGCATCACCCTGCATGGTGACAGCCACCGGGGCGGTGCGCTGTTCCTGGCCGTAGGTGTTGAGGCAGATGTCGGTGAACTGCTTCTTGAGGCTGGTCAGCGGAATGCGGTCCTGCGGACGCTTCGGGCCTGCCACGGCGGGTACGATGCTGGAGAGGTCGAGCTCAAGCTCCACGGTGTAGTCCAGCTCGCCCTTGCGGGGCATACCGAAGAGCCCCTGGGCGCGGAAGTAGTTTTCGCAAGTGATGACCTGTTCCTCGCTGCGGCCGGTGGTGCGCAGGTAGGCGGCAGAGACTTCGTCGAAGGGGAAGAAGCCCATGGTGGCGCCGTATTCGGGGGCCATGTTGGCCACCGTGGCGCGGTCGGGCAGGGAAAGGGTGGCGGCACCCTCGCCGAAGAATTCCACAAACTTGCCTACCACGCCGTGGGCGCGCAGCATCTGGGTCACGTGCAGTGCCAGGTCGGTGGCAGTCACGCCCTCGCGCAGCTTGCCGCTCAGGTGAACGCCCACCACTTCCGGCACCAGGAAGGTGACCGGCTGGCCCAGCATGCCGGCCTCGGCCTCGATGCCGCCTACGCCCCAGGCCACAATGCCCAGGCCGTTAATCATAGTGGTGTGGGAGTCCGTGCCCACCAGGGTATCCGGGTAGTACACGCCGTCCTTTTCCATGACCCCGCGGGCCAGGTATTCCAGGTTCACCTGGTGCACAATGCCGGTGCTGGGCGGTACAACGGAGAAAGTCTTGAAGGCCTGCTGTCCCCATTTCAGGAATTCGTAGCGTTCGGTGTTGCGCTCGAACTCGCGGGTCAGGTTCTTCTGGTAGGCGGCGGGGAAACCGGCCCAGTCCACCTGCACGCTGTGATCCACCACGAGGTCCACGGGTACCAGCGGTTCCATATCGGCCGGGTTCTTGCCCAGATCCTGCACGGCGGCGCGCATGGCAGCCAGGTCGACCAGCAGGGGAACGCCGGTGAGGTCCTGCAGGATGATGCGGGCAACGGTGAAGGGGATTTCATAGCTGCCGGGTTCCTTGGCATTCCAGGCGGCCAGGTTCTTGACGTCAGCTTCCGTCACCTTCAGACCGTCGCAGTTGCGCAGCAGGCTTTCCAGCACGATGCGGAGCGAGACAGGCATGCGGGAGATACCCGGGAATCCCTGTTCGGCCAGTGCCGGAAGTGAATAATACTGGCCGCTCTTGCCGCTGCCGGTGGTGAAGGTGCGCTGTGTGTTCATTGCTCTTATTGTTTGGAGTTTCTGTGAATAAACCGCGGCAAGTATACACCAATGCCCCCGGATTGCAAGTCAGGAAAACACTTTATGCCGTTTTTTGCCCGTTTTATGTGGATTTATATGCAATTATATGGACTTTTGCATATAAATGCATATTTTTTTGGTAAAAAATCCTGTTTTGAGCAGATTAGGCTTGCAAAATGGTGCGTGGCGTAGTAGTCTCCGCTATGGCAGAAATTCAGCTTGGACTTACATTTGACGACGTGCTCCTGCTGCCTTGCCTGAGCACGATTCTTCCCGGCGAGGCCGACCCTTCTTCCCAGCTTTGCGCTGGCATTCCGCTGCGCCTTCCTTTCCTCTCTGCGCCGATGGATACGGTGACGGAGGTTGAAATGGCCATTGCGATGGCCCGCGAAGGCGGTCTGGGTGTGATTCACCGCAACAACCGCATTGATGACCAGGCCGCTATGGTGGCCAAGGTGAAGCGTTTCGAGAACGCCGTCATCACCAAGCCGCTCACCGTAACCAGCGATATGAGCCTGAGCCGCGTGAAGGGCATCATGCTGGAGCACGGCTTCTCCGGTCTGCCCGTGGTGGCCGAGGGCAATATCCTGGTAGGCATCATCACCGGCCGCGATATGCGCGTGGTGGATGGCCAGAATGACCTCGACAAGCTCTGCGTGGCTGATGTGATGACCCCCATGAGCCGCCTCATCACCGGCACTCCCGCCACCACGCAGGAGGAAGCCCGCAAGATTCTTTACAGCAACCGCATTGAAAAGCTGCCCCTGGTGGACGAAAACGGTTGCCTCGTGGGGCTGATTACCGATACCGACATCCGCAAGCGCGAAGCCTTCCAGGAATCCACCAAGGATGAACTGGGCCGTCTGCGCTGCGGTGCTGCCGTAGGTCCGGGGCCGGAATTCATGGCTCGCGCCCAGGCGGTGGTGGATGCCGGTGCCGATGCCCTCTTCATCGACGCTGCTACCGGCCACACCAGCCGCGTGCTGCATGTGATTGAGAAGCTGCGCGAACTCGGCAAGCCGGTGGTGGCTGGTAACGTGGTGACCCAGGACGGCGCCCGTGACCTTATTTCCGCTGGTGCCAGCGCCATCAAGGTAGGCGTGGGCCCGGGTTCCATCTGCACCACCCGCATCATCTCCGGCGTGGGTATGCCCCAGTTCACCGCCATTCAGGAAGTGGCCAAGGTGGCCCGCCCGGCTGGTGTCACCGTGATTGCCGACGGCGGCATCCGCTACTCCGGCGACGTGGTGAAGGCGCTTGCCGCTGGTGCCGACCTCATCATGATGGGTGGCCTGCTGGCTGGCTGCGAGGAAAGCCCCGGTGCTGTGGTGCACTACCAGGGCCGTAACTTCAAGACCTACCGCGGCATGGGCTCCCTGGGCGCCATGCGTGCCGGCTCCGGCGACCGCTACGGCCAGAACGGCAGCGGCAAGC
>JAFYRS010000008.1 GCA_017546845.1 Akkermansia sp.
GTGTCAAACTCCGGCACCCAGGGGCAGGTGGCGCTCAGCTGGCGCATGGCCAGGCCAGGCTGCGTGGCAGCAGGAGCATCTGCTGGCACGAGGGCCATATCGTAGTGGCGGAAACCACCGCAGCCGTTGTTGCGGCGGCCGGCCTGCGGGTCGCGCGTGTAGTCATAGGCTCGGCGGGTGTGCAGCACAGCAGCCTTCAATTTCTCCTGAATGCCGGGGAACTGGGCGGCAATGTTGGTGGTTTCGTGGGTATCTGCCTCCACATCGTACACCTCGAAGTCATCTTCAGCGCTCTTGATGTTGGTACGGATGGCTTTCAGGTAGCGGCCATCCTCTGCCCGGAACATGATGGCCTGCTGCTCGCCGCGGCCACGGCCGCGCTTGTTCTCCGCATAGTCCTGGTACTGGGCCATGCCACCGCCAAAGGAGTATTCGGAATACACCACACCATCCTGCTGGGCGGCATCGTTCCCTTGCAGCGTGGGCAGCAGCGAGACGCCGTCGCAGCGCATGGGCTTGGGCATGCCGGCCAGGTCAGCAAAGGTGGCCATCCAGTCGTGGAACTGGCTCGGGAAATTGCTGTTGTGGTTCTGCTTGATATAGCCGGGGGCATACACCAGGCAGGGCACGCGGAGGCCGCCATCCCACAGGTCGCGCTTGATGCCGTCCATGGGCCCGTAGCTGCGGAAGAAGGCCGGATTCTGGGCCGGAGCCGGGTGGTCCTTGAAGCCATACACCGCGCCAGGTTCATTGTGCGGTCCGTTGTCACTGGTAAAGACCACAAAGGTGCTCTGGTCGATGTTGAGGTCCTTGAGCAGCTGCAGCAAATCACCCATGGCCTCATCCACGCGGGTAATCATGGTGGCATGGCGCTGGGCAGAGGTAATCGCCCCCTGGGCGCCGCCGCCGAAGCGCTTCTCGGCATACGCCTTCCACTCCGCATTGTCGCGGTACTGCGGGTGGATGTAGCTGTCCCACTGCCCGGTGGCTGTGTTAATCATCCTGCCGGGCTGCCCCAGCCACTGCATGCCGCCGTTCAGGCCGCCGCCCGCGGGGTACGGCGCGCTGGGGATGGCCAGGCGGGCATGCGGGGCAATCAGCGTGAGCGCCAGGAAGAAGGGCTTGTCCGGGTTTGCCTTCACGTGGTCAGCAATCCACTTCTTGCCGCGGGCGGTGTACAGGTCGGTGCTGTAACAGGTATCCAGCCCGGGCGTAATCACCTTATCTCCATCCCACACGGCGTTCATGTGGGTTTCCGGGTCGGCATTGCTCTCCTCCTTGGCATAGTGGCGGTGGCCGGCCAGGTGGTTATTGTAGCCGAAGAAGTAGTCAAAACCGCGCAGGGTGGGCCAGGCTGCGGCCGTGGTGGGGGTGCCGCCGCTTTCCATACCGCCGCCAATACCCCATTTACCGATGAGGGCGGTGGCATACCCGGCCTCTCGCAACACGCTGGCGAGCGTGTGGGAGTTTTCCAGGGCGGCATCAAAACTGTTGTTGCGGATTACCTCGGCATGCCCCTGGTGCACCCCGCTGAACAGGGAGGCACGAGCCGGAGCGCAGACAGGAGCAGCGGTATAGTGGCGGCGCAGCTGCCCCCCCTGCTGCGCCATCTGCGCCAGGCTGGGGGTATCAATACTCGGCGGGCGCACCGTGCCATCCGCGCAGGTAGCCGGCACGTTGATATTCAAGTCGCCCCAGCCCATGTCATCCACCAGAACCAGGAGGATATTGGGCTTGTCTGCCGCGGCGGCCAGCCCCGCCGCCGCAAATAATGACAATGCAAGCGTTTTCAGTTTCATATTATCTCAAACAAACTGCATTCTATATAGCATATTTTCCCCTTCCAGACAAGTATTTACGTACCTGACCCATAAAAACAGGGGCTGTTTCAGATCTGCCGATGCCTGTGTGCATCATGGTGCAATAAATTGCTATTTATCGGAATGTACAATGGACAAATTACAATGTACAAATGGTTAAAATTCCCTGCGCCCCGTGGGCGCAGCATACTTTAAAATTGTCCTTTGTACCTCGTACATTGTACATGCAAATGGCAATTTAGAAAAATGAACAATATACACACAAATACCCTGTTTCGCGCAAAATCCCTGGAACACGCTCTCAAAAAAGACCAAACTTTGTCAGGTATATAGGCATATAACCCACTATAACATGCTATATCTTTTTATAAGTGCCGGGCAAAATCACCGGGGTATCTCTCTTTTAAGGAAATCGCCAAACATGGGCACACTGAAATCCAGAACGCCGTATGCCGGGCTATATATCATCCCCTTGCTGATAAGAGAAGCCCTTACCGTGGTAATTGCCGTGGGCTTTACCTGCAGATAACTGGCAACGGCACCACTACGGCATGTATCTCCCCCTAATTCAGCCATGGCACGCAGAAAACGTCTCTCTGCTTCGGTAAGCCGGTCATACCGCACGCGGAAAAAGCTTTCATCCAAGGTTTGCAACACTTCAGTTGTGGCCATTTGCACATCACGCAAGGTGATAACCTGGTTGCTGGCAATCTCCCACACATGATCTCCCCACTCCTGCAAGAAATACGGGTATCCCTGAGTTTGCGTATAAACATAATCCAGGGCATCCTCATCAAAAATAACACCTTCCTGGGCAGCCGGTTCTCGAAGGGCGGCATGAGCATCATCTTGCTTGAGCTTTCCAACACGAGGGTAGGCAAACAAGCGCTCTGCATACGATTTCGCTTCGCCAGCAAGCCCAGGTATAGTTGGTAATCCGGCAGCAATCAACACCAGAGGAGCCTGCCGCTGCTGCACTTTATGCATCGCCATAATCAGAGCCCCAAGGTCTTCATCGTTCAGCAACTGGATTTCATCTATCAGAAGCGCCACTCCATATCCCTTTTCTGCCGCTGCATCTGCAGTCAGCAAAAACAATTCTGTTAAATCCATTTCGATGTTGCCACTATCAGCAACCCCGGGCATAGGTTCCAGCTCCAGCCCGAAATCAGAACAGGTAACTTTAACTGTGCCAATGAAATTGCGCAGGGCAATCAAGCCCTTCCGAACCTTTTCCCCTACTCCCTCCATGCGGTTCAATGCCAACAGCAGCTTTCTCAATTTAGGAGCCAGAGTAGCCGCCAGGCTCTCACCTTCCGTGGCCTCAATAGACAGCGTCCTGAATTGCCTCTCCTTTGCCAGCTCCTCTATCTTATTGAGCAACACGGTCTTTCCCACCCCTCGCAATCCAACCATAATCATACTCTTGGATACACGCCCACGCCGTGTCCTTTCCAACAGGACACGCGCGTCCTCTAAAATGGCATCACGGCCAACTAACGCAACCGGCATGCTGCCAGCCCCTGGTGTATAAGGATTGCTTACATTATCCATATCTATTCCTCCAAGCGCATTTTAAACAAAAAGACCAAACTTTGTCAAGTATATAGGTATATAACCTACTATAACCCGCTATATCTTTTTATAAGTGCCGGCGCAAAACGCCAGTCTGAATCCCGCAGCCCCCCCCCTCAAAAAAAAGCCGGAACAGTTCACTAACTGTTCCGGCTTTTGAAAAATCAGATTCTTCTCTTTACTTGCGGCGGCGGCGTGCAGCCAGACCTGCCAGAGCAAGCAAGGAGAGTGTAGCCGTGGTGGGCTCGGGAATTGCTCCGAACGTAACACCATTCAGACCAACAAAGGAACCAGAGTTCGTTCCGCCATTTTCCACCTTCAGCGTGAATTCATAGCCAACATTGGACTCAAGAACTACAGGAGTATTAAAGGTAATGACGGCATCTCGCTCGATAGCAACATCGCGCTGCGCATCATTAGCCCCCGAGAGCATAGTATAGTCAACTATGGTATCTCCGCCAAGAGCTCCGCTCAGAGTGTATTTAACCTCACGGGTTACCGTGTCCGCACCGTGCTTGCTTCCTGCAGAATTGAAAATGAAAGCGTCAAAAGTAATGGATTCAAGAACGAACGCTTCGCTGCTGGTATTCGTCAGCGTGAAAGTAGCAGTCCAGGAACCATCCTTCATGTTCACACCGGGAGTAAAAGTACCAGTATTGAAGTTAGTACTCTTGTAGCCTACAGTGCAGCTAATATCAGTCAGCGTAATGGAGCCTTCGGTGTTGAATACAGGAACAGCACCTTCGTCTGCAGACCAGGTGAAGGTCCCCATGGAGTCCTCAGCTGCCATAACCACGCTGGCAAGGGCTAGCAGGGTAATAATTGTCTTTTTCATAAAGTGTAATCGTTGCGTTATTTGTGCAAGCAGAAGAACCTGTTCCTTACACACCGGAATGCGGGTTTCAACATGCGCGCGGGGGCAGTATATCGCATTTAAGATGCGGTTTGCTTTTCAACCTACGTATCTTTACCATGAAATTACACCTTCCGAAATCTCTGCTTGGCGTTCTGTTTGCAGGCCTGATGGCCAGTGCAGCGCAGGCGGCTGTGTATAGTGGTTCATTTTCCGGAGCCAGTGCGCAAAGTCCGCTGCCGGATTTTACGTTTGAGCCGGGCGCTCCGCTGACTTTGACTGTCGATGCTTGCGATAAAGCATACAAAGCAGGAGGCTCTGCCCATCCCGATACACTGCGCCCTGATGCCAACGTGGGCACAGGAAACCCATGGACAAGCACTTTCACGCTCACCAATACCGGGTCAGAGGATATCTGCATCGGTAGCATCGCACTGAATGCATACGCATTCAACAGCGGTGGTAATTTTCAAGAATCCGGGGATGGCTATTTGCGAGTGGTTGATTTTACGCTCACCATGGAAGATGAAACTGCCGGAAGCGCCAATCATATCTTTACCGGTCCAGGCGGGCAGGGGGTGCAGTCGCAGTGCCTCGTGGAATTCTCTTCTCCCCTGGTGATCAGTGCTGGAAGCAGTGTCACCCTTGACCTGGGGGCCCAGAAAGCACAAGGCAGCCAGGGCACCTTCGTCGGTTTGAGAGGAATGGCGGTCACCACTCACGAAATCTTCTACTGGCAAGGCGGTAGCAAGCATTGGAGCGGTCAGAACTGGGGTACTTCAGAAGCGGCCGCCGGCACACCGGTTTCCCTGCCGGATATCAAAGCCGCCCACATTATTTTCAACAACAGCGGGGATGTGGCTACCATCGCTATTGATAGCCCTGTCTCAGTGGGCCACATGACGGTTTCTGCCGGTAACTACACTTTCCAGGGAGCCAGAGGAACGAACGGCTCCCTGAGGGTAACGGGCGAGCTGAACATTTCCGCCACCGCGACTCTCGATAAGCTCAGCCTTAGCGCCGGCGGCATCACAGTGGAAAACGGCGGTGTTCTCAACCTGTCGCAGTCAACCATCACTGCAAATGTCACCAGCTACGGCACAGTATGCCTGGGCGAAGGCATTTCGCGCATCGACGGGACGCTTATGCTGGGCAATGATACCCTGGTGCTCGGCAGTGCCAAGGCGCAGCTCGAAGCACTCAGCCTGGATTCCACTGGAAGTACACTCACCCTCCGCATTAATGACCATGCGGTGCTGGATGCCCTCACTGCCGCCTCATACGAAGCGCCCGTCACCATCATGACTCTGGATACGGCCTATTCGGGCGACGCTGCTTTGCAGATTGCAACCCGCGCCGGCGCCAGCAACAAATACTTCACCGAACTCCGCTGGGAAAACGGCGGCCTGAATCTGGTGTATGCTGCAGAGGTCAATCATCATTATGTGCAGGAAGCGGTGCAAGCCGAAAGCGCCAATGGTAAAGCCGGGGCAGAGCTGCTGCAGCAGGCGTTCGAAACCGCCAATCCGCAGGTAAACGCCGCTGGTTCCGACCTGGCCTCCGTGCTCGATGCGGTGGACCGGGGCCTTGCGGATGATGAAGTGGCCGCTGCTGTGGCGGGTGCTTCCGTTGCCACGCTGGGCATGGCGCTGACCAACGATATGGAACGCCAGTTGCAGGCCATCCGCAACCGCACTGCCACAATGGGTGTGGGGGGCGATGCCGTGGTTCACACGGGCATGCCTTATGTCAATGCCTGGGTGAATGCCGAAGGCAACTACTCCAAGCTCCAGAAGGATGGTTCTGCTGCGGGCTATACCCTGAACAACTGGGGCGGCACCGTGGGGCTCGATGTGGATGCTGACCCGTATCTCACAGTCGGTTGCGCGCTCTCGGCCATGTATGGTGATTACAAGACCCAGGGACCCGATGCCATCAAGGGCGACCTGGATACCTGCTACTTCTTTGCCTTTGCCCGCTATGCCTGCTCTGCCTGGACTCATACGTTCGTGGCTTCATACGGCAGGATGGATGCCTCGCTCGACCGCAGCGTAAGCGCTGGCGGTATGGGCTACGAAACTACCAGCAAGACAGAAGGTGCCTCTGTTGGCCTGCTGTATGAACTGGGCTATGTCGTGGCGCTGGATGATGATGCGTCCTCCTGCCTGCAGCCCGTGCTCAATGTGATGTTCCGGCACACCGGCATAGATGCTTATACCGAGGCTGGCGGCAATGCTGCCCTCGATGTGGATAAGCAGAGCATGACCACTGTCACCTTCGGTTTCGGTACCCGTTATCAGGCAGTTGTGGGTGAAAGTATGTACAACCGCACCTCGATTCTCGAAGCCCGCGTGCTGGGCAAGGCCCATGTGGGTGACTGCTCCTGCCAGGCCGATGTGGCTTTCACCAACGCAGCTTCCCGCGTCTCTGTGGAAAGCGCGGAACTGGGAAGCATGGGGGTAGAGGCCGGTATTGGTCTGGTTATCCCCGTGGGGGATGCCGGCGGCTCCATATTTGCTGATGCGTCCGCTGAATACAATGGTAGCTTCTTTAACGCCAACGCCACCCTCGGATACCGTATCAATTTTTAGTGATTCGGTTCACTATTGATGTAATAACATAAGGAAAAACAGGGCAGGCCTGGTGCTGTATTTGCCGGACCTGCCCGATTTTTTTGTACTGAATTCACCCATGATTCATCGCAAAACACGTTCTTTTTCCGCATTTTGTGAATTTTAGGCTTGTATATCGCATCTTAAATGCGATGCATCGTGAATGAATCTGGATTGACTATCCCAGTAGTAACATACTCCCCTCCACAAAGCAAGAAAGAAACGCCATTAATGCATGCTTAACGGCGTTTCCTTACTGATTTGAACAGGAACAGCTTTTCTTACTGCGCCTCCTGCACCAGGGCGGCGCTGATTTCGCAGATGTAGAGGTAGTGCATGGGGTTGGAATCATCGTACCAGGCGGGGGCAACCTCGCTCCAGTCAATGAAATCTGCCTGCTGGAGGGAAGTGCGGAACATCTTGCGGCACTCCAGCACCAGCTCTGCGTCCTCAAAGGTGGGCAGACCAGCGGGGGTGGTGGCGGGGCGCAGGGAAGTGTGCGCCATCTTGTCCACATCGCGCCCAGAGTTACGGCCGCAGAACACGAGGTCCTGGCGGTACTTCTCCGGCATGAAGCTGAGGGTGAAGGAGGGCTGTTCCTCCATAAAGTTCGCCGTGTGGCGGTTGGGGCGCACAAAGACGAAGGCCACCGGGCGGTTCCAGAGGAAGCCGAGGCCGCCCCAGCTGGCGGTCATGCAGTTGAACTTCTCTGCCGTGCCGGCGGTAATGAGCATCCATTGCTTACCAATGAGCTCCACCGGATTCTTCGTTATTTCTGTAATATCAATCTTCTTCATATTCTTCACAAAACCGGCGCGCCCGCAGGCGCGCCGTATTAATTCACTATAAACTATTCCCTATTCACTCTATCAGCGGCTGTAGTTGCCGGGGTCCTGGGTGATGGTCACATCGTGCGGGTGGCTTTCCTGCAGACCACCGGAGGTGATGCGGACGAAGCGGGCGTGCTCGCGGAGCTCGTTGAGGCTCTTGGCACCGAGGTAGCCCATGCCGGAGCGCAGGCCGCCCACCAGCTGGAAGATAACATCGGCCAGCATGCCCTTGTAGGGAACGCGGGCTTCCACACCCTCGGCCACGAGCTTGCCGCTGCCGTTCTGGCCGTAGCGGTCGCCGGAGCCGGCACGCATGGCGCCCAGGGAGCCCATGCCGCGGTAGGTCTTGAAGTTGCGGCCCTGGTAGTGTACCACGGCGCCGGGGCTTTCCTCGCAACCGGCGAGCATGCCGCCCATCATGATGAGGTCGGCACCACCGGCAAGAGCCTTCACAGCGTCGCCGGAGTAGCGGATACCGCCGTCGGCAATCACGGTTACACCGGCAGGACGGGCCACGGTGGCAACCTCCTGAATAGCAGTAAACTGGGGCATACCCACACCGGAGATGATGCGAGTTGTGCAAATGGAACCCGGGCCTACACCTACCTTAATAGCGCTGGCACCGGCAGAGATAAGGTCGCGTGCACCGTCCTGTGTTACCACGTTACCGGCTACCACGGGCTTACCGAGCTCGCTGAGCTTCTCGATTACGTGCAGCACGCGGCTGGTGTGGCCGGTGGCAGCATCAATGAAGAGGGCATCGGCGCCGGCATCTACAACAGCCTGAGCGCGTGCAAGGAACTCCGGACCCGGGCCTACTGCAGCACCGCAACGAAGGCGACCGAAGTTGTCCTTGGTGGATTCCTGGAAGGCCTCGCGCTTGCGGATGTCGGTATCGGTAATCAAACCGGCCAAGCAACCGTTTTCATCAACGAGCGGAAGCTTTTCAATGCGGTTGCTGTAAAGAATCTTGCGGGCTTCCTCCTGAGTGGTGGCGGGAGTACCGGTAATCAGGCGGCTCATGGGGGTCATGACGTCGGCAACAGTCAGTTTCTCCAAGTCATGGCCATCAACCACGCGCATATCGCGACCGGTGATAATGCCAACCAGCACGTTACCTTCCGTTACAACGGGCAGACCGGAGTAACCGTGCTCAAGCATCAGGCCCTTCACGCGGCTGAGGGTCATTTCGCTCGTAACGGTGAGCGGCTGAGTGATAACGGCGTTTTCAAAACGCTTTACCTTGGCTACCATGGCGGCCTGGTCGTCAATGCGGTTGTTGCGGTGAATAACACCCAAACCACCTTCGCGAGCCATGGCAATGGCCATGTCTACCTCCGTCACCGTATCCATCGGGGCGGAAAGGATGGGTAAGCGCAGCGGGAATCCGGCGCAAAGTTGAGAAGAGGGATCGGCCTCGCCGGGAAGAATGGTGCTCAAGCAAGGAAGCAGGAGCACGTCGTCAAATGTAAGTCCAAGCTGAATTTCTGCCATAGCGGAGAATATAACGTATAACACCTATTTGCAAGCCTAATCTGCCAAAATCTGCTTTTTTTCTGCATTTTTTTGCACGAGAGAGGCCTTTTTACACAAAATCCCCTACGAAAAAGCCCCTTTCCCAAGCAAGGGGAAAGGGGCAAACATGAAACTACAAATCAGAGAAAAAGGATTAGCCCTGGTTCTCAACCTGAACGAGGCGGAGGGGCGTACGGGAGATGAGCTCGCCGTCAAGAGTGATGTCAACGGAGTAGTTACCGGACTTCTCGAACTTGAGACCCTGGAAGTTCATGATGAGGTTGCGGGTGAAGAAGGAAACGCCCTCGGGAAGAGCAA
>JAFYRS010000059.1 GCA_017546845.1 Akkermansia sp.
AGGTGATTGCCCCCTGGCGCATGAAGGAGTGGCGTGACCAGTTCCCCGGCCGTGCAGAAATGATCAAGTACGCAGAGGAACACGGCATTCCGATCCGCCAGAGCATGAAGAAACCCTACTCCATGGACCGCAACCTCCTGCACATCTCCTACGAGGCCGGCATCCTCGAAGATACCTGGTACGATGCCACCAAGGAGGAAGACCGCGGCATGTATGTGCTTTCCACCGCTCCCGAGGATGCTCCCGATACTCCCCAGTACCTGCAGTGCCTCTTCGAGAAGGGCAACATCATCGGCCTGCAGACAGAAGGTCTTGCCGAAATCATGGAACAGGTGGGCACCTCCGCCATCGGCGAAAAGGATGGCTACACCCTGCTCGACCCGCTGGGCATCATGCTGGTGCTCAACGCCCTGGGTGGCAAGCACGGTATCGGTCGTGTCGATATTGTGGAGAACCGCTTCGTCGGCATGAAGAGCCGCGGCATCTATGAGACCCCCGGCGGCACCATCCTGCTGGCTGCTCACCGCGATATCGAGACCATCACCATGGACCGCGAAGCCCAGAAGGTGCGCGATTCCCTCATCCCTGACTATGCTGCCATGGTGTACAATGGTTTCTGGTTCGCCCCCGAGCGCGAGGCTATCCAGGCCCTCGTTACCAAGACCCAGGAAACCGTCAACGGCGAAGTGCGTCTCAAGCTCTACAAGGGCAACGTGATGTATGCCGGCCGCCGCAGCCCGAACAGCCTCTACAGCTACGCCATGGCCACCATGGAAGCCGACTACACCGAAGAAGACTACAACCAGGACGACGCCAGCGGCTTCATCCACCTCAACGGTCTGCGCCTCAAGCAGTTCGCCCGGGTGAACAATAAGTAATCCCCTCATCAAGATGCTACTCCAGAATATATTATTCTGGAGTAGCAGTTTCTTATTGTTACTCATATATGGGACAGATGAAAAAGATTGCCATTATCAGCAACTTCCCGGCATGGCTTGTGAATGATACGGTACCTGAACGAAAAGGACATTACCCTGTCTGGCTTGTTCCGTTGTATCACGCTTTTGAATCATGTCCTCACTATGAGATTCACTGGGTTACGTTAAGTCGCAACATCAGTGAACCAATCAGATTTGTCAGCAAGAATCAGCATTTTCATGTTCTTCCGTGCGGCTCTCGTACAATCGGGTTGTACACATGCTATCTCGCAGACAGAATAAGAATATACAGGGAGCTTTCTCGCATATCTCCGCATATTGTTCATACCTGGGGCACAGAGAATTGTTATGGCCTGTGCGGTAATGATTTCAGAAAGCGAGCCATCTGGCTGCACTCCGTACAGGGAATTCTGAATGCGTGCATGAAATATGGTGAGACACCGCGTTTCCAGCGTCTCCTGGCCAGACTTGAGCCGGGAGTATTGCGGAATGCGCCCTTCATCACCACAGAATCACCCTGGGCCGCAGAAAAAGTGCGATTGGTTGCCCCCCGTGCCAATCCCATCATCTGGGATTATGCTGTCGAATCCCGATTCTTCAATGTAGAGAGAAAGCCCAGTGAAACGCCAACGTGCATGTATTGCGGCAGCTTCACAAAGCTGAAAAACCTGGATACGCTCATCAATGTTTTCAGCAGGGCGGAATTATCGCACATTAAGTTAATTATGGCCGGGCCGGAGCCGACTCAGTTCAGCGAGCTCCCGCCCAACGTAGAAGCCCTTGGACGCGTAAGCCGGGACAAAGTTGTAGAACTGATGTCACAATCCTGGTGTCTGGTACACCCCAGCCTTGTGGATACAGGTCCAACGGTCGCAAAGGAAGCGCGCGTTGTCGGGCTTCCTGTTGTCATCAGCGCTCATTGCGGAGCTCAACAATATGTAAAGGATGGGCTATCCGGCTTTATTACCGAGCCAATGGACGAAGTCTCTATTGCTACCGCTATATTAAAAATAGTGGAATCAAAAAAAAACACTCTTTCTATGGGGGCATACGACCAAGAACGCTGCCGCAGAGCACTTTCTGCTGATACTATGTATACTAGTCTGATGCAAATATACGAAAATTTACTATAAAATAGTCAAACTCTAATTTCGAACAAGTTATCGTGAAAAATATCATTTTAAGATTATTCTTTTTCCTCTGCAAATTCCTGACGCAGATTAAAGGAGCATCGATTGGTAAAGGTTGTATAATTAACAAATTACCTTATATAAGAAAATGCAGAGGGTCGCAAATCATTTTGGGCGATTATGTAACAATGACATCTAATAAGAGACACAATCCCCTTCTGCAACATCGAGTAGAGTTACGCACATTAACTCCTCAGGCTGTCATAGAAATGAAGCCTCACAGCGGCATTTCGGGAGTTTCTCTTGTATGTTGTGCCAGAATAACCATTGGTGAATACACCATCGTTGGGCCAGGCACTTTGATATACGATTCTGAAGGTCACGATTATTCTCCCGAAACTGGTTGGAGTTCACGCAAATTGAGAACAGGTCGGCCAATCACCATAGGTTCAAAATGCTTTATCGGCTCTCACTGCATCATCCTTAGTGGTGTCAATATAGGCGACAATTGCGTTATTGCAGCAGGTACTGTGGTTACGCAGGACATTCCCGCTGGACACAAAGCCTATGGAAATCCGGCCATATACGAACCGCTGCCCAAAATTCTCGGGGGTGTAGGCAGAAGAAAGAAAACAGTCCCCAGTTCAAGCACAATCAACTAATACCTGCATACATACAAAAATGATAACCAAATCCGAATTTCTTGCCGACCTCATTTCCGCGCTGGAATTAGAGGATAATATCAGCATGGATGATGAATTCCGAGACTATGATGATTGGGATTCTCTGATGTTCTTGTCTCTTGTAGCCTATTTGCGAGATACATGCAATCTAAATCTAACCCCTGAACTTTTCGAAACAGTAGACACATGGGAAGATATATACAACAAGCTCCCGCTGTAAATTCCATAGTCGAAGCTATTGCTCAAAACGCCGCAAAAGCCCCAAATCACCTTGCCTTAAGAATTGGCAAGGAAGTCTGCACGTATGCTCAACTATGGAATCTTATCCAGGAAGCATCTTCAAAAATGCTTTCGTTCCAAGCCCAATCTATTATTCTTCTATCTGCAGAAAAAGCTCTTTCATTCATAACGCATTATTTTGCTGCTCATTTAAATGGATTAATATGCATATTAGTAGATCCCAAATTATCAGTTGAGTCCCTTACATGTATAACGAATTGTTACGATATTAAGGCTTTTCTATCTAGCAAACAACATATTGAGGGAGTTACAAATATTCATTATCATTCTGCTGCGTCAGGCGAAATCGTCCGGCAATACCAGTTTCCTTCTCGTGACTCTATCGCAGATTACATGTTCACGACTGGTACAACAGGAGAGAAGAAGTGCGTCCCCCTCAGTCATGGCAATATTTTGGCATCTGCTACAAACATCAATGCTTTCATCGGTAACACCCAACAGGATCACGAATTAATAGCATTACCCTTATGTCATTCCTTTGGTCTTGGACGCATCCGATGCGCATTGCTTGCAGGAGGCAGTTGTACAGTTATTCCTAATTTTGCTAACGAAAGGAAACTCCTTTCAGTATTGTCTGAGGAAGGTATTACGGGATTCTCTATGGTTCCCGCAGCGTGGCTATATATACGCCATTTGTGTGCCAATAAATTTATTGCGGCAGCGCAGAAACTGCGTTTCATCGAAATTGGCAGCGCCCCTCTCACATTGGAGGAAAAGCAATTTCTTGAGTCAAGTCTTCCTCATACACGCATCTGCATGCATTATGGGTTGACTGAGGCGTCCCGCTCTGCCTTTATGGAATTTCATGCCGATGCAGCACACCTTGCAAGCAGTGGCAAAGCATCTCCAGGGGTAGAAATTGCTATATTCTCAACAGAGGGCAAGCAGCTCTCTGCCAATGAACCTGGCGAGGTTTGCGTGCGTGGGGCGCACGTTACAAAGGGCTATCTGAATTATCTCCGGGATGACTATTTCTACAACGGGTTCTTCAGAACGGGAGATGTAGGTAAAATCGATTCCGACGGATTCCTCTACATACTTGGGAGAATTAAGGAGCAGATTAACGTAGGAGGGAAGAAAGTGTCCCCTGATGAGGTTGAACAACTAATACAAAAACTTCCAGGCGTTAAGGAATGCGCATGCACGGCAGCGCCCGATCCTGACGGTATTCTCGGGGAGATTGTAAAAGTCCACATCGTGCCTGATGGCAGTACGGCTCTCTCAATTTCCCAGATAATCCAGTTCATGAGGGGACAAGTGGAGCCCCATAAAATCCCAAAGATTGTAGAATTCAGGGAGGTTCCACTCCCTCGAACGGATTCAGGTAAATTACAACGCCAGAAGTTGCGATAAATATCAAATAAACCGCATAGCTTCTTCTCTTGCCCAGGCATCATCCTCCAGGATGATGCCTAATTTTCCGGCGTAATCGCGGGGGTGGGCGTTGGAGAGTACCTTCTCCACTGTTTCCCAGATACCGGGGAAGGAGAGTTTGCCATCCACAAATGCCTGCACAGCCACTTCATTGGCGGCATTGTACATGGCAGGCATCGTGCCGCCGGTGAGGCCAGCGGTGCGCGCCAGAGCGAGCGCAGGGAAATCGTCCCAGCGGGGGGCTTCAAATTTCAGGCTGGCAATCTGCGCCAAATCAAGGTGCGGCAGAGAATTGGGCAGGCGTTCCGGCCAGGTGATGGCGTACTGGATGGGGAAGCACATATCGCTGCTGCTCAGCTGCGCGAGAATAGAGCCATCCACAAACTCAACCAGAGAATGCACAATGCTTTGCGGGTGCACGATGACATCTACCCGCTCCATGGGAATATCAAACAGCCAGCGGGCTTCAATCATTTCCAGCCCTTTGTTGAACATCGTGGCACTGTCGATGGTAATCTTGCGCCCCATCTGCCAGGTGGGGTGTTTGAGCGCCTGTTCCAGCGTTACCGCAGCCAGCTGTTCGCGGGGCGTATTGCGGAAGGGTCCGCCGCTGGCCGTCAGAATCAGGCGATTCACCTGCCCTGCACCACCATGGTTACCTTGCAGGCATTGGTAAATGGCATTATGCTCGCTATCCACCGGCAACACATTGATACCTTTCTCCCGAGCGCGGTTCATCACCACTTCGCCAGCCATCACCAGAATCTCTTTGGAAGCAATCGCCAGATCCTTGCCCGCTTCAATTGCCTCCAGCGTGGGTTTCAGGCCATCTGTACCAATGATGGAGACCAGTACCATGTCGGCGCATTCCAACGTAGCCAACTGGCAAAGCCCCTCCAGCCCGGCGTAGACCTGCACCCCGGCGGGCAGCAGCCGCTGCAGCTCGGCTACCTTGGAAGAATCATAGATGCACACATGCTGCACCTTGAACTCGCGTGCCTGCTCGGCCAGTTTTGCTACATTGCTGTGGGCAGCCAGAGCCACCACCTCCATGCGCTCCGGTATATCGCGCGCCACTTTGAGGGCGCTGGTGCCGATGCTGCCGGTAGAGCCGAGAATAACCACGCGTTTCTTCATACGCGGTGTATTCTACGCCATCTAACGCACAAAATCAAGTCAAATGGGGCGATTTGGCTTGCCATGGCGGCGCATTCGGTGTACTCTCCCAGTGCCGTCCGGGTCCGGGTGGTCGCTGCGGGTAACCAGTCCCGTAGAGGAAAGTCCGGACATCACAAGGCAGCGTGTCCTGTGAAAGCAGGAGACACCCGGAGCCAATGCCGGGTGGCCGGAAAGTGCCACAGAAAACAAACCGCCCGCAAGGGTAAGGGTGAAAAGGTGGGGTAAGAGCCCACCGCTCCGAAGGTAACGACGGAGGCACGGAAAACCCCACGCGATGCAAGACAAACAGGGAAAGGGTCGCCTGCCCGCTGTATTCCCGGGTATTAGTTGCACCCTGCTATAAACGCAGGGCTCACCTGGCAACAGGTGCAGAGAAAAATGGCCACACAGCCCGCATCCCGCGGGTGGACAGAATCTGGCTTACAGGGCCCGGACGGCCTTTCTTCAATGAAGCTCAATCCACGGAAGCCGCGTGGCCATGGCGGCGCAGTGCAGCTGCGTGGGGAGTTGCAACTCGTCCAGTGTGGCGCGCATACAGGCCTGAGCCTTGGCCGGAGTATTGCATTCCGGGCTGATATGAGCCAGCACGAGATGCTGAAGCCCCGCATGGCCGATGATGCGGATAAACTCGCAGGCCTGATTATTGGACAGATGCCCCCACCTGCCGGAAATGCGATTAATCAACTCATAAGGCCGACCACTGTTCTCCAGCATTTCCAGGTCATAGTTTGATTCCAGGTAAAGCCCTTGCACCCCGGCCAGCATCTCCGGCATGCCGCGCATGATAATGCCGGTATCGGTCACATACCCCAGGCGCACGCCATCACACTCAAAGACATAGCCCAAGGGGTCAGCCGCATCGTGGCTCACACAGAACGGGGTCACCTTCAGCGCACCGACCTGCACCGTCTGTCCCGGTTCCAGATAAGTCATCGTGGCATTCGGGGCCATTCCCCGCAAATCCTTGGCCAGATAACGGCTGCAGTAGAGCGGCAGTGAGCGTTTCTTAGCCAGCACCCCGAGCCCGCTGACATGGTCCTGGTGTTCATGCGTAAAAAAAACGCCGGAAAGCTGCGCATCACTCAGCTCGCATTCTGCCAGACCTTTCCTGATACGCAGCGCCGAAATTCCTGTATCCACCAGCACATGGGTGCCACCGCCGGAAATGACGGTGGCATTGCCACGGCTGCTGCTGGCCAGCACAGAAAAACGAATCATTGCTGCGGAATCATGGGTTGCAACTGCACATCCTCAGGAGCAAGTGCATTGGCCGGCTTACCGTAAAGCTTACCAGTCTGGGCCTCCAGGAAACGCGTAATGTTTCTGACGGTGGTATCATCCGCCGCGCCAGCACCATTCTGCGTCTTTATCATGATGCTCACGGCCTCCTGCAGGCTGTTCACCGTGCCCGTATGGAAGTAGGGAGCAGTCAACGCCACATTGCGGAGGTTAGGCACGCGGAACATATCCTTATGTTCCTCTTTCTTCGTAAAGTCACGCAGGCCAAAGGCACCTTCACTGTACCCTGCAGGCGTAGCCAGAGCACGCAAATCGCCATGAGTGTTGATGTACTCGAAGCTGATGCCACCCAGGGTGGGACCGCTGTGGCAAGTGGCACAGCCCAGCTCTACAAAGGACTTCATGCCGGCCTTCTGCGTATCCGTAAGTGCGGCCTTATCACCCTTCAGGTAAGCATCAAAGGCAGAATCCGGGGTCACCAGCGTCTGCTCATACGCGGCAATGGCCGTTGTGATGGTATCGGCATTGATGCCACGGTCTCCGAACACATAGGCAAACAAGACCACCAACTCCGGGTCATTGGAGAGCTTGTGCGCAATGATATCCCAATCAGCCTCACAGGCAAAACCCATTTCCACAGGGTTCAAGGGAGGACCGCCGGCTTGTTCCTTCAGGTCAGCGGCTCGGCCATCCCAGAACTGGCGGATGTTGCCAGCTGCATTGAATGTAGTCGGCGCGTTCACCCCGCCCAGCTGGGGCAGGCCATCCGGCCCGGGCACACCTTTTGACTTACTCAGGTTATCCGTACCGCCCTTGGTAAGCTCATGGCAGGAAGAACAGGAAACCATGTTGTTCGTAGAGAGACGGCCATCATGATACAACTTGTAACCCAGGTAAATGCGGGCTTTTTCCAGATCAGACTGCGGCTCAGCAGGCGCGGCAATCGGAGCAAAGGCGCGCGCCTGGGCACCTTGTTCCTTGTACTTCTGGCGCAGAATGGCCACATCCGTAGGCGTCAGTCGAGCCCCCAGGTGCACCGCGCTGTAGGAAGCCGGGGGCATGCGGCGCGTGCGCAGTACATAGTCCATCTTCAAGTAATCCACATTGCCGGAGCGCACTTCATAATCAGGCGTCAGTGTAAAGGCGCGCTTGGCACCATCTACGTGGTCAGAAAGCAACCCGAAGGAGAAGAAATTCCAGAACTTGCTGTACGAAGCATCCTGCGCATGGCAATCAGCGCATTTCAGCTCCAGAATCTGGCGGGCCACAGCATCAGCCTTGGCCGGCTCCATGGGGGGAATCTGGGTGGATGCATGCATGGAATCCACCACGCATTGAGAAACCTTGCCGCCAACAGCTGCCACCGCACCGGTCGCCGCCAGAATCAGCACATATTTCCAGGCAGAAGAACTTTTTTTCATCGTATAGAAAGGGTTAAGCGTACCCATTCTAACACAGCCAGCGCTGCGAGCAAGCCGAAAACGCGCCTTGCACTTGTTATTCTGCTGAAAATATGCTACAGTACCGTCATGCGCCTCCTGTTTTCCTATGCCGCCACCCTGTTATTCCTGACGCAATGCAGCCCCCTCCCTGCACCTCCGCAGCCCACATCTGAACCGCAGATTATGCCTGCGGAACTCTGCTACCTGGACACCGTGGCTCCGGGCGTGCGCGTAGACCTCAAATATTGCGGAAACGACAACTTTACAGGCCGCCCAGTCGATGGCTACACCGAGGGGAAACGAGCCATCCTGCGCAAAGATGCAGCCCAGGCTGTACTTAAGGCGCAGCAGGAATTGGAAGCAAAGGGGTTAGGTCTGCTGATATGGGATGCCTACCGTCCGCACCGCGCTCTGGCAGATTTCTACGCGTGGTCCCAGACATCAGACGACAGCACGCGCGCTGAATTTTATCCCAATATCACTAAACGCGGCATTTATGAAAACCGCTATATCGGCCACACCTCTGAGCACAGCTGGGGCATTGCCGTAGACCTCACCATCATCGACCTCAAAACCGGCAAGGAGCTCGACATGGGTGGCCGCCACGACCTGCTTGATGTCAGCTCTGCTACCGTATACGCAGGGCTTACCAAGGAACAACAGGCCAACCGCCTTTTACTGCGCGATACCATGGCGCGCGCCGGCATGCGCAACTACAGTAAGGAATGGTGGCACTATTTCCTGCGTGAACCGGGTCTCTGCACCCGCCACAACTTCCCGCTCAACGACAATCTGCTCACTCCCCGGAACTAAGCCTTTCGCCGCGCATGGGGCTATCGCACCGTCATTTGGATTCCGTTCTGGAAATCCTTTTATTTTCGCGGTTGGCCAGGGCTATCTGCAAGGCGTTGGCCATGTTATGGAAAAAGACATAGAAGGCCGGGCCGATGTAGGCGAGCGGGTGCACATACCACTGGCTGGCGATGTAGAGCGTAAGAATCGTATTCTTCTGCCCCAGGCATTGGGAACATTCCCTCTTCAGTTCCCTGCCCCCCAGTTTGTAGCCCGCCACAAAGCCGGTGATGCAGACCACCAGCGAGCCCAGCACCATGGGCAGCATGTTCCACCAGCTGCTATCCATATCCAGCACGCGCTGTGTACCCACCCCGGCAATGATGGTGAGGTTCACAATCCAGATACCCAGCGAGACATCGCGCAGCCTGGCAGGCCAGCCCTTACAGGGGGGATACACCCAGCGCAGCACGATGGCGACCAATGCCGGGATGCCCAGCACCGTACCCAGCTGCATGGCCACCTCTGCCGCCAGTTCGGTATAACAGAACCCTTCCACCTGCACCACAAAAGGCATGAGCAGCGGCGTGACCAGCCCGAATACAATCTGACTGAGCACCAGTGCCGTGGTGGTGAACTCCACATTACCCCGCAGCAGGTTCACAATGACCGGGGCGGCAATGGCCACCGGAGCTATGCCGCAGAAAAAGAGCGATTCGGCCAGCACAGGGTAGCCCAGCGCGCGGGCGATTCCCCAGAAGCCCATGCCTATCATCTGGATGCCCAGCAGCAGCCAGAGGTGCATGCGCTGGGGCTTGAGGCGCGCCACCTCAATGCCCAGGAAGGTGATGCTGAGCATGAGCGCCACGCTGGCGGGCAGATACGCCCCCAGTGGGGCAAGCTGCTTGTGAAAGAGGCCTCCCACCAGGAAGGCCACTATCATGGAAATACTGCGGATATGTTTCTTCATCAGGCTTCCGGCTTGGGTTCCGCCTTGCGCATTTCAATCACCGCAGCGGTGGCATCATCGGCCTTGGGCTTGGGGTAGGAAATGCGGTTGTGGTGCATGGTGCGGATGGTGGCAAAGAACGATTCCTTCAGGCGCTCAATCTCCCCGAGGGTGAGCCCGCAGTCCTGCAGATGGCCATCCAGAATGCGCCCCTTGAAGATGCCGTTGATCATGGTTCGGATATCCTCCTCGGTGGGGTGCTGCAGGGAGCGCGTGGCGCTTTCCACGGCATCGGCCATGCTCACAATGCCGCTCTCGCGGGTCTGGGGAATCGGGCCTTTGTAAGTGAAGATGGATTTATCAACCTCTTCCGGGCAGGTATCGATGAGGCCTTCCTCGAACTTGGCTTTTTCTTCCTCATACTGGTCAAGCGCCTTGCGGTAGAAGAAATAGGCGGTGGAGACGCCGTGGTGCTCGCGGATGACATTCACAATGCGGATATTCAGCCCGTGAGACTGCGCCAGTTCCACTCCCTCCGTCACATGCCCGGTGATGATGCGGGCACTGGCCTCCGGGGTAAGCTCGGCATGCGGGGTATTGGACTGGTCCGCAATATTCTCGGCAAAATACTGCGGATTGGTAATCTTGCCGATATCGTGGTACAGGCCACAGACCCCGGCGCGGGTTACATCTGCCCCGATGGCCTCTGCCCCGGCTTCAGACAAGCGCTGCACCACCAGGCTGTGGTGGAAGGTGCCGGGAGCCACAATCTGCAGCTTCTTAAGCAGCGGGTGATTCATGTCTGCCCACTCCAGCCAGGTGATGGGGGTGGAGATATTGAACAAGCGCTCCAGCGCAGGCATCATGCCGCCGATAAGCGCGGCCAGCACAAAGTTCACACCGACGGTTACAGCCAGCTCCAGGGTAAAACCTGTCACATTGAATCCATTTGTGAAGCCGCGAAGGGGAATGGCTTCATCCGTTCCCGCGGCATCCAGGCTCAGCAGCAGGTATACAGAAGTAAAGGCAATGGCACTGGCCACAAAGCCTGCGCGCAGAATCTGCTCGCGCTTGTGCACACGACCGGATACCAGGGCGCACACCGTGCCCGTCACAAAACTCACCGCGCTGTAATTGAGAATCACGGCAGCATCCGTCCCCTCCGGGAACATGGCCACGCCGAAAATGGTGCAGCAGAGCGCCGTGAACGCCCCCAGGCGACGGCCAATCATCACAGCCAGCACGGTGGGAGCCATCGCATACGGCAACCAGAGCAGCACCTGGCCTTCCATATTGAAGCCGGGAATCACGGCCTTGAGCGCGCAGACACCGGTCATGATGAGCAGCTGCACCACAATCATGCTCACCAGCAGGAAGGTGCGGCGCACCGTCAGCTGCTGCGGCAGGCGGGATAGATTTGCCAGCAGCAGCAGGCCCATGGAAGTAAGCACCAGCCAGATAACACGGAACGCCGCATTCCACACATGCGCGGCGGACGAAGCCGCAATAAAGCAAAGCGCCACAAGCCCCAGCAAGGCTATACCCAGCATCACCTGTGTGCCACCCTTGAAGCGCACACCGGGTTCATCGCCCGAGCGGGTCAGTTTATTCAACAGTTGAGTCATATAGAAAGCCGGTTATCTCAGGTTTGTCCCTATCGGCGTGCGGTGGATTATACCAGAGGCATTATCTGCTGGCAAGATAAAACTCCTTTCACCACATGCTGTCGACTGGAGCTTAAGGCATCACGGTATAAACTTCCAGACACCGAGCTTCACCATTTCATCAAATGCTGCCTGGGCATCGGCCTCGCCGCGTTCCTCTGCCATGCGCAGATACATGCGGGCGCGGGCGGGTTCCGAAGCCTTGGAAGCATTGCCCAGCTGAGCCAGCACGGCCATGAGCGTGTACACCTTGGGAACACCTGCCGAAGCCGCAGCGGATAAGCAGCTGAGGGCTTTCGGCATGTCTGCCTGCACCCCGCTGCCATTGAAGTACAAATCAGCCAGCGCGAGGTTGGCAAATGCCACCCCTGCATCCACCAGCTGCCGGAGCACCATTACCCCGCGCCCGGCATCAGCCGCGCAGCCCCGGCCTGTGGCAAGGCAGTAGGCATAAGCCACTCCACCTCGCGGGTCTCCGGCATCTGCAGCTCTGCGATACAGTTCGTAGACTCGTTCAGCCGGGTATTTCTCCGGCTGCTTGTGGTATTCGCCAGCCAGCGGAACCAGAGCCGGGGTATAGCCCAGAAGCGCGGCTTTCTGGAACAGGCGGATAGCAGCAGCCGCATCCTGCGTCACGTTCGGCTTCAAACCATCCGGCAGCTCTGCCCCCGGCAGTGTAAATGCAGCCAGATGACCCAGAGATTCCGCATGGTCACGCTCTGCGGCCTGTTTAAGGAAATCATACCCCAGGGAATCCTTACCCTGCTGCAGGTAATACATAGCCAGCAACCCTGCCGCACCCGGGCTGCCATGCGATGCAGCCTGGGTCAGCCACTCCTGGCTCCGGGCTTCATCATTGTTCGCAACAAGTGCTGAGAGGAATTCCTCTACGTAATAATTCTGGCGTTTCAGCTCGGCCACTACCGCGGGAGAGGAAGCACCATCTTTCTCCAGCCGCCCGGAAAGCAGCAGATAAGCGGCGCGCGCCCGCGGGCTGTTTGCCTTGCATGCCTGCATCAAATACTCCATCCCCTTCTTCTCGTCTGGCGGGGCCCCCACACCACTGCCGCAGAAATGTGCCATTTCCACCACCGCAGGGATATAACCAGTAGCGGCAGCCTGTTCCATGGCAGCGCGCAGCTTCACCGCCTGCGGGGCGGTTTCGGGGTCGAGTCCCTGTACCTGCAGCTGCTGCAACGTCTGACGTGCCAGCCAGGTAAGAGCCACTGGATGCCCGGCATCTGCCGCGCTTTGCATCATGCGCCAATACGCCTGCTCATCACCCCCGGTTGCCTCCAGCACCGCCGCCACCACCGACCCGAGATTTTCGGATTGCTTCTCTTTCACCTCATCCAGCGCTGCCTGAAACACCGCCTGGGCATCCACCACCTGCGCCGTTACCGGAAAAAGCGCCATCGGGAGTATATACAGAAATTGATTCATAGCACCATACTATCCCTAACAACAATGACTTGCAAGCTGTTTCTCCAACATATCCGAAAATCCAAATAAGAATCATTCTTTTCTTATGCTTGACTAACAAGCGTTTTGCAGATAGATTCAAAGCATGGATACAGACAGCAGAAAAAGCATAGCCGCATGGTCTTCCGTCATCTGGAGCGGTATTCTCGCCGCCACGAAACTGGTGGTAGGCATCATGACCGGCTCGCTTGGTATTCTTTCTGAAGCGCTGCACAGCTGCCTCGACCTCGTTGCCGCCGGCGGCACGGTCTATGCGGTCAAGGTTGCCGCCCAGCCTGCTGATAAGGACCATCCCTATGGCCATGGCAAAATCGAAAACCTCATGGCGCTAGGCGAAACACTGCTGCTGCTCTGCACGGCGGGCTGGGTCATCATGGAAGCGGTGGAGCGTCTCATGAGCGATGACCCGGAAGCCCTCGCCGTCACCTTCTCGTACTGGGCATTCGCCATCATCATTCTTTCCATCATTGTGGATGTGAACCGCGCCCGCATGCTCAAACGCGTGGCAAAAGAAACCCGCAGCGCCGCGCTGGAGGCAGATGCCGCCCACTTTGCCACCGATATCTGGAGCAGCGCCGCCGTACTCCTCGGCATCACCGGCGCCGCCGTGGCAGATATGACCGTGGCAGGCAGCTGGCTGCACTGGTTCCTTGTGCGGGCAGACGTCTTTGCCTCTCTGGTAGTCGCCGGGCTCATTCTGCACGTCTGCAAGGAACTGGGCATGGAATCCATCGGCAACCTCATGGACAAGCAAAGCAGCGAAGCCAGCGAGAAAGTGCGCACCCTCATGGCTGAACGCATGCCCACCTATCCCGTTTCCCGGCTGCGGGTGCGCGAATCCGGCTCCCGCTACTATGTGGACATGGAAGTACAGGTCCCCCACGACCTGCATGTGGATACCGCCCACGAAATCGCCGATGCCATTGAAAGCCTCGTTGCCAGCACCCTAGAGGGAGCCGAAACCCTGGTGCACATGACACCCGCTCTCACCCTGCCCGAAACCCCGGAATTCGTCATTCGCCGCCTCGCGCTCACCCACCGCTTCGGTGTACATGGGCTGGTGCTCCAGCATACGGATGACGGCCAGTTCATCATCGCAGTGGATCTGGAGCTGCCGCCGGATGCCACCCTGGAATCCTGGCAGGTCGCCATCGAAGCCTTCCGCAAAGAAGTGCAGCGCAACCTGAAGGCAGACATCGTGGCCCTGCACGTGGAACCCGACCTCCGCCAGGTGCCCGCCTACTCCGAGCCCCTGCCCACCGACTGGGAAGAACAAGTGCGCCAGGCCATGATACACCGCGGTGCCCCCCTGCCCACCGCCGTGCGCTGCTACACCCGCGGACACGAACGCCTCTGCATCATCTACATCCCCAAGGAAAACCGCCTTACCGTTGCCGAAAGCCACGCCCGCCTCACCAAGCTCAACAAAAAACTCGCCGAGCGCCTCCCCAACCTCGCCCGCATCATGGTGACCTACGAGGAATAAAAAAGGATTTTGGATGTAGAATTTTGGATTTTTAATGTGTTAAGTTCCGCGGGCATACGCCCGCCCATTTCACACGAGCAAAGCAAGTATTTTCACTTTTCACCCTTCATCCAGCGGCGCGGGCCGCTTCACCGCACCTCCTCCCCCATCCGCAAGCTGAAAGCGCCCTGCTTTCGCCAGCCGCAGCGTAGATTTTCATATAGGTACGTGTTGTTTGTATTAGTTTTGGTCCTGGCATTATGCCACCTGCAACACCGAAAAGCACCCACTTTTTGTATCATGGCGGCATGTGGGGGAAGGACTCATTGCCGACCTTCCCCCACTCCCCCATCCGGGCTAGGGCAGTTTGGGCACCCTTGGGTGGACTTTTTAGGGGTGTTCCGGTGTCGCATTTGATTTTACAACTGGCAGAGACAGGTCAAACTTGCATTTTTCTCTTGCCGATACCGGCAAGAAATGCTACATTTCGGGTGTAGAGTTGAGAAAAACTTGCCGATAATGAAAAGCATGGGATATATATCAGTAGCAGAGTTTGCGGAAAAATATGGGGTGCCGCAGCGTACTGCGAGAAATTATTGCGCATCAGGAAAAATTCCAGGGGCCTTTCTGACGGGTAAGACCTGGAATATTCCCGAGAATGCCGGATTGCCTGTCAAACGTGGGCAGAGTTCCGGTTGCACGCCTTTGCTGCATACCCTGCGGGAACAGAAGGAGATGAGACTCGGAGGTGGTATATATCACCGCACACAGGTTGATTTAGCATATAATTCAAATCATATTGAAGGCAGCAGGCTCACGCATGAGCAAACGCGCCATATCTTTGAGACCAACACCATCGGCATAGGGAATGAGTCTGTGAATGTGGACGATATCATGGAAACGGTAAATCATTTCCGTTGCCTGGATATGGTGATTGAGCGGGCTACGGAGCGAGTGACAGATATGTTTATCAAGGAATTACACTCCGTGTTGAAAAGCGGGACCTCTGACAGTCGGCGCCATTGGTTTGCGGTGGGAGACTATAAGAAGCTGCCAAATGAGGTGGGGGGCATGGATACAACGCCGCCAGAACAAGTTGCTTCTGAGATGCGGGCATTGCTCAAAGAATATAATAGCATCAAGACTAAAGATTTAGACGATATTCTCAATATGCACTACCGCTTTGAGCGCATTCATCCTTTTCAAGATGGGAATGGGAGGGTAGGCCGACTCCTGATGTTCAAGGAATGCCTTGCAAATGGGATTGTGCCTTTTATCATCACAGACGAATTGAAGACGTATTATTACCGGGGCTTGCAGCAATGGCCGGGTATCAGGGGGTATCTGAGGGATACCTGCCTGACCGCGCAGGATGCCTACAAGGCGATGCTCAGAAAATTCCGGATTCCCTTCTGATTCGATGCAACAGAGCGCACGGATCTTTGCTCCTCGCTGCATCCATACCGGGCACCCAGGTTCCACCTGGATGCCGTGCGGAATTCATTCCTGATTCCAGACGGAGCTGAACCATATTTTCTCCTGGAGCGCCTGATTTCCCATCATTTCCTGATTGACTGAGGTTGAGAGTGTGGTATAATGCGTGTTCATAGGGGAATGAATAACCACCCCGGGTTAGAAACAGTGGACGACGATATCATTTGCACAGAGAAAATCATTGCTGACCGCAAGACC
>JAFYRS010000060.1 GCA_017546845.1 Akkermansia sp.
ACCGGCGACGGCACGAACGACGCCCCCGCCCTTAACCATGCCGATGTAGGCCTCTCCATGGGCATCACCGGCACCTCTGTGGCCAAGGAAGCCTCCGACATCATCCTGCTGGATGACTCCTTCGCCTCCATCATCCGCGCCATCAAGTGGGGTCGTTCCCTCTACCGCAACATCCAGAAGTTCATCGTCTTCCAGCTCACGGTAAACGTGGCTGCCTGCGGTATCGCCGCCCTCGGGCCCTTCATCGGCTGTGAGCTTCCCCTCACCGTCACGCAGATGCTCTGGGTCAACCTCATCATGGACACCTTCGCCGCCCTGGCACTCGCCTCCGAGCCCCCCAGCGACGACGTGATGGAGCAGAAGCCGCGCAACAAGTTTGCCTTCATCATCACCCCCACCATGTGGCGCTGGATTCTCTGCCTCGGCATCGGCTTCATCATCGCCCTGGTCAGCTACGTGAAGTGCATGCCCTCGCAGGAACTTGAGCCGGAAGCCTTCCGCCACTCCGTCACCCTGCTCTTCACAGGCTTCGTGATGCTGCAGTTCTGGAATCTGTTCAACGCCCGCGTCTACGGCACCAACAACAGCTTCGTGAACGGCATCTTCACCAACCGGAGCTTCCTGCTCATCCTTGCCGTTATCCTGTTCGGCCAGGTACTGGCCACCCAGTTCGGTGGTGATATCTTCCGCACCGTGCCCCTCACGCTCTGCGAATGGCTCACCATCGCCGCCGTCACCTGCCCCGTCCTCATCATCGGCGAGGTAGTCCGCGCCATCGGCCGCCTCCGCGCCAGGTAAACCAGGCAGCAAATGCTCATTTCTCCGCGCCCACCTGACGGTGGGCGCTTTTTATTTATCGCGCCACAAACTGGTGTTGACACATTCAACACAAAATCGTAACATGAGGCCAGGCATGAAACATCGGGTTTTGATTCTCCTCTTCACGCTAAGCTGCACGCTTGCGGCAGAACCAGCCGCCGATGTGAGGCTCTGGACTCCTCTGCAAAAACTCAGATTGCTAAGCAGCATCACTGACAAGGAAACGGCCGATACCGCGGCGGAGTTAATCAACAGCGATTCAAACTTCTTCTTCTCCATGGAAGAAGATGAGGAAGAATCAGCCGACGCGATTACCGGAAAACTTCGCAAAGAACACTACTTCGGTTCCGATGCTCTGGCCGCTGCACTGGATGATGATGCACCAGGCGCAGCTGTGAAACCGCAACCGGTAACACCCGCCATTCTGGCAGAGTTGGAAGACCGCGTACGTTGCGCCCTGCCACTGGTACCGGAAAAACTCCGCGAGGGAATCAGCGGTGGCCCGGGGTTCAGCCCCAAAACAGCATGGCTATTCACCAAGCCTTATGCCCCGGACTGGCAGTTCAGGAATTGTGAATCATATTTCGCCCCGGAAGCACTGATTGGCGGCGCCAACAATGCCCCCGTTTTCATTGACGCGAGAACAGAAAAGCAAAACGGCAGAACCTACCATGTCTCCACCGTAGCTATTTTTCACCGCCAGCAGAAACACGAGGTGGATATATGGGTGGATACCACAGACTGCCCGGCAACTTCTGATGGGGAGGTAAATGATTCACACTTGAGCAAGGAGGAACGCAGCAGCGCGTATCTCCTCCAATCGCAACGCATGCTAGACGTTCTGCGCAAGGTTCGGGACCGGGCCTCCGCCGATGCAGCTGCTGACTACCTGTGGGATTTGAACAGCGCTGCGCTTGACATTGATTTCCTGGACGAGGATGCCCCACCTCAACAGGAAGATACCCTCAACAAACTCCAGCAGGAACTACTGCTGCACCGCTATTATGGCTCAGAACTTCTAGCCTCATACCTGGGACGCCCGCACGATGCCTACGAAGCCCAGCCCCTGACCCACGAGGCCGCACAGGAGCTGGAGGCTCTCATGCGCCAGCAACTTTCCCTGGCAGATGAGCCAGAGATTCAGAACCTCGCCGGAGGGCCAGGCTTTACCCCCGAAACATGCTGGCGCATTCCCGCAGGCCTGAGCATCACACGCCTTTTTGAATCAGCCTTCCACGATGACACATTGCTGGACACCCTCCTTATAAAGGGGGAAGCATTTAAGCATTTGACCTACGGAACCTCATGCGGTATTCTGAATGGAAAATATTATGAACAGCATCAGATGGAATGGCTGAATGATGGCAAGGTATTCCGTGTTTCCATATGGCTGGATTGCACGGATGGGAAATACATTCCCACAGAGGAGGAATTAACCCGGGAAGAAGAACAATACACGCGTGACCTGCAGCATAACATCAACATTCTGGAAGGCCTCATCAACAGCGACTCTGCCAGAGAACCAGCGTCGCAGCGTCAGCGTTTCAGAGAAATCATCGCCCCTTCTAAAAGGAAATTCGGCAACATTTTCGAACCTTCTCCGCTAAAGGAGAAATGGCACGACCTGCTTGAACAAGCACGTACAAAAGGATTGTTGCCCGCACAGAAATCTGCGGAAGCAGCCAAAGAAAACCGCCAGGCTCACGCAACAAGACGAAAACAATACATACAGGCCTTATTACGTCTCCTGCCTGGCGTGAACAACCAGGCAAGCGCCACCTCGGCCGCCCGGAAGCTTTACCAACTTGGTGGCGGTAATATCTTTTCGCACGAGGAATTGCTCCATGAAGCAGCCCGGAGCCAGAAAATGGACACTGCCGCCAGACACCTCCGGCGCATCCGCGAGGCCGGGTTCTATGGTTCCGTGGACCTCGCTGAAATACTCATCGAACGCGTAAGGCCGTGCGGCAACCCCGACGCGGTAAATCAAACGCCTTGACATTGATAACCATGGCATAGTATGATGTCCGCGACATCAATGAAAACGCATATGACATGGGTTGAAGGTGTAGCTCTTCTGGTAGAAAAGAAGTTACCCCTCGGATTCATCGGCTGGCTGGTGGTGTATGGCATCGCCCTTCTGGCTATTCTTCCCATCATGATAAATCTCGGGCTGGGCACCGGGTGGTCAGCCTTCGCCTACGCCACTGAGGGATTCTATGCCGCAAAACCCTTCTCCGCAGAAACCACACTACTCATCAACCTGCTCTGCACACTGCTGGGCTGGTTCTTCTGCTGCTGGGTCATCCTGCTCTGCCGCAGCCTCCACAGCCACTGGTGCTGCGCAGCATACGCGGCTCCCTGCCCGCTGGGGATTTCCGGCTGCATACTGCTGGCCCAACTGGCCCTTCTGGGGGTAGCTCTCTGTCTCCTTACCACCGCAAGTGGCCTCTTCTGGTCACTCCTGCCGTTGATTCTCATCGCACTGCTCGCCGGCCTCCGCAGCCGTATCAGCCAATCATCATGAACACCGGCACGGACTACATCGGGCAGAACTACCTCCTGGCAGGAGCCGGAATCCTCCTTACCCTGCTGGGACTTTTCCTGGCCATTGCCAACTGGTACGCCATCATTGAGTGGGTGCTCACCATCCGCAGGAACCCACGCTACAACCGGGGCGAGGCCACCGTCCCCCTGTTGGGCGGCATCATCCTCTGCGCTGGAATTATCTACCTTCATGCAGGATTCGGCGCAGTCATCCCCCTCTGGAGCGCAGCCCTCGGACTCGTCATCGACTATGGCAGCCTGCCCATGGCAATAATGACGCCCCTGCTCTACCGCTGGTCAGAACACAGAAAAGCCGCCGCGAATAGAGCCAGAAAAGCGGCGCGCCGAAAGAGCTGACCTGTGCAGGCATTCATCTGCCACGGAAAAGCCTATTATAAGCCCCCCCTTTTCAGGTATTTTCACATTTACTGTAAAACCGGGGGAGTTTTTATGCTTCAGTAAGCGAAAGAAAAAACGCGCCCAATTTTACAGTAAAACAGGCGAAAAACAGGGCAAAAAAAACGAAACATCTGCTATTGACAGGTTTATTGAACGGCAGAAAGAAGCACATTTGCCTTGTGCTGTTTTGTTGTTCTGTGATACACTCCGCATGCCGCCTGGTGCGGCAAAAGCCAGGCGGCTTTTATATCATGATTGAAATAATACCCCGCCTGATGGCAATCAGCCCCGTGTTGATTGAGCAACTAATCTGGATTCTG
>JAFYRS010000061.1 GCA_017546845.1 Akkermansia sp.
AAAAAAAAAAAAAAAAATACCAAACAATACATTATTAAACAAACTTATCTAACAAGAAAGTTTTTTATTCTATTTTTTAGGCTGGACAACCCGCATGACGACTAGTAATATAGCCACTGAGATGACTAATAAATCCCCCCACTTATTATTCAGACAACTTCTTGAAACTCTCGACGACTTGCGCCGCGACAGCATCAAAGCGCTGAAAGAAGCCGATAAGAGCTCCATGCTGGGGCTCACCGTCCGCCAGGGTTCCGCCATTTCCCAGCTCAAGCTGATGCTGGAGGAAAAGCCGCAGGGCATTGCCCTGAAAGACCTGGCCAAACGCATGCAGATGACAGTACCAGCCACCTCCCTGCTCGTGGAGACTCTGGTAACCAAGGGGTATACTCAACGCACACAGGACCCGGACGACCGCCGGGCCGTCCGTCTCACACTCACGGAACAAGGCCTTTCTATTTTTGAGAATGTTTACGCACATTTTCATGAAGAAGTCGACAATCGCGCACAGTCTCTGACCTCGGAGGAACTTCAGGCCCTGGCCCGCATTGTCGAGAAAATGCAACACTGAACCATATCCGGCTTCGCAGGGAAGCTGCACTTTTAACACACTAAGGCTTGACTTGGCATCAGCTGGCGTGTACTATGTTACCAGAACAAAGCGGGAACACGCATCCCGCCCGGTAAACACCAGCCCATCTTCATCACATGTCGAATCATCCGAACCTCCTGGCACAAGTGCGCCAGCATCTCATCAGCCATGGCGAATCCTACCAGTGGATTACCATGGGTGCAGAAAACGAAAAAATCGGACTGGCCTATCTTCCCGTCACGAACACAGAAATACCCTGCTCTTTCATGTTCACCGAGCTGAAGGAGCCGTGCAGCCTGGTATTCGACGTCAACTTTGCCTATCGCATTTCCCCGGCAGACCGGGCAGAGGTGAGCATGCTCCTGATCACCCTCAACGCCAACCTGCCCGAAGGCCAGCTGCTTATCGACATGGAAAGCGGCCTGGTATACTATCGTCTCAAATACGTCGTCTCGAATGTTGATATCACGGAAGAGGAAATCCGTGCCCAGATCAAGCACATGGAGGATGTAGGTATCAGCATGGCTCATACCTACCCCCGCATCATCATGCAGGAGTTCCCCCTGTATTAACCCCAACCAGATACATTCACCCATATGTCCCTTGACAAACCCTTAGCCGGAAAAGTCGGCATCGTGACCGGTGTCGCCAATCACCGCAGCATCGCATTCGGCATCGCCAAAGCCTGGCACGAAGCCGGTGCCAAGCTCATCTTCAACTACCAGGGCGAACGCCTCAAGGACGGCGTCATCAAGCTGGTGAAAGAACACTTCGGTGAAGACACCCCCGTCTGCTCGCTGGATGTGAGCGATGACCAGTCCATTGCAGACTTCTTCACCTTCGTGGGCGAGCACACTGACCATGTAGACATGCTGCTGCACGCCGTGGCCTTTGCCCCCAAGGCCCCCGGCACCCTGGATGGCCATTTCTCCGACATTCCGCGCGATGCATGGAACCTCTCCCTGCAGATTTCCGCGTACTCGCTCATCGCCCTCTCCCGCGCCGTGGCTCCGTTCATGGTCAACGGCGGCAGCATCACCGCCCTTACCTACTACGCCAGCCAGAAGGTAGTACCCAACTACAACCTCATGGCCGTTTCCAAGGCAGCCCTGGAAACCTGCTGCAGATACCTGGCCTATGACCTGGGCCGCCGCGAAGCCCCCATCCGCGTGAACTGCATCTCCGCCGGTCCGGTTCAGACCTTGGCCGCCCGTGGCGTATCCGGCTTCACCGGCATGTTCAAGGTATACGAGGAAAAAGCCCCGCTGCAGCGCTCCTGCACACTGGAGGAACTGGGTGCCACTGCCACCTACCTTGCCAGCGATGGCGCAGCCTCCATGACCGGCCAGATTCTCTACGTAGACGGCGGTTACGAAATTGTAGGCATGTAAGCCACAAGTAACATTTCTTCAGCAGCCCCGGTTTCCTCCGGGGCTGTTTTTTTTCATCACAGGGGAAGATACAGATCCACCACATCCAGCAGGCGCCCGAACTTGCACCCCACCGCCGGGAAAAGAGAAACCTGCCGGAATCCCAGCGCTTCATGGAATGCCACGCTGGCCTGATTCTCTGCCGTAATGCAGGCAATCAGCGCCCGGCACCCCGCCTCCCGGCACAAAGGCACCAGGCTTTCCATCAACGCGAGGCCCATCCCCCGGGCGCACCACTCATGGTGCAGGTAAATAGAACTCTCCCAGGTCTGGTTATACGCGGCGCGCTCTTTCCAGCGGTGCGCGCAGGCATACCCCACCACCCGGCCATCCTGCTCGCAGACCAGATAAGGGAATTCTGCCGCCGTCTGCACAATACGCGCACGCATCTGCTCCACACTCAGCGCCTCCGTCTCGAACGAAATCACCGTTTCCCTCACATAATAATTGTAAATAGCGGCAAGGGCGGCGGCATCATCTGGACTGACCGGGCGTACGTTCATCATTCTAACCTAAACGAAAAGCCCGAGGCGTTAACCTCGGGCTTTCTGAGCATCCCCACGCGGATTCGAACCGCGGTTCTATGACTGAGAATCATATGTCCTAACCCCTCGACGATGGGGACATCTTTATGATGCTCGCAGTGTGACTGCGGGCGGATTATACACAGACACACCCTCCGCGTCAAGACCAAACTAAAACAAACTACAATATTTCTTCTTTTCCCCGGTATGAAACAGAAAAAGCTTGCACCCGGCAGGAGCGTGGGCTAGTATCAGCGCCAGCACGCTACCAAGCCTGCAAACCTC
>JAFYRS010000062.1 GCA_017546845.1 Akkermansia sp.
CTCTGCGGCGACACCTTTGCCGAAGGCACCGAGCCGGAGCGCTGCCCGCTCTGCAACTTCCCCAAGGCTAAGTACATCGAAATCTAAAAAGTGAGTCCTGCGGACTCACATATCACGCGCATGGGTGCAAACCCATGCGCGTTTTCATTTTTCATAAGCAAACTTGTTTGCTTTTTCATTCGCACCGCAGGTGCGTTTTCATTCCTTCAATCATGAGATGAAAACATGTGCTTTTGCACATGTGAGATTTTGATATCGACAACACCCTCACAATCCACTACAATCAAGATTGTGTCAGAAAACCAACTAATGACGGAATCCATGGACTTCGCCGTAGCGACTGTCCTTACGCTTGATGCCGTGGAAAAACGAGGAGTCCTCAAAAACCAGCTACTCCGCTCATCTACAAGCATTGGTGCCAATATCCGTGAAGCACAATACGCCAGCAGCCGAGCCGATTTTGTCGCAAAATTGCAAATCGCCCTCAAAGAATGTAATGAAAGCGAGTACTGGCTTGAATTGTTGGCGAATACTCAATCATTGGAACCGAACAAAGCAGAAGAATTGCTGAAGGATTGCCGACGAATCAGATTTATGTTGATTCGTTCTATCAATACGGCTAAGCAGAACTCATCACTTACATGTGCACAGCGCGAATCTTCATCTCATGATTGAAGGAATGAAAACGCACCTGCGGTGCGAATGAAAAAGCAAACAAGTTTGCTTATGAAAAATGAAAACACGCCTTGCGGCGTGTGAGATGGAATCACTGCACCGTAATCCGATAATCGGCACTATTGAGAACAGCCTTCGCCTCACCCAGCAGGAAAAACGAACCGCAGATGAGCGTACCTGCCGGCATATCAACCAGACACTCTGCCAGTGTGGCAGGCGTGGAAACAGGTGCAGCAGAGGCGGCCTGCACCTTGGCGGCCATTTCCGCCGGGGAAAGAATACGCGGAGACTGCACCGGGGGCAGCACCCATTCCCCCACAATAGGGGCAAGCAGCTCCAGCACCTCATCCAGCGCCTTGTCTGCCGAACCGGCATAGATACAGCGCGCCTTCTGCCCGCCGAAAGTCTCGCGCCAGGTGCGGGTGAGTACCTGCATGGCATGCGGGTTGTGCGCACCGTCCATAATCACCCCAGGCTGCACTTCCTCGAAACGCCCCGGCCAGCGCACCTCAGCCAGCCCGCGGGCTTCCTCCTCTGCACTGCACAGGAAATGCGGCAGGGCACGCAGAGCCGCCAGCGCCAGCGCCGCATTGCGCCGCTGGTGCGCCCCTTTAAGCCCCAGCGGCTGGTCGCATTCGCCCGTAATCACGCGGCAATAAGTATCCATACGCCGGGCAGCCTCTTGAATAGCCCGCATCGACTCCGGTTCCTGCGGAGCGGAAACCGCAGGACGATGCCAGGAGAGAATGGCAGCCTTTTCGCCCGCCACCTCGTAGAGCGTCTCGCCCAGGTACTGCGTGTGGTCAAGCCCGATGGGGGTGAGCACCGCCACATCCTTGGGAACGGCATTCGTGGCATCCAGACGGCCGCCCATGCCGGTTTCCAGTACAATGAGCTCCACCTCCTGCTCAGCAAACCAGAGCATCGCCACCGCCAGCACCAGTTCAAAGAAAGTCGGACACGGGTCCCAGTCCTGCACCACAGCACGCACCTGGCCAATGAGGCGGGCGGCATCCGCATCCGGAATATTCACACCGTTCACACGGATACGTTCGCTGAATTCCACCAGGTGCGGCGACGTGAACAAGCCGGTCTTGTACCCGGCAGCGCGTGCCACGCTCTCGCAGAACGCGCAGGTACTGCCCTTGCCGTTCGTACCCGCCACATGAATCACCTGTGCGCGGGGATGCAGCACCCCGCAGGCAGAGAGCAGACGCGTCACCCCCTCCAGCCCCAGCTTGATGCCGAAAGCCTGCGTGGAATATAGCCAATCCAGGGCATTGACTAATGACAATTGACTATTGACCATTGGTGGATTTTTCTTTCTCTTGCTTTAAATTCTTACGAGCCGTGATAGCACTGGCGGACATGATATTGCGCAGCTCTGCAGCCTCATCCTGCAAGGGCTTCAGGCGGGCGGCATCCACCTCGCCTGAACGCATCAGCAGCTCCAGCCAGTAAATAGCCTCATCTGCTTCTTCCTCGCATATCTTGACCTTCGACACGAAGTCAGCCGGGCTCTTGGCCAGGCTTGCAGCCCGGTAATTAGCCCCGACTGAGGTACCGCAACGCAGCAGCTGTTTGCCCAGCACCTCAGCCACAGGATGCCCCTGCAGATATTGACACAGACGAACGATACGCAGCCCGAACTCCAGTGTCCGTTCTCGCAATTCCCGCGCATCCATACCAATAATCAATAGTCAATTGTCAATAGTCAATTGTCAATACCTGTACGCTTCAGCCTTGTAGGGGCCCTCTACCGGCACGCCGATGTAGTCAGCCTGCTTCTGGGTAAGGGTGGTCAGACGCACACCCAGCTTGGCGAGATGCAGGCGGGCCACTTCCTCGTCCAGCTTCTTGGGAAGCACGGTTACGGAAGGCCTGGCAGTCTCGCGCTCCTGCCACAGGGCAATCTGAGCCAGCACCTGGTTGGTGAAGCTGTTGCTCATCACGAAAGAAGCGTGCCCCGTCGCGCAGCCCAGGTTCACCAGGCGGCCTTCAGCCAGCAGGTAGAGGCTGTGGCCATCCGGGAAGGTGTACTTGTCCACCTGCGGCTTGATGTTGGTGCACACAATACCGGGATAGTTCTGGAGACGAGCCACCTGAATCTCATTGTCAAAGTGACCGATGTTGCAGACAATAGCCTGGTCCTTAATCTTCTCCATGTGCTCCAGGGTGATGATGTCGCAGTTACCCGTGGTGGTCACATAAATATCAGCCATACCGAGCGTATCCTCCACCGTCAGCACGCGGTAGCCCTCCATGGCGGCCTGCAGGGCGCAGATGGGGTCCACCTCGGTCACAATCACCTGGGCACCCAGCCCGCGGAGAGCCTGGGCGCAGCCCTTGCCCACATCGCCATAACCGCAGATAACCGCCACCTTGCCGGCAATCATCACGTCGGTAGCGCGCTTGATGCCGTCCGTCAGGCTCTCGCGGCAGCCGTAAAGGTTATCAAACTTGCTCTTGGTCACAGAGTCGTTCACAATGATGGCAGGCACCAGCAGGCGGCCATCGCGTTCCATCTGGTAGAGGCGGTGCACACCGGTGGTCGTTTCCTCGGAAACGCCCTTCCATTCCGGCAGCCAGCGGTGGAACACACCCGGCTGCTCAGCAGCAATGCGCTTCAGCAGCGCTTTGATAACGCCTTCTTCTTCGCTTTCAGAGGGGGTGTTCACCCAATCGGAGCCCTCCTCCATCTCGTAACCGCGGTGCAGCAGCAGCGTCACATCGCCACCGTCATCCACCACCAGCTGCGGCCCCAGCCCATCGCGGTGGCTGAGTGCGGCCCAGGTGCAATCCCAGTATTCCGTAAGCGTCTCGCCCTTCCAGGCAAACACCGGCACCCCGGCAGCAGCAATGGCCGCAGCAGCGTGGTCCTGAGTAGAGAAAATGTTGCAGCTGGCCCAGCGCACCTCGGCACCAAGTGCCACCAGCGTCTCAATGAGCACAGCCGTCTGAATCGTCATGTGCAGCGAGCCGGTGATACGCACACCGGCCAGCGGCTTCGCCTCGCCGTACTTCTCGCGGCAGGCCATCAGCCCCGGCATCTCATATTCCGATACGGCAATCTCCTTGCGTCCCCAATCCTTCAGGGCAATATCGGCCACCTTGTAATCAGCTGTAGAAGTCATGACAGCGGGAGTTTACAGTGATTTCCCCGCTTAGTCAATGCTAAATCACAGCTCACTTTCCGGCTCAGCCACAGCGGCAGACTCCGCTGCAGAAATCTCACGGCGAGCCATGATTTCTGCCACGGGATAATCCGGTTCTATATCCTCGTAAATAATCACGCGTGTGCCATATTCCACAATGTCAAAAAGCATGGTGGAAATCACATGCGGCAGGCGGATACAGCCATGCGACAACCGGCGACCGGCCTTCACTTTGCCCGTGTGCATTCCGACTCCATCTGCCGTCAGGCGCATCCAGTTCGGCATGGGAGAGCCCTCAAAGCGCCCGCCTTCCGGAACAGGCTGCGTAAAGGCATCCGCATTACCGTCAATGCATTTCCCCTCGGCATTGTACATCTTGCCGTAGCGATTGGAGGCATATTCCTTTGACTTGTAGCGCACACGGAAACGCCCGGGAGGCGTGGGATGCGTATCAGCCCCGGTAGATACGGGCCAGTCAGCCGCTACCTTTCCATCCACATACAGACGCCCGCGCTGCTGGCTGAGACTAATCACCACCTGGCACTTCTTATCAGCCTGCTTGATGAGGGCATCATCCAGGTATACCTCCATCACCGTCGGGTAATTCTTGCTGCCAGACACAAAGCGTTCATAGGGAGACGGCACCGCAGCACACACCGGGGGCAGCACATGATTCTGTTGCTGCTGCTGTTGCTGCTGGCAACCTGCCAACAGCGCAGAAAGCACCCCTGCTACACCCAGAAAGACCTTTTTCGCAACGCGTTCCATATCACTTAATTTCTACCGGTGTACCCACCGGCGTATTATCAAAGAAAATCTTGGCCATCCGCTTCGGCAGGCGGATGCAGCCATGGCTTTCCGGAGCAGAGGTCACAATTCCTTCATGCATCCAGATACCGCCCCAGGTCAGCTGCATGCCATTGGTCATCGGGGCACCTTTATAAATACCGCCCGGGGGAATGGGCTCGCCTTTCGTATAATCGCTGATCAGCGTATTACCAGCAGCATCCACAATGCTGCCGTATGTCGAGGAGGTATGGTCTTCATCCTTGGCAAGAATCGGGAACACCCCCTTGGGGGTATCCTTACCAGCCTTGCCGGAAGAAATGGTACTCCAGCCCACACGGCGCCCGGCGATGTAGTAATGAGCCTGCTGCAACTCCGTATCAATCACAATCTTGCGGGGGCCATCCAACCCGGCCGGCACATCCCACTGCCCCACGCTGACGGATTCCGTCACGTTCATCTTATTCTTGGGGCGGGCAAAGGCATAACCAGTTGCCATCTGTGCCAGTTCATCCGGCGTGTTGATGCAGGAAGTAACAGCCAGCGCCAGCGAGGCAAGCATGATGATACGGTGTTTCATATCCAGTGCGGCATTGATCAGACTCAAAATGTACTACGAGTATACGGCATTTATGCACTCTTACTGTACTTTTGTCAAGCTCATTCAACGTGTGGTTCAATATTTTCATCCTTTAACCACTTGCCAAGCACCCGGGCTCATGGTAGCATGGGCGCATGAAACTGGCCCTGGCCCCCATGCAGGATGTCACTGACCTGGCATTCATGCGCACGCTGCACCGCATCGGCTCCCTGCCGGATGTATTCATCACCGCCTATTTCCGCAGCACCTCCACCACCTGCGCCATGGCAGAACACAACCTGCGCTGCATCGATGAGAATGAAACCGGAGTCCCGATATGGGCGCAGCTGGCAGGAAGCGATGCCCCCGCCCTGCTGCGTGATGCCGCCGCCCTGCTGGAGCGTCCCGGCGTAGCCGGTATCAATCTGAACGCCGGGTGTCCCTCTCCGCTGGTCAACCGCCACGGAGCAGGAGCCGGACTTCTGCGGGACCTCCCCCGCTTTGCCGATATTCTGCTGCAGCTGCGCGCCTGCCTGCCAGCCGGGCAATTCAGTGTCAAATGCCGCCTGGGCTGGGAAGATGCCGCAGCGGATTTTCCCCGCATACTTGATTGTCTGGCAGCGGCCAGCCCCGATGAAACAGGCATCCACGCCCGCACACGGAAACAGCTGTATGGCGGCACGCCTGATTTCAGCTACGTGAAGTGCGCCGTGCAACACCTGGCCTGCCCGGTGCTGGCCAATGGAGATATCACCACCCCGCAGCAGGCCATGGAATGCCTGGAATCCACCGGAGCCGCTGGTCTCATGATCGGGCGCGGGGCCGTGCGCGACCCCTACATCTTCCGCCAGCTGAGGGGAGGCGCCGCCCCGACCCCGGAAGAAATGCAGCAATACTTCGCCATCCTCATCGAAGAAACCGGACGCATCCTGCTTCATAAGCGCACCGAGAAAGGCCACTGCAACCGCATGAAGAAATACCTCGCCTTCTGCTACCCCGATTTCCCGGCAGAACAGGAACACGCCTTGCGCCGCTGCACCAGCATGGCAGACATGCAGCGCATCCTGACCCAATCACCCGTTACTTGTACTGAAAACAACTACGCGGGAAACGCAGCGGCTCGGAAATAAACGGCCGCCCCAGTTCATCTGTACCGAACAAGCGTAATTCCATTGCTACAGGAGGAGTTTCAAACTCCTGTGTACCGCTGCAGGAAAACACCGCACCGGGCGTCAGAACCGGGGCTTCATTAAAAATACCTGCCGCCTCAACAATGCGGGTGTTCCCATTGCGCTCGCGCAGCGTCCATTTGCGCCCACGCAGCTGCACAGGACAGTTTCCCGCATTGCAGATGCTGATACGGAAAAGGGAACGATACACCGGCCGCGGGCGGCGCATAGCCTGCACCCCGGACATGACCAGCCGCAGCTCCAGCGGAGCATACACCGGCAGACTTTGCGTATCAGTGCTCATAACCAGAGCCCACCGCCAGCGTCGAAATCCGGCCGGCGGTTTCCTTAATAAGACGCACACGTTCCACAGAGGGAACTTCACCGGCCGGCAGGCTCATCACCTCTGCCAATTGCTGCAACAACTGGCTGAGTGCAGGCACATTCAGGCGCTTGGCCGTGCGCGGATTCACCCCTTGCAGGATTTCATTGAAGTAGGCAGGCGCATCAGGGTAAAACACCACACCGGCCTGCGCCGCATCAAACTTGTTCTCAATGGCCACGGCAGAGGCCTCCAGCGCGCGTACCCACCCGCCCAGCGCCAGCAGATGTGCCAAGTCCGGGTCCCGGAGCGCCGTCAGTTCCTCATTCACCGCACTCTGGGTAGAGGCCATGATGCGCTTGAACTCATCCAGCTGCCCCTTTTCTGCATGTTCCAGCAGGCCTGCAGAATACGCATTCATCTTATCGCCCACGCCCATTGCCTTGCCATAGCGGGTCAGGTCCAAGGCAATCGGCTTGATATCATTCATGTGGCCACTGCGCACGGCAATGAACCCGTCAGCCATGAGATACCCCATTTCCAACGCCAGCTTCCCGGCATCCAGCGGCAGATTCTCCGGGCGGCGGCGCAGCACATACTCCTCCGGAATAGCCGGCAGATGATCCAGCTGGGCAAAAATCTTGCTGATGGAAGGAGCGGTATACACGTTGATACCCAGCTCCTGGTTGGAATGAGAATCATCCAGCAACGCATCATCACGGAACATGGCAGGCACCTCTCCCGGGCGGCGGGAAGATTCCGCCTGAGCCATCACCCCCTCGGGCATACCGTCAAAAACAGCATCGACCGCTTCCTCGCTGTAATCAGACATTTCCTGCGCCTGCGCCAGGGGCAGATTCAGCGCAAAAGCAAAAGACAGAAAGAACCATGGGGACTTTTTCATCATAGCGGGAGGATGTTAATTTAGACTTGACTCTATACCCAGTTTACATTACTATCGCCCCGCGTCAAGTACCCACGCGTGTGCTGACGCAAAAATGCCCGGAACTGCAGCTGCGCACGCGGGCGCACCCGTATCACCCGTACACCTCCGTCTCATGGAATCCTCCCAAAACTGGTTTGACCTCATCTGGCTTGTAGCCTATTTCCTTGTTCTCATCGGCATGTCCGGCTATGGATGCCACCGCCTGCTGATGGTACTGCTCTACCTCAAGCACCGCAAGGATATTCCCCAGCCCAAGGCCCAGTGGGATGAATGGCCCATGGTCACCATCCAGCTGCCCATGTTCAACGAAAAGTTTGTGGTGGAAGGCCTGCTCAAAAAAGTAACAGCCATCGATTACCCCAAGGACAAGCTGGAAATCCAGATTCTTGACGACTCCACCGATGATACTTATGACCTCTGCCAGCAACAGGTAGAATACTATCGCGCACAGGGCTTTGACATTGTATGCCTGCACCGTACAGACCGCACAGGCTTCAAGGCAGGTGCTCTCGAAGCCGCCGATGCCGTGGCCAAGGGTGAGTTCCTGCTTATTCTGGATGCAGACTTCCGCCCGGAACCGGATATCCTGAAAGTCTGCGTACCCTACTTCACTGACCCGCAGATTGGCGTGGTGCAGGCCCGCTGGGCACACATCAACCGCAACTACAACCTCCTCACCCGCCTGCAGAGCATTTTCCTGGATGGCCACTTTGCCCTGGAGCAGACCTGCCGCAACCGCTCCGGCCGCTTCTTCACCTTCAACGGCACCGCCGGTATGTGGCGCAAGAGCACCATCATTGATGCCGGCGGCTGGGAGCACGACACCATCACCGAGGATATGGACCTTTCCTACCGCGCCCAGATGAAGGGCTGGCGCTTCGTCTACCTCAACGATTACGAAACCCCCGCTGAACTGCCCGTAGACATGGACGGTTTCAAGGCCCAGCAGCACCGCTGGACCAAGGGCTGCATCCAGGTCTGCCGCAAGATGCTCTTCACCATCTGGCGCTCCAATGCGCCGTTCAAGGCAAAGATGGAAGCCACCACCCACCTGACCTGTAACTACTCCTACCTGGCGCTCATCCTGCTCTGCTTCCTGGTGATGCCGGTATGCACCGGGCTGGTAGCCCCCACGGGGGAATGGGCCTGGGACCAGTGGCAGATGATGTTGCTCACCTTCACCCTCTTCTTCTTTGCCACCGTATCTGTGTGCTTATTCTACATCGTGGCAGAGATGATTGTGCGCCCGCGCCGCTGGTACATGGTATTCCCGCTCATGATTCCGCTGCTTGCCCTGGGTGTCGGCATGGCGGTGAACAACGCCAAGGCCGTGATTGAGGCCATGTGCGGCCAGCAGAGTGAATTTGTGCGCACACCCAAGTTCGGCGAATCCAAGCAGGGCACACTTTCCATCGAAAAACGCGCCAAGGGGTACAAGGCCATCAAGTCCGTACTTGTACCCGCGCTGGAACTCTGCTTCGCCATCTTCTTCGGCGTGGTGGAATACATCAACTTCTCGCACGGTGACTACCTCACTTTCGTGCTCATGACTCCGTTCCTGGGCTTCTTCTACACCAGTTTCGCCTCCATTGCCCGCCTCATTGACGGCGTTATGCAGAAACGAAAAGCTACCCAGACCGCTTGATTTCCACTTCCACTAAAGCCCGACCACCGGTAATGCAGAAAACAACCAGAACACTCGCGATTCTCTGCCTGTTAACGGCGGCATTTACCTCATGCACAACTTTCAGCCAAGGCAAAAAGCTGTATGCTGAGGATATTCCGCCGCAGGTTGTCGTGCGCGATGGCGTGGCCGTTACCCTCAGTGACCAGAAACTCACCGTTTTCAAAGCCGGCAAGAAGGTGAAGGACTACAGCATCAGCTCTTCCAAGTTCGGCATCGGCAACAAAAACGGCAGCCACCAGACTCCGCTGGGGCTTCACGCCATTTCCCAGAAAAACGGTGAAGGCCAGCCCACGGGCATGGTATTCAAGGGCTGCAAACCCACCGGCGAAGTAGTAGACGTCGACGCTGCCGGCCGCGACCCCGTGGTCACCCGCGTCATCCAGCTGGCCGGCATGGAACAGAACAACCACTCCACCCACCGCCGCCGCATCTACATTCACGGCACCCCGGAAGAGCGCTACATCGGCCGCCCGGCATCCTACGGCTGCATCCGCATGAAGAGTGATGACATCGTGGACCTCTTCGGCCGCGTGCACCGCGGCATGCCGGTCGCCATCGAAAGCTGCACCCAGGAAACCTACATCAAGGCTGAGCAGGACAACACCAAGAACAGCATCCATATTCCCAAGGAAATGGTAGCCAAGCTGCCTGTGGATGGACTGCGCCCCACACACCGCTACCGCAGCCGCAAACACCGCAACCTTTCCCGCCGCAGCGGACTTGCCACCAACTCACGGTTCAAGAAACGCACCGTGCGTGGCAAGAATCCGCGCATTGCCCTCCGCAAGCGCCGCCGCTGATTCCGTTCCAGTTCACCATTTACCCCTCCCCATTCCATTATATGAAAATTGCCGTCATTGGAAAAGGTGGGCGCGAGCAGGCTCTGGTAGAGACCCTGGCCGCCAGCCCGTGCAAGCCCGAACTCTTCACCTTCCCCGGCAGCGATGCCATCTGCCGCACTGCCACCCTGATTGAGGCCGACAGTTTCGACGCCCTCATCCAGTGGATGGTGGATAACAAGATTGACCTCTGCGTAGCAGGCGAAGAAAGCTACCTGGTCAAGGAAGATGGTCTGGCCAACCGCTGCGCCGCCGCCGGTATCCCCTGCTGGGGACCGCAGAAGGAAAGCGCCCAGCTTGAAGCCTCCAAGGAATTTGCCAAGAACTTCCTCCTGCGCCACAACATCCCCACCGGCATGGCCACCGCCGTGGAAAGCTACGACGAAGCCATCGCCGCCATCAACGGCCAGTACCCCACCGTGCTCAAGTTCGACGGTCTGGCCGCCGGCAAGGGCGTGGCCGTGTGCCCCGATGCCGCCAGCGCCGAGGAATTCCTCAACGAGGTATTCATCCAGAAGCGCTTCGGCGCAGGCCGCCTGCTGGTAGAGGAATTCCTCACCGGCCCGGAAATCTCCATCTTCGGCGCCATCTGCGATGACAAATTCCTCATCCTCTGCCCCGCGCGTGACTACAAGCGCCCGGAAGTGGGCGATGCCGGCCCCAACACCGGCGGCATGGGCGCCGTAGCCTCCCGCCAGCTTGCCTCCCCGGAGCTTCTCAAGACCATCGAAGAAACCATCGTGGCTCCCACCGTGCGCGGCCTGCAGGCAGACGGCCTGCCCTACCGCGGATTCCTGTACTTCGGGCTCATGCTCACCCCCCAGGGGCCCAAGGTGATTGAATACAACAGCCGCTTCGGCGACCCGGAGTGCGAAGCCGTCATGCCCCTGCTGCAGGGTGACCTGGCCACCTTCTGCCTCAAGGGCGCCCATGGCGAATTTGCCCCCGGGCTTATTTCCTTCAATGAAGGCTGGAGCATCTGCTGCATTCTGGCCAGCGCAGGCTACCCCGCCAGCTCCCACAGCGGCGACCTCATCACCGGGCTGGGAGACTGCGCCGCCCGCGTATTCCACTGCGGCACTAAGCTCACGCCTGAAGGCTGGGTAACCGCCGGTGGCCGCGTGCTGGCCATCGTGGCCCAGGGCGATACGCTGGATGCCGCCCGCACCGCCGCCCACGCTGAGGCAGCCAAGGTCGACTTCGCGGGCTCCCAGCGCCGCAGCGACATCGGCTACGCTAATATGTAAGCTTCGCATGAATGCGGAACACCAGTGTCTGGAGTGGAAATCCACCTGGAAAGACGACCACCTGCGCGAAATCTGCGCTTTTGCCAACGCGCAAGGTGGTACACTCTGCATCGGCATCGATGACCATGGCCAGGTAACTGGTGTTCCGGAATCCGTGGCGCGCAAGCTTCTTGAAAACCTCCCCAATAAGGTAAGAGATATTACCGGCGTGCAGGTTGATGTCAATCTGCGCAACGAGGCTGGCAAATACTGGGTGGAAGTTGTTGTTCCCGCCGTCAATACCCCCGTTTCCTGCCGCGGGGAGTTCTACTACCGCAGCGGCAGTGTCTGCCAGCAACTCACAGGCACAGCCCTGACCCATTTCCTTCTGGAAAAAACAGGAACTCAATGGGACGGCGTCGCGATTGAGCGCATCACCCCCGATGATCTGGACTCCATCAGCTTTGAAATTTTCCAACGCGCGGCACTAGTCAACCGCCGCATGAGCCCGGAAGATTTCGAAATCTCCCGTACGGAACTCCTGCAACGACTGGAACTCATTGATGACCAGGGAAAACTCAAACGGGCTGCCATTCTGCTTTTTCACCCACGCCCGACCCGGTGGTTCCCCGGTGCTTTCATCAAAGTCGGTTTCTTTGAAAATGATGCCGAAATTCTGTATGATGATATCCTGGAGGGGTCCCTATTCCGCCAGGCAGACCAGATAATCGACCTCATCTACACAAAATATATGCGGGCTTCTATTTCCTACGATGGCATCACCCGCATCGACCGCTACCCATTCCCTCGCACCGCTATCCGGGAAGCGGTGTTCAATGCCATCATCCACGCAGATTACTCCAGCGGTGTGCCCATACAGATTCGTGTATACGACCAGAAGCTGGTTATCTACAACCAGGCCCGCATCCCGTCCCTCTGGGTACAGGAAGGAGCATTAGATAAACACGGCTCCAAGGCCATTAATCCTCTCATTGCCCGCGCTTTCTACCGCGCCGGACATGTCGAATCCTGGGGACGCGGCATCAAGCGTATTGCTGATGCCTGCCGTGAATATGGCACAACTCCGCAATCCTATCGTTTTTCCGACAGCGAAGTCGTTACGACATTTGAAGCAGGGGTGGAAACATCACAACATGTTCCCATATTCACCGAGCGCCAACTGGCAATCATCGAATGGCTTAGGGAGCATCCGCAATCATCTCGCAAAGAAGCAGCCGAAGGCATAAAATTAAGCATTGCCACCCTCAAGCGAGAATTTGAAACATTAGTCAAATTAGGGGCGGTTATCCGTGTAGGCGAGAAAAAATCAGCCAAATGGAAAGTTGTAGAATAAACCGGACTACTCAATATTTGAAATCCGTCATGAGCCGATAAATGAGCCGATAAATGAGCCCAACCTCAACCCGCTAACCGCTGTTCATTAACGCATTATAAATATATCAAACTTTACACGCCCGATAAATGAGCCGATAAATGAGCCGATAAATGAGCCGATAAATGAGCCGATAAATGAGCCGATAAATGAGCCTGTAACATTTCACCCTCCATGAACGAACAATCTGCTGAATTCCTGAGCGAATACCTTGAAACACCCGCACCCACCGGCCTGGAAATGGACGCCCAGCGTCTCTGGGCCGCCTACATCACCCCCTACACTGATGAGGTGCAGTGCGACGCCTACGGCTCTACCTGGGCACTCCTGCGCGCAGCTGAGGGCGATAACGCCCCCACGCTCATGCTCGATGCGCACGCGGACGAAATCGGATTCTCCATCCGCTACATCGACGAAAGCGGCTTCGCCCGCGTGGAACGCGTAGGCGGCAGCGATGTGGCTATCGCCCGCGGACGCCGCATCCGCTTCATCGGGACAGATGGCGAGGTCACCGGCATCACCGGCAACACAGCCATTCACCTGCGCGGCGGCGCAGCAGATGAAAAAGCCCCCAAACTGCATGAGCTGTATGTCGACTTCGGGTGCGACTCCCGCGAGGAAGTGGAAGCCCTCGGCCTGCGCGTGGGTAGCGTGGGCGTATACTGCGACGGCCCGCTGCTTCTCAACGAAGGGAACCGCCTGGTCTGCCGCGCGCTGGATGACCGCCTCTGCGGATTCATCCTTGCAGAGACCGCCCGCACCCTGGCAGAACAAGGAATCAAACCCTCCTGGAACATCATCTTTGCCAACACCGTGCAGGAAGAAATCGGCTGCGTGGGCGCAGGCATGCTGGCTTTCCGACTGCAGCCGGATGCCGCCATCTGCCTGGATGTAACCCACGCCACCGACTCCCCCGGGCTGGATAAAGGGCGCTACGGAGACGTGCGCCTGGGCGCAGGCGGCTGCCTGAGCTACGGCCCCGTATGCCACCCGAACCTCAATGCCAGAATAGAGCTGCTGGCAGACCAGCACGGTATCCCCATGCAGCGCGAAACCACAGGCCGCTCCACCGGCACCAACACCGACCAGGTCTACCGCTCCCGCAGCGGTGTGCCCGC
>JAFYRS010000063.1 GCA_017546845.1 Akkermansia sp.
CGGTGCAGCTGTGCTGGGGGTCATCGGTGGCGGTGAAGGCACCATTCTGGATACCAATGGCCATACCATCACCGTGGATACGCAGATGGCGGGTGAGGGCAACCTGACGAAGCGGGGCAACGGCACCCTGAATCTGAATGCGGCGGCCAGCGTAGGAAATATGCTGGTGCAGGGCGGCGGTACGTTGAATATTGCTGCGGCGGTAGATATCGGTTCCCTTGAGATAGGTACGCAGAATGTTGTGCTTGCCGCAGGGGCTGATGTCTCGGTAAACCTGCTCCAAATGGGCACTGCTGCGAAAAATCAGAGCACCAATCTGAGTATTGAGGCAGGCGCTGCGCTCCGTATAACCGGGACTGGGTTTGCAGATGCAGAGAATAAGGATGAACTTAACAGCCTGCTGCTGGCGCATTGGCGTGATTCTGCCTCTACGTTGGTTCTGAATGGTGGCACCTTGGATGCAGGTGAAACCACCATGCTGATGGGCTGGGATTCCGGCGGTACGTTCAAGGTATCTGCCGGCGAGGCAAACCTGCATGGCATTGCTTTCTGCACCAGCAGAAGTAATGCAGACAGCCTGATTCTGGGTACAGCCGATGCAGGCTCTGCCCGCATCAACATCGGCTCTGCCGGTATCAGCGGAATAGGGAATAATGACACCGTGAGCCTGGGCCGGGGCACAATCGGCGCCACTGCCGATTTCAGCATTACAGGCAGCAAGGCGCTGGCTCTTACCGGCACGGGTGAGGGGACTGTCTTTGATACCAATGGGTATGATGTCACTATCAATACCGCGCTGAGTGGTGCGGGCGTGCTCACCAAGACCGGTAGCGGCACGCTCCTGCTGCATGAGCAAGCCTGCAGCATTGGCTCAGTGGTGGTAAACGGCGGCACGCTCGAGCTGGATGGCAACAACACCAGGGCATTGAAGACCAGTGTGACTGTTAACAGCGGCGGCAGACTGGCCTTTGCCGGCACAGGGGCTGATATTCTGGACTACAACGCCAGTAACAAAACGATTACCGTAGATGGCGGCGAAGTGGATTTCGGCACTACTCGCCAGTCAATGGGCAGCTGGGGCATCACGCTCAAAAACGGTGCAACGCTGACGGGTGAAGGTGCGTACTATACCTCAGCGCACAATGGCCAGATACAGAGTAATTATGCTGCCGCCATTGATATTTATCAGGATTATACCATCAATGTTGAAAGCGGTGCAAACAGCATCGGTGCCAACATCCGCCTGCGTGATAAGAAACTCACCTTTGATGTGTCGGATAAAGCCAGCGTGGATGTGAGCGGGCGTATTCACTACGATGATGACCGGTACACCGGCACAATCGAGAAAAAGGGTACAGGTGCTCTGGTGCTTTCTGGTGAAACCAATATCAAGACTCTCCGCCTGGAGGCTGGTGAATTCTCGCTGCTCGGTTCAGGCTCATTGGAAAAAATTGAGACAGCAGCGGGTACGGTATCGCTTGCTTCCACCGGAGGAAGCGAAAAGCAAATCGGAACTCTGGACGGCTCGATGGACAAAGCTGCTGCAGGTACGTTGCGGCTGGAATCGCCTGCCCGCCTGAAGGTGAACACTCAGATCTGGGGCAACGCAAATACTGCTGTAGAATTGGCGCAAGGTGCAGAGCTGAATCATGCAGACTTCATCTTTACCAACAAGACAGAAAATACCGCCGTGCTGAAAACCAGTCTGGAAGAAGAGAAATACACCATCTCCAGCACCACCTACAGCCTGACGAACGGCTATGCCAGACGCACTGGTGGTGACGCCACACTGAGGACCTTACTGGTTGACTCCGCTGTGGAAAATGCCGGCAGCGGCGTGCTGAAGGTGTACAACAACCAGAACCGCCTGAGTGGTGTGCATGCCACTACGGGTGCCATCCGCCTGTTTGACCAGGCAGAGCATCATCTGAAAGAGCTCAGCGTGGGCGACGGGCTGGAACTCTCGGCCTACACCGGGGTGAATGAAAAACTGGAAATGGTGGCGGAACTCCACATCGGCGGTTCTGCAGGTTTCGGTGCCGGGGCCACCATCAATGCCGACATGGTGCTGGAAAACCAGACCGTGGTCGACCTGGGCGGTACCATCACCCTGCATGGAGAGCTGAATCTGCAGACCGGGCTGACATTGGACGGCACAGTGCTCGAAGAAGTGATGGGACTGGAGAAAGATCAATCCTGCATCCTGTTTACCGGAGTCACCCAGCTGAACGTGCAGCAACTGGAGCAGTCAGTAACGCTCTACAACATGCGCTCGCTGGCAGAGCAGACAGAGGAGCTGGTTTCATACAGGCCGCTGATGGACGATGTCCAGGTGGCTGCGGGTGATTACTTCAGCAACCTCTCCGGCAACACCGGACTGGTGCTCAGCTACAACAGCACTGCGGGCACAGTGAGCATTACGCAGACCCAGGCAGTGCCTGAACCCGCCACCGCCACACTCAGCCTGCTGGCCCTGGCTGCCCTTGCCGCACGCCGCCGGAGAAAGTAAAACCGCTCGCCGGGGGAAAAGCAGAAGGCAGAATGATAAGCTTGTGCACCGCCGTGTGGCGGCGCGCTGACTGAATATTCTGCATTCTGATTTCACATGTGTCCCAAAGTTTCATTAGAACTGCTTTCAAATCCTTGTAGCACAGCTAATTAACAATACGCTGCTAAATTGTAATTTATTGGCGAGCGTAGCGAGCGGAATTCATAGCCCACGGTAGTGGGCGTAAGATGGTAGCCGGGGGTAAG
>JAFYRS010000064.1 GCA_017546845.1 Akkermansia sp.
CCGTCGCTCCACCCCTGTCTAACCTCTTACGCCCACTACCGTGGGCTATAAATTTCCGCTCGCTTTACTCGCCGATAGATTACAATTTACGTTGCCTTTCTAATGAAGCCGACGCGTAACTTCGGTTCTTTAATCACGTTAGCATGTTTTGACGAACATATCCACCAGCAAATCTGAAACAGGCCCCTCAAAAGGCTAGCAATTAAGCTTTGAGCTTGAAATGAAGCGTGTCGGATGCTAGGATGATACAACAAGACTATGCGAGCCGTCATATACCAGTTGTTTGTGCGCCATTTTTCCAATTTTCAGACCGGGGGAGAACCGTATGGAAGCAAAGAACAGAATGGATGCGGCACGTTTAATGCCATAACGGACAATGCGCTGGAGCAGATAGCCCGCATGGGGGTGACGCACCTGTGGCTGACGGGAGTGCTGCGGCATGCCACGCAGAGCGCTCACCCGGGGTTGCCCGCAGACCCCGCCTGTGTGGTGAAGGGAAAGGCCGGCAGCCCGTATGCCGTGACAGATTACTTCGATGTAGACCCGGATCTGGCTGAGGATGTGGAGCGTCGGCGGGAGGAATTTGCTGCTTTGCTGGCGCGCTGCCGCCGCTGGGGCATGGTGCCGGTCATTGATTTTGTGCCGAATCACGTTTCGCGGTGTTATCATTCGGTGGTGCGGCCGGAAAGCAGTTTTGGCGCGGAGGATGACTGCCACAGCTTCTTTGCCCGGGATAATTCCTTCTATTATCTGGAGCCGCACGGCAGCGATACCCCGCTGCTGTTGCCGGAGGGGGAATATACGCCGGAGCGGGGCCGGGGACGCGTGACGGGAAACAACGCGGCCAGCTGGGCCCCCGGGGCGTATGACTGGTATGAGACGGCCAAGCTGAACTACGGGACGGATTACCGCCACGGCAGCCACGCTGCCATGGCCTTGCCCGGGCTGCTGGCACCGGAATATGCCTTGCCGCGCACCTGGCGGCTCATGAATGAAGTGCTGGCCTATTGGCAGGAACTGGGGGTGGGCGGCTTCCGCTGTGATATGGCGCACATGGTACCGCTGCCATTCTGGCGCTGGGTGATTGCCCATGCGCGCTTGCGCGACCGCTCGGTCTTTTTCATGGCAGAGGGCTATGATGACCACCTCCGCCTGATGGATTCTCCGGTGCATGCCGCCTTGCTTTCGACCGGGTTCAACGGGGTGTATGATGGCGTGGCGTATGAATCGCTGCGCAAGATTTACGAGGGTGGAGCCTGGGCCAATGACCTTGACCCGCTGCATGCAGAATCCAGTCCCCTGTTTCACGGCGGGGTGCGCTACATAGAGAACCACGATGAACCCCGCGTGGCATCTCCCATGTACTGGGGTGGAGTGGGGCGTGCGGCGGTGCGTGCCATCATGGTGGCGCAGTATTGCTCCACATGCGGGCCGGTGCTGGTGTACAACGGGCAGGAAACCGGCGAGCGCGCGGATGGCCCGGGGGGATACGGTGGGGACAATGGCCGCACGAGTATCTTTGATTATACGCACCTGCCAACCCTGCAGCACTGGACGCATGGCGGGGCGTATGATGGCGCGCTGCTGACACCTGAGGAACGGGAGTTGCGGGAGTTTACGGCGCGCCTGCTTACCTTGTTGCAGCATCCGGCGCTTGCCAGGGGAGGATTCTACGGGCTCAACTGGGCAAACCGGGAAACGCCGGGCTATGGCCGCCGGGCGGGAGAGGGTGTTTCCGGGCATTCTCTGTATGCGTTCCTGCGGCATTACCGCAAAACGAAGTCAACCTTGCTGGTGGTGTGTAATTTCAGTGCCACGGAAACGGTGGAAACCCGCGTGCATATTCCGGCAAACGCCATTGAATGGGCGGGCAGAAAAGCAACGGAATTCACCTTTGTGCCGCTACTGGATACCACCACCCCCCTGGTGGAAACCACGGCCGATGAGTTGACTCGTGCAGGCCTCCCGCTCATCCTCCGGCCCGGGCAGGCGCAGGTCTACGAATGGTGCTGAATTTCCGGAGCATCCGCAGGTGCTTTTTGCTTGATATGCCGGGCGATTTGTGGCATGATTTACGCGCAATGTATGGGCATGTAATCATAACCGGGGCATCATCCGGATTTGGTATGGCGTTTGCGCGGCGTCTGGTGGGCGATTGTTCGCACATGGTGCTGGTGGCGCGCCGTGGTGAGGTGCTGGAAGAGCTGGCAGATGAATTGCGCGCGGCGGATTCCTCACTGCGGGTGACGGTGCATCCCTGCGACCTGGGGTCGCAGCGCGCACGCGAGCGCCTGGTGCAGCTTATTGAGGAATTGCCCGCAGGAAAGACCCTCTTAATCAATAATGCCGGGCTGGGCGATTACGGTGAGTACCAGAGCAGCTCCCCGAAACGGAATCATCAGATGCTGCATGTGAACGTGCTGGCTGTGGCGGAGCTGACCCGCGCCGTGCTGCCGCGCCTGGTGGAGCAGGGCGGCGGTATCATCAACATTGCCTCTCTGGCGGCAGATTTGTTTATCCCGGATTTTGCCATTTATGCCGCATCCAAAGCCTTTGTGGCCTCATTCACCGAGGCTATACGCCTGGAGGTCCGAAAAGCGGGTGTTCCGGTGCTGGCGGTCTGCCCCGGGCCAGTGCATACCGGATTCGGGGATGTGGCCCGCCGCAGTGGCTGCACAAACGGATATTCCTCGTTCAAGAAGTGGGTATACACCTCCATTCCCACGGTGGTGAATGGCTCGCTGGATGCCCTCAGGCGTAACCAGGCCCGCTATTATCCCTCCCGCCGTATCCGCCTCATCGGCTGGCTGCTGCGGAATACACCGCTGTGGCTTATGCGGGGCATCATGGGGCTGCGTCCGCGCAAGGTTGCTCCTGTGGCTGAGAAGTAAGATTGAATGTCAATGTTATTATGAAACAACTGTTTCAACGTAAGCAAAAGATAAAGCTTTTTACCTGGTTCCGGTTGAGCCTGCTGGGCGTGTTGCTGCTGGCCGCTGGTTCATTGTACACACCGTACCCGGCAGAGCTGGTCAAGGCCCTGGCAGGAGATGGTAAGACCAGCAAGAAGAAAAAGAAGCGCAAGGTAAGCAAGCCGGAGGAGCCTGCGCCCGTGGTGGCACCTGCACCTGGCGTGCTCCCCCCGCCCGCAGAGGAGGAGGTGGAGGAGATTGAGGTGGAAGCCTGGCAGCCCGAGGGCTCGTTTGCCATGCCCGGTATCACGCTGCCTCCGTTCCCCCCGGCGCTGCCAGAGCGTGTGGAACCTGGCCGCTACGAGCATATCAACACCATGAGCCCCGGTATGAACGTGCTCAGCGCGGTGCAGTTTGAACCCGGCGGTACGGCATCCCAGGACCGCAAGGACCTGGGCGCATACCAGCTGCGCGTGGCGCTCAACCTGCGTCTGCCCAAGGCGGCAGATGGTGAAACACTCAAACTGGCCAACCCGAAACTGCCGGAGCTTTTTAACCGTTATGGTGATTTGATGGCCAGGGCCAGGGTGTCCCAGTGGTACTCTGCCATCTACCTGCACAAGCAGAATCACATGCGCAAGAATGCGGCCACGCTTTCGCGCCTGCTTGACCGCCACAATTACTACGATACTGATACGGTGCTGGAGATAGAGGCCCCGGATACCGGACGCAAGGTGCTGTGGATGCAGGCGGATATGGATGTGGTATCTGATGGTTCTGATGGCGACCGCCTGCCGGACATGCCGGAAAAGGTGAAGAACAGCGACCACTACCAACCTATGACCTCGTACCGCTGGCGCAAGCGCGGCACGAATCCGAACCCGCTGCTGCCGCACTGGGAGGAGCGCGTGAAGAAGCTGAGCGCAGATAAGAAGAATAATGCCTCGGCGCTGGAATATGCCCGCAACGTGGTGCATGATTTGAAGAAGTACAGCTTCCTGCTGGCAGAGTATGATACCTTTGTGGTGCTGCCGCTGGCGTTCAAGAATGGGAACAATGATGCCTATCGTCCTCAGCTGGGGGACTACGCTGCAGTGGTGGTGGGTGATCGTGTGTTCCCTGCCATCGTGGGCGATTTCGGCCCCCGCCACAAGACGGGCGAAGCCTCGCTGCGCCTGGCCCGCCTGGTGAACCCGAAGGCCACCTCATTTGCGCGCCCGGTATCCAACCTCGGTGTGAGCTACATTTTCTTCCCGGGTACTAAGGAGCCGGAAAACGGCCCCATTGACTATGGACGGCTCAACTCCCGCGTGCAGGAGCTGTTGAATGAAATGGGCGGGCTGACGCCTGCGGCTCAATTCCAACAGGTGGAAGACCCGCTTGCACCTAAACCTACCCCCCAGGCATGATAGCTTTTCTTCGAGGAACGGTGGCGGAGGCGCTGCCGCAGTGTCTGGTGGTGGATGTGAATGGCGTGGGCTATGAGGTTACGGTGCCGCTTTCCACCTTTGACCAGCTGAACCCGGTTGTCGGGCAGGGTATCATGCTCAAAATCCACATGCATGTGCGCGAGAATGCCCAGGTGCTCTACGGATTTGCCACCGATGCTGAGCGCGATATCTTCCGCCTGCTCATCGACCGGGTGAGCGGAATCGGACCTGCTACGGCAATTGCGATTTTGAGCGGCCTGAATGTCAACACCTTCAAGCAGGCTGTGGTGCAGGGGGATGTGCAGGCCATTGCCCGCGCCAAGGGCGTGGGCAAGCGCACGGCAGAGCGCATCATCCTGGAGCTGAAGGATAAGATTGGCGTGGCTTCCACCTGGGAGGCACAGCAGCAGGGAACAACCACCCAGGCTGCATCGGATGCGGAGCTGGCCATGGTGGCGCTGGGCTTCAAGCAGGCCGAGGCGCGCAAGTGCATTGTCAAGTTGCTGAAGGATAATCCGCAGGCCAGCACGGATGAGCTTATCCGCGGTGCTCTGCGCCAGCTGAGTTGATAGACCATGGATTTTGCGCTGCTCAAGGCTGTTTCCCGTTCCTTTTACCTGAGCATGGTGTGGCTGCCGCCTGCCATGCGCCGGGGAATTGCCCTGGGGTATATGCTGGCAAGGGCCACCGATAGTGTGGCTGATACCTCGACGGCTGTCCCCGGCAAACGCGCAGAGATTCTGCGGCAGATGCGGCGCGCGGTGCTGGGAACGCTGCCGCCGGATGAGCTTGCGCTTCTCTTGCAGGCGCTGCGTGGCGAGATGGCGGATGCCCAGACCAACCCCAGCGAGGCAACCTTGCTTCGCCGCTTTGGTGAATGTCTGGAGCAGCTGGAACAGGTTTCTGATGTTGAATTACAGCTGTTGCGCCGCGTGTTGTCGCTGATTGTGAAGGGGCAGCTGTGGGATTTGACTTATTTTGATGACCACGAAGTTGTTGAGAGCGCTGACGAAACCATGCGTTACACCTATCTGGTGGCAGGCTGCGTGGGCGAGTTCTGGACAGATTTAGGTCTTGCTACCCTGGGAGAGGAATTCTGCCCGCCCGAACGCCGCGACATCATGGCGCAGGCGGCTGCCCGCTACGGACAGGGCTTGCAGCTGGTCAATATCCTGCGCGATATTGCGGAGGATGCTGCCCGTGGCAGAGCGTATCTGGCTTCGTTCCGTGAGAAATCCGAAACCTACACGCGCCAGGATTCTCTGGAAATATGGCGTAACCGTGCCTTCTGGTACCTCAGGGATGGGCTGGACTATGCCCGCCGCCTGGGTTCGTTCCGCTTGCGTTTCACGGCCATGCTGCCGGCGCTTCTGGGATGGAAAACCCTGCGGCTGATTGCTCAGCGCGCAGGGGTGGAAAGGGTCAAGGTCTCTCGCAGGACGGTGTATGCAACCCTGCTTGAGGCTGCCTGGCTCAGCGTGAAGAGGCGAGTTTCTTGAGCTTCTTGGAGAGCGTAATCTTGGCGGCAGAGGAAACGCGGTCCACAAAGAGGAAGCCGTCCAGGTGGTCGCACTCGTGCTGCAGACAGCGTGCCAGCAGGCCGCCGCAGTCCAGTTCCATCGTGCTGCCGTCCAGCAGGGTAAGGCGGGCTTTCACGAACTCCGGGCGTGCCACGTTGGCGCGGATGCCGCGCACACTCAGGCAGCCTTCGGTAAAGAGGTACTGCTTGCCGTAAGGCTCCAGCTCGGGGTTTACGAAGACCAGGGGCATGATGCTGCGCATGGGCTTCTGCTCACCATTCACGGTAATCATTTCCGGCTCTGCGCCTTCTTCTTCCTCATCTTCGGGAATGTCAATGACCACCAGGCGCATGTTGACACCCACCTGCGGGGCTGCCAGGCCGATGCCCTCGGTGGCATACATGGTTTCAATCATGTTTTCCACCAGATTCTTGAGGTCGTCGGTTATCTTTTCCACCGGGGCGCTCACGGCGCGCAGAACCGGTTCTCCGTATTGTCTTACATTCAGCAGCATGGTAAAAATGTTGCGGGGGTGTGCCGCAGGCGCTCTATTCTGGGTGGAAATGCCCGAAATGTCAAGCTCAAACTGATGCGAAACCGCCCGTCATGGCTGGCATGGCGGGCGGTTTGAAATCATGAGGAAAGGGAAAAATCAGGCCTTGGGAGTTTCGCCCTTGGCGGGGACGGCGGGTTTCTTACCCTTCTTGCCGCCTTTGCGGGGCTGCGGTTTGGTTACCGGCTCCGGGGCGGCATCGCCCTTGGGGAACCAGACGGCGTTGTCACTGGTGACGACGATGTACCCTTGCTCCAGCAGCCAGATCATATCGGCCACGTAGGGGGCATGTGCATCAGTGGCAGCCTGGGTGGAGGCCTCGTCCGTGCCGGCGGGCACGCCGCTCAGCTCGGCAAACATGGCATCAGCCGTCTTGCCGGAGTTTTCCCTGGCCCAGTTCATGATGGCCATCATGCGGTCTGCCAGCACGGTATCCGCAGGCAGGGCGCGCACCCGGCTGGGGCCGGTGAAGTGGTTGCCGTGCCACTTGTAGATGGGCAGGTGGTGGCGGGCCATGCCGTGGCAGAGGTTCGGGATGAGCATCTGCGGGAAGCGGCGGGTCTTGTCGGAAAGGATGGCTACATGGGCTGCGATGCCGGGGGAAAGGACGGCACGCGGGGTGGAACCGTTGATGAATACCTTATCCACCACTTCGTAAACGCTGGCATAGTGGTTGGCCATGAAGTCGGCTTCTACGGCTTTCTGGTCTTCCAGCACGGTTTCAGCTGCATCCTCGCGAGTGGGCTTCCATACGGTCTTGTGGCTGGCGGCCTGCACCCATGCGGCTACCGTCTCCTCGCTCTTGTCCACAGAGATGCGGTTTTTGAACACATCCAGCGGCATGGTGGAGTACTTGCTGCGGTAAAGGTTCATGAGGGCGGCCTGGTAGCCATGCCAGGTGACCGGCCCGATGAGTTCGCCACCCATGCTGCACACGGCAACGGCTGTGAAACTGCCCTTGGGGGCTTCCACCTCGATGTCTTCCTTGGTGTAGAGCTCTGAGAACCAGGGGGCTTTCCAGAGGTAGGCGGTGGCTTCTGCCTCAGTGAGCCAGCATGCCTGGTCGCCCTTGGTGGAGTGAATGAGCATGGGCCCGTTCTCAAGCTTCATGAACACGAGGTCATAGCGGGCTTTATCACCCATGACGACGCGTGCCAGGTCGATGAGGGGCAGGGCGCGCTTCTGCTTCTGGATGTTGGAGGCAAAGAGTTCCAGGATGCTGTTGGCGGGGCGCAGTTCCACACGGAACCCCTCTGCCGGAGCGGGCAGTTCACGCTGCGGCTTGGAATCGTGGCGGAATCCGCGCTTCTGCGGGCGTTCGCCGCTGCTGCGCGGGGCGGTGGATTCGCGGCGCTCGCGGTTGAACGGACGCTTTTCGCCACCCTCCTTGC
>JAFYRS010000065.1 GCA_017546845.1 Akkermansia sp.
GGGGATGAGGATGGCGCGCATCTCAGCCGGGGACTTCCAGTTGTTGGTATGACCAGCGTCCTCTTCCTTTTCGGAGCAGATGAATGTGCGTTCCTCTACGCGGGCCACGTCAGAAGGAGTAGAACGAGCCAGGAAGCAGCCGGGGCGCTTCTCGGGGTTCAGGCGGATGTAGGTGCCTTTCTCCACGAGCATGTCGCAGAGCTGGGTGTTCTCTTCCTCGGAACCGTCGCACCAGTAGACGGAATCGGGTTTGCAGAGCTGGCGAATCTGTTCGACCCACTCAGCAGCCTTCTTATGAGTAGTACCTGTAATCATGGTGCTTGTAAAATACCACACCAGACACGAACTTGCAACACGAATTTTAGAGAATTTGGGCAGAAAGTTCGCCATTCCGTTTTTCCCTGCTCCTTTCCGGCAGGCAGCAGGGTGGGCAACGCCAATCCGGCGCTGCCCACCCTGTCTGTTTCACCAGTGGAAGAACTCCACCGGCACTCTGTGGAAGAGGAATGAAAAAAAATCAGGCTTCCACGTAGCCGATGTAGGGAAGATTACGGTATTTCCCGTTGTAATCCAGACCATAACCGACCAGGAAATGATTTCCGCAATGCAAGGCGGCAAAATCGGCATCGCACTCATGACTGCGGCGGCCTTCCTTATCAATCGCCACGGTCGAGGCCACCTTGGTGGCACCAGACTTGCGGAGTTCTTCGCACACGGCGCGCATCGTCAAACCGGTATCGAGCACATCATCAATCACCAGCACGCGCTTGCCAGCGCAATCCGGCAGCGCATTGTGCCAGCAGAGTTCGCCCGTGCTCTCTGTGCCGGCATAGCTGGAGATGCGGATGGTCTGCAGCTCAAAGTTAGCGGGCAGGCAACGCAGCAGGTCGGCTGCATACCAGATAGCACCGTTCAGCAGGCAGAGAGCCACCACAGGCTCCTCGCTACCAAAGCAGGCTTCAATCTCCCGGGCTGTGCGCTGCACTGCCTCCTGAATTTGTTCAGCCGAATAGAGAGTCTTGATTTCCATAAACAAACGCAATCTGTTAGTGAGTGCTGCGACAGGCTACTACAAGCCATGCCAAAAAGCAAGCACAAGTTACCGTCCAACACTCATTTAATGTATTTTTGCAACAAATCAGGCCAGTTTCTGCCCCTCGCTGTCAGTACGCTTACCTGCCAGGGCAAACAAGCGGTCCCACACCGGGCAGTAGCGGAAAAACCACCCGATGATGAAGCCAGTACTTACCGCGCAGATGATTGAGCCTTCTCGCACACCCGCCAGAGACCCCAGCATCAGCAGCGAAGCTAGCACTGCAATCGCCAGCATCGAGCAGTCAACCGCCACTTTCACACGGCTGAAACGCCAGCCGAACGTATGGCTGATGGCCAGGCAGAGACCTTCCGCCGAAAGAGGCACCAGATTCGCCTTCACGAAGGTGAAGATACCAAAGGCGCAAAGGAAGCACCCCAGGAAGGTATACCCCAGAGAGGCCACATAATTCGGTACGGGAAGCGGGCTCGTATAAATCAGGCACACATCCAGCATCACACCCAGAAGGAGGCCATTCACAATCTGCAGCAACTGAACGCAGCGGTATTTGCTGCGTAGCAGCAGAATCTGCAACACTACCAGGGTGACATGCACGCAGATAAGCATATTGCCGACAGTGCACCACTCATACCCGGCACCTCCCGGCTGCGTTCCCAGCAGCAGATGCGCCACCAGTGCGGGGCTCGTAATGGCATCTGTACCGAGGTCTGCAAGGATTGTAAAACCAATACCCTGCGCCAGAATAAACAACCCGAGCAGGAGACAAAACAGACGCGCCATCAATTCACCAAAGGAATACTGATATTTCATCGCCACCTATGCTAACAAATATCAGGGAAGAATTCAAACTAAAAGATACAGACAGCCGCCATAACCGTTGACATTCCCCTCCACCCTCCCTGTCTACAAGGAAAATCATGAAGCCAATTCCACCATACCGCCATACTCCAGAATAGGATTGCAAGCCACGCGGGTTTGTGGTACAGTGCCGCTGTTGCCGCATGAGGGAGGAATTATCAGCGAATGAAGATGTCATCTTCGCCCAGCAGAACCGCAAGGTTGTGATGGGGCGCGGCAGCGTGGCAAACAAGCCCCGCCAGCTGGTGAGCGCGGGGTGGATTATCTTCTGGTATCTGCTGGCGCTGGTGGCCCTGAACGCCTGGTTGCTGCGCCTGCTCGGCTACATCTCCCTCCCCTGGTAAAGGCACCATCACTACAGACCAGCCCCCCCCCGGAGAAGCACCTCTGCCAGAATCATCCGGCAGGTACTACCTGGCGCTCCATGAGTTCCTGAGTCTGGTGCTGCATCTGCCTGACCCACTCTTCCACCTTGGCATCAATCCAGGCGCGCCTGTCGCCCTCCCCCGTATAGCCATATTTCTCGGCATCCCTTTCCAAAGCTTCGCGATATCGCAAACGCTGAATCTCCTGCATTCGCTCCTTGATTAACGTCTTTTCTGCATCTGTGTACTGGGCAGCTGGCTCAACCTCAGCATGTGGGGGCTCAACTTCAGCAGCCTTTTGCTGCGGCGCCAACAAAGCCCAGGCAATCACACTCAGCACACCCAGAAGAAAGGTACCAGAAAACAGCATCACCCGGCATGCCCCGCTCTGCCGATTCCGCAAGACGCCCTCCCAGTCTGCAGCACAGACATAGCGGCGGTCGATATCATCCTCCCCTGCCCGTTTGAGCGCGCGGACAAAGCCGCGGGGGTAACGGCGCAGCACCTTGACAGGCAGCAGTTTTCCGAAGCTGTGCGCCAGGGCATACAAATCTGACCAGGGCCCCACACGGCCGTGTTGCTGGAACTGCTCCGGCGCGGCATATCCGGGCGTCCCCACCAGGGTAATCGTGGTAGGCGGCGTACCCAGCATCGCTGCGCCGAAATCAATCAGCACCGGCTGGGCATCATCCCGGATAATGATATTGGACGGCTTGATATCGCGGTGCAGCACCTCGTGGGCATGCAGATACCCCAATGCCTCCAGCAACTGCAGAAGAACAGCGCATACCCCCTGCACCTCTGCAGCATGCGCCGGTAACCAGTCGCCAAAGCGTTCCCCCTCCACATACTCCATCACCATATAGGCCGTGCCACAGGCCTGGAAAATATCATACACCTTCACCACGCCAGGATGATTCACGCCTGCCAGAATTCGGGCTTCCCGGCAAAAGGCATCCAGAGAACGTTCATACCCGGCATCCGACACCGGATGCACCACCGCATCTCCCGGACGTCTGAAACAAAGGGTAGGTGGAAAATGCTCTTTAATAACCACCTCTCGCTCCAGGTGCGCATCGTAGGCCAGATAACTGATACCACCGCCCCCGCGACCGAGGACCTCCCGCAGCTCACAATGCCCCAGCAGCGTTCCCGGCGGCAAGGCCACCCCCAATTGAGCCGTCTCCGTCATTATTTACGTGCCAGAAATTTCTGTCAGGAATTTGGTAGAATCACCTTCTGTTCCTTGAGTGCCGGTGGCGCATCCAACAGCCTTGTAACAGCCTGCGCCACGAATTGCTCCATCGATACTCCGGCGGCCATCGCCCTCTCTGCCAGTCGGTTATACAACTCCGGAGCCAGCTGAACCGTCAGCGACAGCGATGCATTCACACTCACGCCACATACCTCAGCATGAGTCTTGCCGGAAGCCACGGCCGGGAGCTGCACCATCACCCGCTCCAGCAACTGGCGCTTCAGCGGCGGGATATTCTTCTGACTCATCCAGTTACGCACAGTAATCTCAGACACGCCGCACTGCTCCGCAATCCAGCGGTAATCGAGGCCATGGCTTTTCAGCCACGACTTCACCGTGCTTTTGAATTCCGTCTGTTCGCTGTCCTGCATAGACCGTTGCTATCTTACCACAGGCGTACGCATTGTCAAGGCATTCCGCACAGGCACTTATTCCACCAGTTCGCGCACAGTCTGCGCCACCAGTTGCTCCAAGGTCACCCCCGAGGCCGCAGCCTGCTGTGCCAGACGCGCCAGCATATCCATCGGCAGCTCGACCTTCACCTCACACATCGCTTCCCGCGACTCGTTTTGCGACGCAGAATATTTTCCATCTTCCATACACATAATGAAAACTGATTACTGGTTTTCTCCCACTTGCGCCATTCCGGCACACGTACTATAGCACGTTAATCTCACCCTGTAAATTATCTTTTTGATATTTTGTTGTTGACATATTCGCTTTTTGAGACATACTAATAAGCGAAGACTCCCGCCACTAGACCATTATGAAATGCAAACACTGCAAAAATAAAATACAGCCCGATTCTACGACTTGCCCGTCTCGAGGAGTTCCGTTTTACCCCACTACTATCACAATTCTGGCCATAGACAAGGATGGCAACAATGTTCCGTTTAGTTAACACTTTTGCTGATGTTCGAGTTAAACCTCAAAGGAAACATCCTTCCTCTATTATCGACGGTATTCTCAACCGCTGGATTTACCTACATTATCGATATCAATTTATTTTAGAATGCGTCTTAGGCTTTTATTCTTGTCATACTCACAATTGTCTGTATACTATTATGCAGGTTAAAATGGATAAAATACATATTTTCTAATTTCTTTTTATAATAACAACGCTAATTACTTGAACAATTAACCACTGTCATTATATGGAAACAGAATCAATAACGAAACAAGTCACATGGGGAATCAAAGCAGCCCTTGTGAGTATTCTTTGCCGCTGCTTCGATTTTAGAGGGAGAGCTTCGCGCTCAGAGTTCTGGTATGCTTATCTGGGCGGTGCCATCATTTCCACTGTAACCTCACTGATTACCGGATTAGGCGTATGGCTCATCATCTACACAGAAGAGACCGTGTGCGATTATACACTGGTTATCCCTGCGTGGTTGTTAACCATTACCGGCGCAATAGCCACACTTCTATACACACTGCTGTTCATGATTCCATACTGGGCAGTCTTCATCAGGCGTCTGCACGATACCGGGCGCAGTTGGAAATCGCTTCTCTATCTTCTTATTCCCTTCAACATCGGCCAAATCATTCTTCTGGTGTTTCTTATACAGGCCTCTCGTGAGGCTAACCAATATGGAGAACGAGCAGCAGCCCCCTCTGGAGAGAACGAAAAAATGCCTAAGTTTATAGGAGCGGTAATCATGCCGCTCACCCGCTTGTGGAGTCTTTTGTGCCGTAAGCCCGTGCATTCAGCCATCACAGTTGTCGGGGTCGCAGGCTTGTATACAGCAGGAGCGGCCGTAATGTCCAATACAGACTATCTGGGAACACTTATTAAAGAGGAATTGAGATATGACAGTTCCTGGGCCGCTCATACTTTCCGCTACCACTACAAGCAATATCTTCGCACAGGCGAGTTCCATGATGCCATTCTGCCCCACCTTCTTTATGCATGCGGGTGCGATAATGTACCGCTTGACATCATTAAAACCCTAGTCGAGAATGGGGCTAATGTGAACGCGAGATATGGAGAGAACTCTTCCTTTGAGCTGAAAAATGAAAAGGTATCGAGCGCAAGTGCCTGGGAAATTGCTTGTATCTGGGGCAGAATTGATTTGATAGATTATCTTGCCTCCGTAAATGCGAAAAAGACAGAAGCCCCCATGTACGCAGGATGCTACGGTGTCAGAGATGACAGCAAGAAGACATTTCTTACGATGGCGCGCTACAACCCGGCTCTCACAGAAGCACTGGTCAGACATGGATTGAATGTCAACACTCCGAATTATGCAAAGGGAGAGAGTCCCTTGATGCTAGCCAATTACGAAACAGCCAAAATCCTGATAAAAGCAGGAGCGGATGTCAATTATTACAGCAAGCGCAACTATAACAATATCCATGAAAACGCTCTGGATAGAGAATTGAATATTACGCCTGCAAATGTCAAAAAAATGGAACTACTTATTGAGCATGGGGCCAAATTCTCAAAGCCTATTGATGCAGAAACCATGTTGTACCACACTTCGTATCCCGAGACCATGGCTTTCCTTCTCAAGCAAGGTGGAAATATCAATGCTGTACATATCATCAAAAAGGAGGGATATGGGTATTCATCCTCTCAAAAAGTACTCTACATTACCCCGTTGCTGCGAGCTATTTCCGATGATAATGAGGAGGCTGTGGAATTTCTTCTCAACAATGGAGCAGATGTACATTTAAAAACACCACAGGGAGTAAGTGCAGCGAGTCTGCTGCCCGAAATCACTAATCCGACCATTAAAAAACTGATTAAAAAGGCTATAGAGGACCAGAAACAAGCCCCTGCTCCGGCACAAACACCGGCTGCAACACCTGCCCCTGAACCGGCAGAAACGCCCGCTCCGGCGCCCCTGGATGCTCCTGCCGAAACACCTACGGCAACGCCCGCCCCCGAATCGGCTGAAACACCCGCTCAGGCGCCCCAGGATGCCCCTGCCGAAACACCTACGGCAACGCCCGCCCCCGAACCGGCTGAAACACAAACACCCGCACCCCTAGCTGAACCTGCCGAGACACCGGCGGTAACGCCTGTCCCCGAACCGGCAGAAACACCTGCGCCGGCACCCCAAAATACAGACTCCACGAATCTGCACGAGGCTGTTAAGGCAGGAAAACCATCTCTTGTAAAAGCAGCACTTGCCCAGACATCCAATCTGGAAATACGAGATGCAGAAGACCACACCGCATTGATGGTGGCAGCACTGGAAGACCGTTCCACCTCTGCACGTCTTCTGATACAGGCAGGAGCAGATGTCAATGCCAGATCTCAGCAATACGGCACAACGGTGCTGATGATGGCCGCCATGAAGGGATACAACGAGGTTGTAGCCGAACTGCTGGCCGCTGGAGCCAAGGTAAACGAAACCAACAAATCCAAGTATACTGCGCTCATGCTGGCCGCCCGCGGAAATCATAAAACCGTGATTCAGCAACTGCTTAAAGCCGGTGCCAGAAAAGGAATGAAAGACAGTAGCGGAAAGAAAGCCGTTGACCATGCAACATCCTCTGATGTAAAACGGCTTCTTCGTTAAATAAGATTAGAGAAGAAACCAATCCCCGCCCGGTTTGCGCCAGAATAGGATTGCAAGCCGGGCGGGTTTGTGGTACAGTGCCGCTGTTGCCGAATGAGGGAGGAATTATCAGCGAATGAAGATGTCATCTTCGCCCAGCAGAACCGCAAGGTTGTGATGGGGCGCGGCAGCGTTGTGAACAAGCCCCGCCAGCTGGTGAGCGCGGGGTGGATTATCTTCTGGTATCTGCTGGCGCTGGTGGCCCTGAACGCCTGGTTGCTGCGCCTGCTGGGGTATATCACCCTTCCCTGGTAAGGGGAAGAAATGACTGGATCCTGCTCTGCAAAGCATCAGACTTCACAAAAGCTGCAACTCGCCCGGAATCATTACGCAGATACTACATGGCCCTCCATGAGTTTAGCCTGAGACCGAGATAACGGCCCACCCCGGAAATGAATACAGCATCTCTTTTCATATTATTGAGTTAAATGCGGATTTTTCGCGCAACTTTCGCGCAGCGCGATGCGCTAAATAAACTCAATAACCATCCACAAATCAAGAAAAACCGCCACTTGCGCCAAACAGCGCATCCTCCGCAAACAGCCCCGACGGGAATCGAACCCATATCTGCCCTTTAGGAGAGGGCCGTTCTATCCATTGAACTACGGGGCCGGCTCTGTTTGCGAGATTTTTTCTTATACCTTGAACGCTTCGCGCACACGCTGGAGCTGCGCTGCATCCAGATGCGGCTGCAGCTCCGGCAACATGCGGGCAAAGTATTCAGCAGTCGTCCAGCCGTGGAGCGGCTGGGGGGTGGGCTTTTCGAATGCCCAGGTAGGCACGGGAAGTGCCAGGTCCAGAATCACCGGGGAAAGCGGAGCCATGCGGCAGAGCGCATCGGCTGCCGATTCCGCCAGCGAGGGACAGGTTTCCAGCGCGCTCAACACGAAGGCGATGCTGAGACGGTTCGGAGTGGTTTCCAATTCATCCAGCAATTCCTCGATGCGGTCGGGCTCAAGCTGCAGCAGCGGTTGCAGCAGCGGAAGCACCCGCATATCCGCCATGCTCAGCACGGCGTCCAGCAGCGTGGTGGGAACGTAGTCGTCCTTTACCAGACGCGCCACGAGCTCCTGCACGCCGGCCAGAGGTTCCGTGGGGGAGGGTTGAGCCAGGGTGGCCACATAGGTGGCGGCCTTGCGGCTCAATGCGGCATCGAGCTCATTGGTGGCGTAGGGAATCATGGATTTCCATCCTTCGCCCTTGCGCCCGGTGATGAAGCGGGAGAGCTGGATGAGGCTGCTCTTACGGGCAGCAACACTGGTCTTGGCGACGAAGATGTCGTATATATCGAAGTTCTCTTCGAGTTTTTCCTCATCGTTGCTGGCCATGAGACCGCAGGCCATCATGGTAAGCGGCCACTGATCCGCGCCGATTTCGTGCACGCGCACCGGGTCGTGCGCCATGGCAGCAAGGCGCTCCAGCTCGGAAAGACCGGCAAAGTTGTCCTGGTAAAGCCCCATGTTTCCGGCAGATGAATCAGAGTCCTACATTGAACTTGGTTTCGCCCACTTCAGGAGCTTCGCCAAAAGGATCAGCCAGCGGGTTGCCAGTTCCCTGCTCCGGCTCAGGCTGGGCGAGGGGCTCCACAGGGGTGGGGGCATCCACATCCAGCAGGGTCAGGCGCATCTCGATGGTCTTATCTGCCACCAGGGCGCTGGTGGGGCACTTGGTCTTGCACTGTTCGTACCAGTTGCGGGCGGCATCCTTATCGCCCTTATCCTTGGACAGGTCACCGAGCATGAGATAAGCCAGGGCGGAATAGGGATTGGACTCCATCTGGGCAATGCGGGTCCAGGTGGGGACGGAATCCTTGCCCTGCTGGAGCTGGTAGGTGGCCAGAGCAGCAAGCGCGCGACCGCGCAGCGGTGCGGGAGCTGTGCTGGAAGCAACGGTTTCGAGCGCAGACACGCCGGCTTCATCGCCCTTGGCTATCAGGGAAAGGCCATTCATGAGTTCAGCCGTAATGGCGGACGGAGTGTCGGCAAACTGTTCCTGCAGTGCCTTAAGCGCAGCAGAGTCATACTCATCTGCCGTGGCAATGCCATCGCCGGGGGAGGTAATCTTCATGGCCTGCACCACCTGGGCAGCCGCTTCGTGGCGCATATCGTTGCGGTGGGAAAAGAAAGCGATGACACCGCCTGCCACAATGCCAAGGGTGATACCACCCCACATGAGTTTCTTATAGTGGGCATTGAGGAATTGTTCGTGTTTAGACGGCCCGAGGGCGATTTCGCCGATGGCCTTGATTTCCTCGGGGGAAAGAGGCTGGATATCCTCGTTATTCTTGCTGTTGGTGTCCATAGCTGATTATTTGTAAAATATGTTAAGAGAGCGCAGGCGCTCCAGGTCAAAGTAATTGTTAAAACCAAGGTTGTGGTAAATTTCCAGCGTAGCCTTGGAGCGGTTGAGCGTGTAGAAATGAATGCCGTCCACCTCGTTATCCAGCAGCTCACTGCACTGGTAACTGGCGTAATTAATGCCTATGCGCTCAATCGAGATCTTATCACCGCCGGCGCGCAGCATCGCCTTGAGCAGCCGCGCCGGGAAATTGGTGCCGGCAGAAAGGTCGGCCATGCGGTTCATGCTGGAAATTGAGGTCACAGGCATGATACCTGCGATGATAGGCACATTGATATCCATGAGACGGCAGCGGTCACGGAAGTCGAAGAATGCGCGGTTATCAAAGAAGAGCTGCGTGCAGATATAATCCGCACCTTCATCCACCTTAGCCTTCAGGAAATCCATTTCACGCAGGCGGTTGCGGGAATCCGGATGCCCCTCCGGGAAACCAGCCACCCCCAGGGTCAGGCGTTCCGGCAGACGCTGGCGTTCCTCCCAGTTGCGGATGAAACGCACAAGGTCAGATGCGTGGAGGAAAGCATCACTGGATGCATCATATGGCATATTACGGGGCGGATCACCGCGCAACACCATGATAGCGCGGGCACCTGCATCAATATACCCTTCAAGAATTTCCTCTATTTCAGCCTCTGTATGCCCCACACATGTGAGATGCGGCACAGTCGGAATTCCACGGTTCTGCATGTCATGCACCACCGAACGGGTAAGCCCGCGAGAGCTGCCGCCGGCGCCATAAGTCACACTCACGAAACTGGGATGAAAAGCCTGCAACTTCACGACGGTTTCCAGCAACGAGGCCGCCCCCTCCGGTGATTTCGGAGGGAAGAACTCAAACGAGAAACTCGGCGTGCGGTCGAATAGAGCTTTCATGATTCCAATCGATATCAGGGAACAGGGGTGAACACAGCCTCAACCTCCGGCAAAGCCTGCGGAGTCTGGCTCGCAGCAGGAGAATCCGTGGGTTCCAGGCGCAGGTCACGGCTGCTCAGGAAGGGGGATATGATAACCTCATCACCAGCGCGAGGCTTCAGGTTTGCCTCGGCGGCGGGGTCTTCCACCCCGCCAAAATGCGTCTGTTTGAGCGCAGCCGTGTACTGCCCGGACTCCTCATCGCGGCCATCCACAGTAGCCTCGCATACCACGAAATCACCACGGCGCAGGGCAATCTGCAAGCCCTCATTCACCGGGGTTGAGCCATCTGCCTTGAACAGAATCACGGCACAGTCCTCGAGATAGGCCGTCACCGAGCCCAGCGCAGCAGCCGCCGAGGCATCCTCCTCATCATTGGCAGCCGCATCAATCTCCTGACGGCGCTTGGCAGAGGCAATCACGCTGTGTTCTTCTGCATTCGTGAGCTCCTCTTCACTTTTTTTATCCTCCTCTGCCGCAGCGGCACGGGCAGCGGCCATCTCAGGGGTATCGGCATCTGCCCCCATGCGGGCCATACGCGCCTCATGCTCCATCTGACGCTGCTCATACTCATTGATTTTAAGCTGCGTCTGATACATCTGATACTCATTCTGGCGAGCAGGAATCAGTTCCACAAACGCGTAGAACATGAGGCCCACAGTCAGTACCAGCAGAACAAGAACTGTTGCACGAAAGGCGTTCATGCGGGCAAGTATAGCAAAATCCGTTTTGTATTCAAGAAAAGAGTTTGTCAGAAAATCTGACCGTTTTTTACTTACAGGCTTGATTTCTGCTTGCATGTAGGCGCGCGCCACGCTATAACACAGGTGATACAATGTTAAATCTGCCGAATTCCATCACGATTTCCCGCATCATCCTTGTCATTGTCTACACCATTGCCCTGGCGTGGGACGGTAGCGTTTCGCCGCACATCAACGAAGTGACTGGGCATTGGTTCCAGCCCATTTCCACAACGGCATGCATTGCGCTCTGGGCATTTGTCGTAGCAGCCATCACTGATTTTTTCGATGGTTACCTGGCTCGCAAATACAACCTGGTGACCAACTTCGGCAAACTGATTGACCCCCTGGCCGACAAGATTCTGGTAAGTGCCGCCTTCATCTACCTGACCGCCGCCGGCATCTGCCCGTTCTGGGCAGCCATTCTCATCATCTTCCGCGAGTTCCTTGTAACAGGGCTTCGCCAGCTGGCTGTGGCACAGGGAGTCGTCATTGCGGCAGACAAGCTGGGCAAGTGGAAAACGGCCGCCCAGCTCGCCTACTGTATCGCCTGCATGACCCAGCTTGCCTATGGCGGCAACCTGATGGAGCCGTTGCGCTCCCTTTCCATTGGCGAAACCGGCATGTGGTTCCGTGAGATAACCCTGTGGCTCAGCATCATCCTCACCCTGTGGAGCGGAGCCAATTATTGCTACCACAGCCGCCACCTGCTGCACGGTTGATTTTCCTTCCTTTCTGAATTTGCCATGAACAAAACCCTTTCCTCCATCTGCGTTCTGGCCGGGGCATTCCTCCTGGGCAGCTGCCAGCAAGAACAATTCAAGGCCTATTTCCTGACTGAATCCTCTAACCCCGAGGCAGGAGCGGCTTTCAATGTGCGCTATAACGGGCGCATGTACAACCGCATGCCTATCATGAACCTCAAGCATTTTGAGAAATTCCGCTCCTTCATGGCAGAAGACGGCTCCTACGGGGTCGTGCTGTACACCCCGAAAGAATACACCACACGCCTTTTCACGGAAACGCAGCAGAACATAGGGAAACACCTGCTACCCGTTATCGGCGGGCTTGCGTATCCGCCTCTGGAAATTGACTGCGGCATCACCGATGGGCAGCTCATCATCTGGGGCGGCCTGAACGGTTACGACCTCAAACGCATGAGCAAGGAGCTCAAAGCCGTGACACCGGAAATTGAAGAGAAGCGCTACCTGGACGAAGATCCGCGCCCGATTCCCGAATTACCGGAATCCGCCGCACCTGTGAAAGATGAACACGGGCGCATCATCCCCGAGCTTTTCTCCTCTGCCATCCGGAACGACCCGGCAAACAAACCCTGATTTCCTCCATCTAACCAAAGCAGGCTGAAGCAGTGACTCCTGGTCGTCTTGCCATCTTATTCATAACGCTCTGCGCCAGTGCATGGGCGCAGGTACAGGATCTGGTTTTCCGGTTACCAACGGAAAACACGTCCCTGTTCACCACCGGGGGACACGATTATTTCGTATACGTAGACCGCTTGTTCGAGGGCAGGAAAACACAACCCTGGCAGGCAGGGACCTACGGCATGGTGCGCAATCCATTCCGCCCGCAACCAGGAGCAGAGGTGATGTACAGCCGGATGCACGAAGGAATTGACGTCAAGCCCATGCGACGAGACGCGCAGGGAACCCCGCTGGATGAAGTCCGCCCCATTGCGCCGGGGTACGTTGTGCATACCAGCACCAGTCCCAGACATAGTAACTATGGCCGCTATGTGGTTGTGGCACACCGCGCGCCGGAAGGCACCATATACTCTCTGTATGCCCACCTGGCAACAGTCAGTTGCGAAGTAGGTCAGCGTGTCGGCACGGGTAACGTGCTGGGGCGGCTGGGATACAGCGGTGTGGGGCTCAACAAGACCCGCGCGCACCTGCATCTCGAAATCGGGCTCATGATAAACAGCCGCTTTGCCGAGTTTTATACGGGGGAAAACAAGCACGGAAACTTCAACGGGCTCAACCTCATCGGCATTGACCCGGCCGTGGTGCTCCGCGCCTGCCAAAATGGAGAATCCTTCTCCCTCACCAGACACTTTGCCACCCTGAAAGAACACTATCGCGTGGCGATTCCCTGCCTCCCGTCCCTGGATATCCTCCGGCGGCATCCCTTCCTGTACAAGGGAAGCAGAACCGCCACCACGCGCCCGGAATCACTTGAAATCGCCTTTACTGCCGAGGGCGTTCCCATCGGCATCTACCCCTCCACCCGCAGCGTGCAGACCCCGCACATCTGCGCCTGCAGGCCCATGCCCACGCTGCAGCAGAACTGCACCGTCAACCGGGTCAAGAACAGTAGCACCAACGCCGCGCTCACCCGCTCCGGTATGGCATATATTGCCCAGTATCTCTGGCACGGAGACCCCGACACGGCTGCAGCTCCAACCACAGATTAACCCTTTCCTTCCCCTACTCTCCGCCATGAAACCTCAGCTCCTGCTTTCACTCTCATTGCTGGCAGCCATTGCAGCCCAGGCCGATACCACCCAGGCAGCCAACCTGGTGCGGGAAGGGAAACCGGCAGATGCCCTGAACGCTCTGCTCAACCAGAACTCACCCGAAGCCGCCTTCTGGAAAGGCCGGGCGCTCATCGACCTCGGGCGTCTGCGTGAAGCCGCTGCGGCTCTTGAACAAGTGCCGGCAGAGCACGAGTTGTACCCCTATGCGGCCAAGGCCATGTTGTACTGCGCCTGGCAGAGTGACAGCGTTGACTTTGCCGTCATCGCTACCCCCCTGGCCACCAGCAATAACCCGGAAATCGCAGAACTGGCCACTGCGGCGCTGGCAGAATTCTGGCTTCGGCAGCCCCGCAGTCAGGATAACTCAGCCCTGGAGCGCCTGCACCGCATGGCGGCAGATAAACCAGAGCTGAAGCCACTGCTCCGCCTGCTCGAAATCGACAACCTGCGCCTGCGCGGTGAATTTGACAAAGCCATTGCCCTTTGCCGCGAAATGGAGGCGGATACCACGCTCCCCCTCATCATGCGCCACCGCGTGCGACTTTCCCTCTCCTCCGTCTATTACTCCAAGGAAGAATCTCAGCCAGCTGAAGAAGTTCCAGCGGCAGAGGATGGAGGCCTCCCCCTCATAGGCGAAGATACAGCGGCCACGCCAACGGAATACGATGATGGTAAAGGCGAGGAAACGCTGCTGCATTTCATTTCATCTCACCCGGATTCCCCCTTATTGGAAGAAGCGTTCCGCCGCCTGCAGAAGCGCCAGGCCTTCCAGAAAAGCGAATACGCGCGCACCAAGCTGAAGGAATGGGCCGCAGAGCCACTCAAATCAAACCGCGCCGCCACAGCCTTACTCATATTACAGCACCTGCTCATCCCGGAGGACTCGGACAAGGTAATCCCCATCGATGTCACCTGTGCCAACACAGCCGCAGCCACCTGCCCGAACGAGCCCGCCACACGCACCATCCTGCTGGAGCAGACCCGCTGGTTCCTCAACCGCAACCAGACCCATGAAGCCCTGCTGTACATGGGAATGATCCGCAGCAACGATGTGGTCAAGGACTTCATTGAAACCCAGCTGCATGACCCCAAGCTGTCCTCAACTGCTCAGTCTTACCTGAACTGCGCCCGTAACGCCCCGGAGGAGCTGCGGCCTGCCGCGCTGAAGAACGCCCTGCTCAGTGCCCTGATTTCCGGCGATACCTCCGTGCAGGAAACCGTACTCAACATGCCGGATATCACCCCGGCTCAGCATTACGACCTGCTGAGTACCCGTGCCGCCTACCTGCTCGACAAAAGCCCCGACCAGGCGCAGGCAGATCTGGACATCCTCCTTTCCACCCCCGCTCCCACGCCGGATATGCGGGCAGATGTGGAAATGGACCAGGCCTACCTGCACATGCAGCACAATCCGGATTCCGCACGGGAACTCCTCCTCAAGAGCAACATCAACACCCATCTGACCAGGCTTTCCCCCGAACGCCAGCTGCGCTTCATTGCGCTGCAGGAAGAATCGCTTCGCCGTATTTCCGGCACCAGTGGTCATTTAAATGCCAACCAGGAAAGCATTGAGCTCATCCGGCAGGCAGCAGGAAAAGTAAAAGCCCCGCATGTAGTGGCCGTACTTACCCTGCATCTGGCCAGCCTGCAATCAACGGACGGCCAGTACCCGGAGGCGCTCCGCACCCTCAACTCACTGCTGCGAAAATACCCGAGAACTGACTTTGCACCGCGTGCCCTCTACATGGCAGCCCGGGTGTCGGAACTCATCGGCACGCTGGATTCGCTGAAACGGGCTGAAAAACTGTACGAGACCTGCGCAAGCCGCAGTTCCGAAACCAATATCAAGGCCAGCATCCGCCGGGCGGCCGTTCTACTGCGCCTCGGCAAGCACGAGGAATCCGAACAAGGCCTCACCTACCTACTCCGCAAAAACCCGGAGATGCGGATTCAGGATAAATTGCTGGCCAATGCCGTTCTGGCCAACAACAAGGCGCTTCTCGGCACAGAAGAAGGCCGCCGCGAAGCCGTACGCATTGCCGGAGAATATCTGACAAACCCGGAACTGACCACCTGGTGGCGCTTCCGCGCCCTGCTGCACCACGCCACCCTCTGCTCCCGGGCAGACATGCGCGAGCAAGCGCTTGCCGATTACATGGAGGTGCTTGCACTGGGACCGGCAACCGGCAAATCCCCCTCCGATGCCGAGTGGTCGGTGCTGTACAGCGCTGGCTCCGGGGCGGTTTCAGAGCTCCTGGAGCTCAAACAATACCCCGCTGCGGCGGATATGGCAGACCAGATTGCCAACTGGAATAAAAACGAAGCCAGCCTCAGCCGCCGCCGCCAGTTCTCCGAATGGGCCAGATTCATCCGCCAAACCTATTTTGTCAACTAAGACATGACCGGCCTTCCCGGGTAAAATCCGTCAAAAAGCAAGCGCACAGAACTCGTTTCTGTGCGTTTTGACTTCACATCCGGTTAGAAAGATGATAAAATACGCGCATGGCTAATAAACCCGTAGTACTTATCATCCGCGACGGCTGGGGCCGCAACCCGCAGGGCCCGGAAGCCGCCAATCAGACCGGCGATGCTACCGTTCTCGCCAAGACTCCTTTTACCGACAAACTGCTGGCCACCTGCCCGCACATGATGCTGGGTGCCTCCGGCCAGGATGTGGGTCTGCCGGATGGGCAGATGGGCAACTCCGAGGTGGGTCACCTGAATCTGGGTGCCGGCCGCGTGGTGTTCCAGGACCTCTGCCGCATCACCAACGCTATTAACGATGGCTCCCTGGCCAAAAACCCTGTGATTGTGGATGCCTACGCCAAGGCGGCCTCCTCCCGCCTGCACCTCATGGGTCTGGTATCCGATGGCGGCGTTCACTCCCACATCGACCACCTCATCGGCCTCGTCAAAATCGCCGCTGAAGCAGGCGTGAAGGATATCTACATCCACGCCATCATGGACGGCCGCGACACCGACCCCAAGAGCGGCGCCGGTTTCCTGCAGCAGCTGCAGGACGCCGTGGCTCCCTACGGCGCCAAGATTGCCACCGTGGTGGGCCGCTTCTTTGCCATGGACCGCGACAAGCGCTGGGACCGCGTGCAGATTGGCTGGGATGCCATCGTGCTCGGCAAGGGCGAAGCCTGCACCTGCACCCCCGCAGAATATGCCCGCCAGAGCTATGAAGCCGGCGTGACAGACGAATTCATGAAGCCTGCCGTATTCGTGGACGCAGCCACGCAGCGCGTACGCGACAACGATGTGGTCTACTTCTTCAACTTCCGCGCCGACCGCGCCCGCGAGCTTTCCCGAGCCTTCATCTATGAGGACTTCGACGGCTTCGACCGCACCGTGCAGCCTAAGGTGCACTACGTCACCATGTCCGAATACGAGGCCTGCTACCCCACCCCGATTGTGTTCGAGCAGGAACAGCTCTCCAACATTCTGGGCGAGGTCATCGCCAAGGCAGGTCTCAAGCAGCTCCGCATCGCAGAAACCGAGAAGTACGCCCACGTGACCTTCTTCTTCAACGGCGGCGTTGAAACACAGTTCGAAGGCGAAGACCGCATCCTGGTGCCTTCCCCCCGCGAGGTAGCCACCTACGACCTCAAGCCCCAGATGAGCGTGGGTGAAGTGGCAGACAAATTCGTGGAAGCCATTGGCAACTACGACATCGCCATCATGAACTTCGCCAACCCCGACATGGTGGGTCACACCGGTTACCTCGAAGCCGGCATCACCGCCTGTGAGGCCGTGGACGCAGCCCTGGAAAAGAGCGTGAACAAGATTCTTGAGCTGGGCGGCTGCTGCCTTATCTGCGCCGACCACGGCAACTGCGAGAACATGCTCAACCCGGACGGCTCCCCCAACACCGCCCACACCACCAACCTGGTTGACCTCATCTACTGCGGACCCGATCAGGACTCCATCACCCTGAGCGATGGTATCCTGGCCGATATCTCCCCCACGCTGCTGCACCTGCTCGGCATCGAGCAGCCCGCCGAAATGACCGGCCACAGCCTGGTGAAGTAATCCACCGCCATTCCCCCCCACACGCACCGCTTTCCTGCAACGGAAAGCGGTGCGCTGTTCTCCTGCCATTCATACCATGGGTTTCTTGCGCTTAATAACCGTTATACTGTTCTTCCTGAGCGGCGCCGCCTGGGGCAAAGAGGCATCTGCCCTTACCTGGCGCGGGCTGCATGTGGACGTTTCGCGCCATTTCTTTGAGCCTGCTGTACTGAAACAGCTGATGAACCGCATGGAGGCACTGAACTTCAACCACCTGCACCTTCACCTGACCGATGGCCCCGGCTGGAGACTGGAAATCAGGAAATACCCGCGCCTGACCAGCATTGGCGCCTGGCGCAAGCAGCTTTCCTCCACCACCTGGAATTGGAAGGAACACGAAATCGGCTCCCACTTCACCCATTGCTACGGCGGTTTCTACACCCAGGAGGAAATGCGCCAGCTCATCGGATATGGAGCGGCACGCGGTATCACCATTGTTCCCGAAATAGATTTGCCCGGGCATGCGTACGCCACCCTGGTGGCCTACCCGCAGCTCGCCCTGGAACCGCCCCCCGCCTGCAAACTCGGGCGGGATGTCCTGGCAGTCGAGAAAAGCGAAGTGCGGCGGTTTGCCAGAGAAATACTGGATGAAATCATGGCTGTTTTCCCGCCGGGAACCCCCATTCACCTGGGAGGCGATGAAGTGGACCCCAGCCTGCTGAGCATGGAACAGCAGCGCGCCTTCATGCAGGAAATGGTGGATTACGTGCAGTCCCACGGCCACCCCGCCATTACCTGGGACGAAGCCGCCTGCAATGGAGTGCGCGGTCAATGGGTCATGCTCTGGCGGGCAGAACAGCTGCAAGCGGTGCTTGATCTGGAAATGCCGGTCATTCTGTGCCCGAACTCCCACTTTTATTTTGACTACCCGCAGCACCAGAGCGAAGCGAAGCCCTGGGAGCATGTCATCACCTGCGAAACCGTCCGTTCCTTCAAAATCCCCGACCACCCGCATATTCTGGGCATACAGGCCAACCTGTGGACCGAACACATCCGCACGCCGGAGCAATTGTTCCGCATGGCATTCCCTCGCGCCAGCGTCATGGCAGAAACATTCTTCTGCGAGGCCTCCGGCGCCCCCGCCTCACAGAACGAGTGACCGCCAGCCGCAGAAACCTCACCGGCGGTTTTGCTGCAGCATACGCAGCAACGCGGGCAAGTCTGTGAAAAACCGCTCCAGATAAGCCTGCGTCTCCTTTGCCTCATCAGGGTTCTGCAGCCGAATCACCTGTTCCAGCAAACGCTTAGCCTGCTCCAGCTCATCAATAGAGCGGGCCGTGCCCAGCACATGCTGGCATTTCGACATCAGCACACCCGCGCGGTTGGGTTCCAGCGCCTCTGCCAGCTGGCGTTCAATCAGCAGGCCATACTCCGCAGAATGCCGGGGAACAGCCCCGCGCTCCGCCTCGAACAACTCTGCCTGCTCGCGCACTTGCAACATATCCTTCAACCCGGTTGCATTATCAGGGTCATGCTTCAGGATTTCTGCCTCCAACGCATCCCGGTGCAACGCAAAGGCCTTTCCACCGGGGAAAAGCCGGTAAGCATCCATCAGCACCTGCGCCTTCCCGCTCCCCGTCAACTCTGCCGCCTGGTCAAAAAGCACAGAAACGCGAAGCGCCTTCTCCAGCTGCGCAACGGCGGCATCCACCTGCCCCACATCCCCCAGGAATCCACCAGTCACCTGCCCGCGCGCATTCAGTACCATAATGGTCGGGAAACCGGAAACGCCATACGCCTCCGCCACCGCCTTATTCTCCGCCAACAGCTCCGCCGGCAGAATCGCCTTCTGCGGAATATCAACCTCCACAAAAACAAACTGCTTTCCCGCCCACTGCATAAAATCCTTGGAATCCAGTATATTCCGGCGCAATCTGATACAGGCAGCGCACCAGTCAGACCCGGTAAAATCCACCAGCACATGCTTGCCCTCCCTGCCCGCCTGCGCCAGAGCCGCGGGCAAATCCGCCCGCCACACCGGCTCCACCGCACCGGATACCGCAGAGAGCACCAGCCCCACGCACAACAAACACTTGCTATAAAACCCCATACTCATGAATCACTGGAAATCGTAACAATCCATTTCACTATACCACCAAACGCCCCGCTTTCAAGCGAAAAAACAAAGCATCCGTCAGACTACACATGTGTCCCAAAGATATGGGGCACGAGGATTTACGATTTTCGATTTACGATTTACGAATCGAAAGTTAGCGGCTTACGCCGACAGAGCCGCGAATGAATGCTTACTGCCGATGGTGAGGCGGGTGATACCCCACTACGTTTTTTTCACACAGAACACTATGACTTTATGTCGTTTAGGGCTATTTTTCCATAATCTTTGGGGCACATGTGTCGGCTCACTTCCGCTGGGTGATAAATACCCATTTCGAGGCTTGTAATCTAACAGGAGAGGAGTATAATACCGGACATGAAACTGCTTGGCACCATTCTCTACCACATCTTCGTTGTCCTCGGGTGGTCTTTTCTCATATCAAAGGTAGTTTCCCGCATCTTCGGGCTGAAAGAAAAAGCAGGAGACAGCATGGGGCTGGTTCTGGCCTATTTCCTGAGCATTGTGCTGGCAGTATCCGTGAGCTGGTATATCTACAACCGCAAAACCCCGGCCCCCGGAAACGCCCCCGACGCAACGCTTGAGCTTCAACCTCAGATTGACGGTATCCGCAAGGCGCTGCAGAAACCGGCTGTGATTCTGCGCAGTTCCCTGCTGACCACGGAAATGCCCGCCGGGCATGTCAGCTGTCTTGGGCGCGTCACCTGGCAGCTGCCCGGCGAGGAATGGCCGGTCGATGCCGCAGGCAACCGTCTGGAACCCATGGCCACCTTATTCGTGCCGAATTTACCCGGCGTTCCCGAGGAGCTCAGCAAGGTAGCACTCATCACCATTTTTGCCAACGAAGACGCCTGGGCGGAAAATCCGGAAGAAAAGCCGCAGCTCGGCTGCGTCATCCGCACCTACCCGACCCTGGAAGGGCTGGTTCCCTGCGATTGTGTATCCCGGCAGTATCAGACATGCATCCTCACCCCGCAACCCGTGAAGCAGGATATGCCAAAATGGCCGAATTGCGGCGGCACAGATGAACAGTGGGACCTCATCAGCGAGCTGGAAGACAAGCACAAACTCGACTATCACAAGGACATCTGCCATACCGTCTATGAAACGAGACTGAAGGACGAATTCCCCCCGTCGTTCACGGAAGCCGAATCAGCCCCCGCCGTCTACGAGACACACAAATTCGGCGGTTATCCTACTTACACCCAGGATAACGGCTCGCCGGATGGTTTCACCTATGTCATGCAGGTTGGCTATGATTTTGAGGCCGGGCTCGAACTGGGAGACTGCGGCAGTTACTACTTCTATTACAGCGCAGAAAAGAATGAATGGCGGGTGCATTTCGACTGCTACTGACCGCAGGTAGATAAAGGGAACGCAGCCACAGCCCGCACCGGAAAGCTGGCCAATTGCCCCGGCATCTGAACCGCCTTACCAGCGGCAATACCATCGTCGCGTCAGCGACGGCGGCGGCGGACGGCCAGGGCGGAGAAAGCCAGCAGGCTCAGCGTTGCCGTGGCAGGCTCCGGCACCAGCTGCCAGTTTGCGGATGCCGCGGCTCTGATAGCGTACACAGAGTCGATATAGACACCATCGCCATAATATGACCAGGTAGTTCCATCCTCTGTTTCGTTCATATCATAATCCGTTCCGGTAATGTAGATTTTACCTTCCCTGGTTTCAACGGTGGCGCTGAAAAGGCTGGGCTCTGTAACCCAGTAATCATCGGAATCCGTCACCCACAATTTCGTGAGATTGCCGTTCTCATACTCCACCCCCCACAGCGTGATGGCATGGGCAAGCTCGGACGTGTCGGCGAAAATGGCAAGAGAAATGCCGGCGCCGCTCTCAAACATCGCTCTGAAATCTATCTCGGCTCCGCCGTCCTTTGACCATTCACCATAAATCCACGCATCAAAGATGAGGTCGGAAAGGTCATTACTGGTCAAGCCGTACTGGTCATAGTAGTATCCGCTGAAAGGCGTGTACGTCTGCGGCACATACTCCTTCATCTTCTCGGCATAATAGCGCTTCCAGTCAGACTCGCTGGCGGGAGAATACACCCCCGAAAGCCACCAGTTGATGGCCGCCGCAGGGTCACCGCCCATGTCTGGCACCACATTGCTCTCCTTATACCTTTCCCAGATGGCGTCAAGCTTCCTGGGCGCGGTGGATGTGAGGTTCTTACCATACTCGCCCGACTGCCACCAGGCAATGAGGTTAGCCGCGCAGGCTGCATAACACATCAGGTCATCGACATCCCCATCGTAAGGATCATCCTTATTGGCATCATACCAGCCCACTACCGTTCCATCAGCGTTGACGCTCACTCCCTACGCCCACACCGTTCCGGTGCCGGTCACTTCGTCATAGGAGGAAGCCGCTGCGGCAGACCAGCCAGGCGTGAGTCCCAGGGATAATACGAGAAAATGAATCAGCTTCATAAAAAAGGTAACAATACCCTGAGAGCATTCTAGCATAATTCCCGCCCTGTTCAACAGACAATGCTGCCATAGAGACACGAAAAGGGTCTGTTTCAGATTTGCTGATGCTATTCTGCGCAAGAAAACAAAAAATTGTAATTTATCGGCGAGCGTAGCGAGCGGAATTCATAGCCCACGGTAGTGGGCGTAAGAGGTTAGACAGGGGTGGAGCGACGGAGTCGCGGAACC
>JAFYRS010000009.1 GCA_017546845.1 Akkermansia sp.
AAACGCCGCTGACGCGGCGTTTCTTCTTTGGGGTAAGATATAGAAATAGCTCGCACACCGGGGTGCTTTTGTGGTAGGTTGGCAGCATGGTACGTTTTTTATCCTGTTTTGCGGCGCTGGTCATGCTGCTCCTGGTGGGTTGCCAGCAGGTGCTGCACCCGGGCTGGCCGGAGTATAAGGGGTATAAGAAAGCCCCGTATACGGTGAAAGGCTCGCGTTTTGTGCCCATGAGCGTGGAAAGCGCCCTGCATTACAAGGCTACGGGCATTGCTTCGCATTATGAGGCCGACGGCGATATTGGCGCCATTGGCCAGAAGCTCTACCGCCACAAGCGCTATGCTGCGCACCGCACGCTGCCGCTGCCCTGCACGGTGCGCATTACATGCCACCGCACGGGGAAGAGCTGCATTGTGCGCGTGGCAGACCGCGGGCCGTATATCCGCGGCCGCCTGATTGATGTGGGCACCAAGGTCGCCAAGGAGCTGGGCTTCTATGAACGCGGCCTGGATACCGTGACGGTGGAGGTCATCTCTGTGGGTGACGGCAAATGGCGGCGGTATCCATAAAACCCGGGTTCGGGGGTGTCAGTTTGCTAGTCTTGCAGCACATTCTGTACCAGCCGCCTGCTGGTTGCTCAACCTGCTTACCGACCTGGTGCGGGATATGGGCATCACTATGATTTTCATTTCGCATGACCTGGGTGTGGTGCATTACCTGGCAGATGATATAGCGGTGATGCGCCGCGGCCGCATGGTGGAATATGGCACGGCCGATGCGGTGTTTCACCACCCACAGGCCGGATACACCCAGAGCCTGCTTGCCGCTGTGCCCACATTGTAAGTGAATAGTGAATAAGGAATAGTGCATAGTGTGTGCTTGATTTTCATTGTCTTGCATGATAGAATACCCGCGTACCTATGAATACCGAGCTTCAGTTTCTTTTGTACGATGACCCGTCTGAAAATAACAACATAAACGTTGTCATCAAGGATGATACAATCTGGGCTACTCAGAAAACAATTGCGGAGTTGTATGGAGTACAGCCTCCTGCAATTAGTAAACATCTTAAGAATATTTATGAGGAGGGAGAATTAGAAGATTCTACGACAATTTCCAAAATGGAAATTGTCGTGAATCGCGGTTTTCGAGGTTCGGTAAAAGAAGATATGATTTTCTACAACCTCGATGCCATCATCTCTGTGGGGTATCGAGTAAATTCACGCAAGGCTACGCGATTCCGTCAGTGGGCTACGCGCACGCTCAATGAATACATCCGCAAGGGATTTGTGATGGACGATGAGCGTCTGAAACAGGGGCAGACGGCCTTTGGTAAGGATTATTTCCGCGAATTGCTGGAGCGCGTCCGCTCCATCCGCGCGAGCGAGCGCCGCATCTGGCAGCAGATTACCGACATTTTTGCTGAATGCAGCATTGACTACGACCGTGAGTCGCAAACCTGCCGTAATTTCTATGCCTTGGTGCAGAATCGTTTCCATTTTGCCATCACGGGTAAGACGGCTGCGGAGATTGTGTATGATTCTGCCGACCACACCAAGGAAAATATGGGGCTGCTCACTTGGAAACGTGCCCCGGAGGGCCGCATCCTGAAATCGGATGTGACTGTGGCTAAGAATTATCTGGATGAAAAGCAGATTCGACGTCTGGAGCGCGCTGTGACGGGCTTCTTTGACTACATCGAGGACCTGGTGGAGCGTGAGAATACGTTCAACATGGCTCAGTTTGCCGAAAGTGTGAATGAGTTCCTGGCTTTCCGCCGCTACGAGTTGCTGCCGGATAAAGGCCGTATTTCGCACGCTCAGGCAGAAGCCAAGGCTCACGCTGAGTACGATATCTTCAACAGGACTCAGCTCATTGATTCGGATTTCGACAAACTGGTGCGCCGTACTCGTGAATCATGACTGATACCCTTCATCCCTGTGTGCGTCCGAGGCGGTGCTTTGTACTAGATTGTGGGGTGTGAACGTTTTCTCTCCTGCATAGCGGCTGTGGGCATGCTGCTGCTGGTGGGTTGCCAGCAGGTGCTGCATCCGGGCTGGCCTGAGTACAAGGGATATAAGAAAGCTCCGTATACGGTGAAGGGCACGCGCTTTGTGCCCATGAGCGTGGAAAGCGCCCTGCATTACAAGGCTACGTGCATTGCTTCGCATTACGAGGCAAATGGTGATATTGGCGCCATCGGCCAGAAGTTGTGCCGTCACAAGCGCTATGCTGCGCACCGCACGCTGCCGCTGCCCTGCACGGTGCGCATTACATGCCACCGCACGGGCAAGAGCTGCATCGTCCGCGTGGCTGACCGCGGGCCGTATATCCGCGGCCGCCTGATTGATGTGGGCACCAAGGTCGCCAAGGAGCTGGGCTTCTATGAACGCGGCCTGGATACCGTGACGGTGGAGGTCATCTCTGTGGGTGACGGCAAGTGGCGGCGGTATCCGTAAGGTCCGAACGCAGTGAGGGTATCGGCCTGACCTGCGGCGAAGACGAAATCCGGGCCCGGATATGAAAAATCCCCATTCCTTGCGGAACGGGGATTTTTCCTTGAGGTATTGAAACCAGGGCTTAGGCGCCGAGCTGGAAGCGCTCGAAAGCCTTCACGGTGATGGTGTCGCCCAGGGTCTTGCCGGTAGCGGCCACGAGGGCCTCTACGGACATGGAGGGGTCCTTCACGAAGTCTTGGTTGAGCAGGCAGCTCTGCTTGTAGAGAGCCTTGAGCTTGCCGGGAAGAATCTTCTCCAGCAGGTGCTCGGGCTTGCCTTCAGCGATGAGCTGAGCCTTGGCAATCTCCTGTTCCTCGGCCACGAAAGCGGGGTCAAGGGAGGTGGAGTCCACGCTCTTGGGAGCGCAGGCAGCGATGTGCAGGGTGATGTCCTTGCACATGGTGGCGAAAGCCTCAGCAGCGGCGGTCTCGGCCTTGCCGGTCTCCACCTGCAGGAGCACGCCC
>JAFYRS010000066.1 GCA_017546845.1 Akkermansia sp.
AATCCCCGTCTCTGGAACAGGGATTCCTTTTCGCATTTCAGATGCGATGTACAGATTTTTTTTTAGAAATTTCGTCCACTCCAAACTTAACGAAAAATACTGGAGGGGTGGCTAATCTACTGAAGGAAGGGGGGGTAGGGCTTGCTAATTTATAATGTGCAGACTAATAAAACATTGGATTTATTTTTCCTCCTTTATGCCGGTGGGCATCACATCTGAAATACGACAAATGGCCCCGCCGGGCACACGACTTCCCGGCGGGGCGCTCTGCTGCCATACACGGGGCAACAGCACAACGGTTGATTTGTCAGAAGGAGAACACGGACTGCACACCCCAGATGCTTTCGCTGCTGGCGCTGCGGTAGGCCGGGTTCTGGATGAACTGGTAGTGCGGCATGATGCTCAGATAATCATTAACCTGCAGGTTGTAGACCAGCTCGATTACCTGCTCGTGCCTGTGGCCGGGGCGGCCGCTTTCCTCATCGATATAGGCGGGGGATTCCTCGTTGTTGCGGGCGCCTCTGTAGATGCCGTAGGAAATGCCCAGGAAATCGTCCTCTCTGCCGGGAATGAGTTTCAGGTGGGTGCCCAGGCTCAGTTCAGCGGCGTTGCCGAGTTCATCGTAACGGGCGATGCCGGTGCGGGCATAGACGGTGCAGGCATCGCACAGGGTGTATTCGATACTGGCGGCCACGCCCCAGTTTCGGTCATCTGCCTCGCCCTCGTTGTCGATGCCCTGGTAGAAGGGGGTGAGGCGGAAGGTGGCATCGCCATCGGCAAAGGTGTGTCCCCATTCACCCACGAGTATATAGCCATGACCATCGCTCCAGCGGAAGGGATTGCTGCGGTAGGTGGAATCGGTGCGGGAAAGCGCCCCCATCACATAGTCTGTGGGGGTGAGTTCCTGCTGGTAGACCACGCCCAGGTTCGCATCGGTCAGCGGCACAATGGTGGTGTTGATGAACACGTTGTTGGCAAAGGAGGAGAATGAGTCATTGGCAATGCTGATGCAGTCGAAATAGTTGGTCAGATTCACCACACCACCGATGAGGCAGCTGCGCTTGTTGTTGAAGTAGTGCATGACGGCCAGCTCCGGGAGTACGGCATCGGCCGGGCCGTAGATGTCGTAATGCGGGTAGGAAACGCTGCCGAAGCCATCGGCAAACAAGGTGCTCTTCCTGGCGGAACGGCCATCCAGTGCCCAGGAGCCGGAGAGCTCGGCGCGCAGCCAGGTGCCGCCGTTCACGTCATCTTGAATGAGCCGCTGGTTCAGCGCCGCATGCAGCAGGAAGAAATGATTGTGGCGATTTGTGCCGGAGATGGCCTTGTGCGGCTGCCAGTAGGCATAGGCAGCGTCCACGTACCATTCGGTGCCATAGCGCTCATGTGCCTTGATCTTATAGGCAGGGTCGCCTTCTTCCGGGGTGAACATATTGATACCCTGGAGAAGTTCTCCTGCCGTCAGCTCTGAGGTTTCGCCAGCCATCACGGGCAGGGCCATGAGCCCGGCCAGTGCCGTTGCGATGATGTTCTTGTTTTTCATAATGTAAGGTTATCAATGCTTGTTCTTTCTATGGCAGTTGCATCCGCAGCCGCTGCAGCTGCCGGCGCAGTCGCCCTTCTGTTTCCGGCGCAGGCAGGAGCGCAGCGCCAGCCCGGCCAGGGCAGCCAGTACCAGGATGATGATGAAGTCTGCCATGGCGGGGGATTATTTGTTCGGGTTGGGGCGCAGAACCTGCACGATGATGAGGAGCGAGAGCAGGGCGGCTATCATCTGGGCCGTGCCTGCCGTGCCTTCAGTGAAGTAGAGCCCGAGCTGGTAGGTGATGAAGGCGATGATGTAGGCCCAGAGCGTCATGTAACCGATGGCAAACCAGGTCCAGAGCGAGCTGTTCATCTCGCGGCGGATGGCGCCGCAGGCTGCAAAGCAGGGGGCGCAGAGCAGGTTGAAGAGCATGAAGGAAAGCGAGCTCAACGTGCTGAACGCCCCGGAGGCGCGCACCTGGCTGGCGACTCCGCTGGTTTCATCGCTTTGCTCAGCCTCGGGGAAGAGGTAGGCCACAACCATGTTGATGCGGTCAAGCAACCAGGAGCCGCTGGACTGGACTGTGGTCTGCGGGATGGTTTCCTCCTCCTGCTGTGCGGCGGCGGGCTGCGCGGCGCGGGTGGCGGTATCGCTCTGCCAGATGCCCATGGTCAGGGCATTGAGCGCGTTGGTCTTGAGCCAGTCGCTGCTGCGGGGGAGCTCCTCTTCCTCCGCCTCCTCCGTTTCGGGAATATCGGAACCTGCGTAGAGCACGCCGAAGGTGCCGACCACGTTTTCCTTGGCCACCAGCCCGGTAACCGTGGCCACGGTGGGTTTCCAGTCTCCCCAGCCCAGCGGACTGAAGAGCGGGGCAAAGAGCCTGCCGGTTTCGGCCAGCATGCTGTGCTCCACGGCGGCGTTGTTCTCTGCGGTGTTCAGGTATTCAAACTTCCAGTTGTAGTTGGAGAGCGTCCAGATGAGCGCCGAGGCCAGGAAAATGACCGTGCCGGCTTTCTGCACAAAGGCCTTGCAGCGTTCCATGGCTCGCAGGTTGATGTTGGTGCCCTGCGGCATGTGGTAGGTGGGCATCTCCATCACAAAGGGATTGTAACCGCCCGCAAACATGTGCATTTTGCGCAGCATCATGCCGCCCAGAATTACGGAACCGAAGCCGGTGAAGTAAGCAATGGTGGCCACGGTGGCGCTCTGGCCTATCATGGCACCGATGAGCGCCAGAATCGGCAGCTTGGCACCGCAGGGCACAAAGGTGGTGAGCATGATGGTCATGCGGCGGTCCTTTTCGTTCTCGATGGTGCGGGTGGCCATGACTCCCGGCACGCCGCAACCCATGCTGACCATGAGCGGGATGACGGATTTGCCGCTCAGCCCGATGGCGCGGAAGATGCGGTCGAGCATGAATGCCACGCGTGCCATGTAGCCGCAGTCCTCCAGGAAGGACATGAGCAGGAAGAGTACGGCCATCTGCGGCAGGAAGCCCAGCACGGCTCCCACGCCCGCCACAATGCCGTCTGCTATGATGGCTTGCAGCTGCGGGCTGCAGGCCAGGGTGCAGCGCCCCAGCATGCCGATGCCGTAGGAAAGGACGCTGAGCAGGATGAACCAGGTGATGAATTCGGTGCGGCTGGCACGCCCCGTCAGTTTCATGGGGGCCTTGCAGAAGCCGTGGGTGCGGCTGCCATATACGTTGCCTTGTTTCACGCCGCGCTTGAGGAAGCATAACCCCAGAAGGGCGGCGTTGGCCAGGCCGAGCAGGCCGAGCAGGCCGGTGTGCAGTATGCCCGGCAGGTGCGGGCATACGTATTCCAGCAGGAAGGGGGTCACCATGATATACAGCCACGCGCCGTTCATGTTCAGGTCGTGCAGGCGGCGCAGCATGACCGGGAAGATGAGTATCATGGCCAGAATGCTGCTGAAGAGGGTAAGGGCTTCCACCCCGGCGGCTTCCGTGCCGATGAAGCCGGCCAGCCAGCCCCCGACCACCGGGCCGAAGAGTACATCGTTTGCCCAGTCTGTTCCCCACACACCTACGGTGTTGATGGAGAGGTAGTAGATGGCGTACATGATGGCCACGAAGATGACCGGCCCGGCAAAGCGGTGGGTAAGCACGGCATCGACCCGCTGGGAAAAATGCTCCTTTCTGCCCTGCTGCACCAGCACTTCGGGAATGAAGTCGCAGATGGCGTCGTAGCGGCTGCCGGCAATGATGGAGGCCACATCGTCATCCATGGTGGTTTCCAGCTCCATGCGGATGTCTTCCAGCGCGTGAGCCTTGACCTTGCTGACCCCTTTCTGCAGCAGTTCCTCACCCTCCAGCATCTTGATGGCTTCGAAGCGCGTGGCCTGGTATTCCTCCATCACCTGGGCTATGGCATGTTCCACTGGTGCGGGATACGGCAGCTGCTTCGGGGCAGCCGGGGCAGGAGCCAGCATGAGCTGGATGAGCTCGTGCAGACCGGTCTGCTTCAGCGCGCTTACCGCCACCACCGGGCAGCCCAGCTGGCGGCTCAGCGCCGCGGTGTCTATTTTCATGCCGCGCTCAGCCAGCAGGTCGCACATGTTGAGCGCCACTACCATGGGCAGCCCGGTTTCCATGAGCTGAGAACTCAGGTACAGGTTGCGTTCCAGGTTGGTGGCATCCACCACATTCACGATTAAATCCGGCTTTTCCTCCAGCAGATACTGGCGGGATACCACTTCTTCCGGCGAATAGGGCGAGAGGGAATACACCCCCGGTAAATCCTGAATCTCAATTTCCTCGTGTTCCGTGAGCTGGCCTCCCTTGCGGTCCACGGTCACACCCGGCCAGTTGCCCACGTATTGGTTAGCCCCGGTCAGTTCATTGAACAGCGTGGTTTTTCCGCTGTTCGGATTTCCTGCCAATGCTATGCTTTTTTTCATGTGTGGAATGTTTCGTTTCGATTATGCAACCTCGATGCTGGAGGCCTCGGCCTTTCTCAGTGAAAGCTGAAAGCCACGCACGGTCACTTCCAGCGGGTCGCCGAAGGGGGCCATCTTCCGCACCGTGATTTCCGCGTTCTTTGTGACACCCATGTCCAGAATCCGCTGGCGAAGCGCGCCCTCCCCGTGCACTCGTACCACGTGTACCTTTGTGCCTATCTTCACCTGGTCTAATCGTAATTTCTGTGCTTCCATGTGCCTCGCTTCTTCTCTCTGCGTGTGAAAACAGCGAAAGTTTAGTTTAGACTAACTCTTTTGTCAACCATTTTATTTGCGATTGGCAAAGAAAAGGTGTCATGGATAGGCTGTGGATATTTCTCAAAAGGGGCCTGTTTCAGATTTGCTGATGCTATTCTGCGCAAGAAAACAAAAAATTGTAATTTATTGGCGAGCGGCCTGTCTCGGCGAAGCTTTAGCGAAGACGGAAGCGAGCGAAATTCATAGCCCACGGTAGTGGGCGACAGATGTTAGGCAGGTGCAAGCGTGCGTCAGCACGCGCAGCGCCTGCTACCTCAAAAAAATAA
>JAFYRS010000067.1 GCA_017546845.1 Akkermansia sp.
ACCTGCTGCCCGACCGCATCACTGCGCTGGCGGCCGCCATCGAGGAAGGCAATCCGGCCCACATGCGCACCGCCATGGTGGCCGCCCGCGAGGTGGTGGACAAGCTCGAAACCATGGTGGATGCCGACCTGTGGCCCGTGCCTACCTATGCCGAGATGCTGAATATCCACAGCAAGTAAGCGCTTCGTAATATTATTTTCGCCTCGCCATCTGGTGTAAGCCGGATGGCGAGTTTTTTTGCCCGGAACAGGCGGAGACTGGCTGATTTTCCTGCTTGCTATTGGAAACAAAATGCGTTAGAATGCGGGAGCGTAGCATATCATCATCACTATCATGGCACACGAAACAGCATTCCTGGGTGCAAGCACGGTCTTCGGCAAGTACTGGACGAAACGCCGCTTTTTTGATTATCTGATTGATAAGGATAATTTCAAGCTTACCTTCGGCCGTTCGTTTGGCATGATGGTGTATCTGGATAATGCCGTTGCCAACGGACCTGCCGCAGTGCGGGCAGATGTGGAGGCCGACACCCGCTCCACGAATTACCTCATTAACCACCTGGCCGATATCAAGCCGGAGCTTACGGTTTTTGTGACCACCTGCGATATGCTGCCTGAAACGGCCGATGAAAACACTCCTGCGCTGGAAAGCAGTGAGGACCCCTATGTGCAGAACCGCATCAATCTGTACCGCGAGTTGAACCGCCAGTATGGCCGCGTGCTCAACGTGCATCTCCCCGAGATTGCCAGCACAGACCCCGCTTTCAACCCGCTGATGGCTGCATTGCTGAACCCGGATTCATCTGAAAAGCCGCTTCCCTTTGCTCCGCTGGAATACCACCAGCTATACTTGCCGCAGCGTATCATGGGCGATGTGGACCGCTGCATTCCGCTGGGGATTCCGGCGATTATTCCTGCCATGCCGCCGCTGACCACCACTGAGCTGGGGAACCTGCTTAACCCTGCCCTGGACAGTCGCCTGCGTGCTCCTGAGCAGACTGACCCCCGTGGTTCTGACCGTAAGTCGATACATTCCTTCCAGTGGCTGGACCCGAAGGATGGCTATCTGCTGACCAAGGAAGACCAGATGGAGCTGCTGAGGTTCTACTTTGCACCGGGACTGCTGTGATGTCGACTACTGTTGCGAAACAGACCGGGGGAGAGTTTGCCCGCTTTTTTGTGGTGGGTGTGGGGGCGACCCTGGTGCACCTGGGGGTGTACCTGCTGCTTAACTGGTGGTTGAAACTGAAAGAGACGGATGCCTGGGGCATCACTGCCACTTACGCCGTGGGGTATGTGGTGAGTTTCATTGCTAATTATGTTGCCACGATTCGCTGGACCTTCAAGACGCAGGGAAGCGTGCGCAAGGGGCTTGGTTTTGCCCTGTCGCATCTGGTTAATGCGTTCATGCATCTGATATTGCTGAACTTTTTCCGTGCGGTGGGGGCAGGGGATGCGTTGAGCATGCTGCTCATCTGGCTGACCCCATGGCTGGTGGACTGGCTGCCGGTGCTGGGGCGCCCGGAATCGCTGCTGCCGCTGCCTGTCTACGTCATCGTGGTGCCGTTGAATTTCATCATGGTGCGCTATTTCGTGAAGGGCTGAAAGGCGCTTCCTGTTTTCTTTTCCGCCTGACGGGTGAATTCTAATGGATATTCTAACTCCTTGATGTCAGGAGTCTAACTGCGATAATCTCTGGCGCAGCGGCTGTGCAGATGAACAGCCCTGTGTAACTATGAAGATTAGGAATAAACGAATTCTGGCTCTGCTGAGCACAACTGCCTTTGTGGTGGTGGCCGGCACGATGAGTAGTAAGGCAGACGATACAAGTGATAAGCAGGCGTATCTGGATGGTACCCGCCGTGAATTAGTGGGCGGATACCAGATGCCCCCGGATGAAACCGGGGTGACTCGCCAGGCCACGCTGGTGAGCGGTACTGGCGCACAGGCAGTGTTTGATATCAATACCACCATTACCGCCGCCACTGATGCGGCGTATGTGGAGGGGCCGTACTCCGTTCCCTTTGTGAACTCCGGGGTGGATGAGGTTCCGTATCTCGATGGTGTGGCCGACACCCGGGATATTGTCATTGATATGAGTGGTGGCAATGTAGGCAGCCTCCTGGGTACATACCTGTATTCCGATGTCACGAGTGGCCATATCACCTTCAATATTTCCGGCGGTACGGTCGGGACCCTGGTGGGCGGTGCCAACATGACGGATTCCACCAACGCCCGCCCGGGCTACACGCCCGCACAGGTGCAGGGGGTGGAAATCAATATGACCGGCGGTTCCGTGGGGCAGATCCGCGGTGGAAATACCACCAGTGAGGGTGCAGCCGGGGCATCGCATAATATCGGGGCAGATGGGGTGACCATCAACATTTCGGGCGGCACGGTCGGCCAGGCCGGGCAGCAGGATGCCATCCGTGGTGCGGGTGGATCGTTCGATGGGGTGGATGGCAAGGTGAGTATCAATATCACCGGCGATGCTGCCATTCTGGGAGATGTGTACGCGGGTGGCCGCCAGGCTACTGTGGATTCCACAGAAATCAGCATATCCGGCGGTGAAATCACCGGTAATGTCTACGGTGGTGGTTCGTATGATGAGTCCGCTGCAACCGTGACCAACGATACCCGCATCCAAATTTCCGGCGGTGTGATTAACGGCGATGTCTATGCCGCTGGTATGAATGACCAGGTGGGCGGCAGCACCTCCATTGTCATGACGGGGGATTCCGCCACCGTGACGGGCGCGCTTCACGGCGGTTCCAATAATGCGGCGGCAGTTACTCCCGGCGCGGTTGCCGGCTCGAAGAGCATTGATTTCGGTACGGCAGATGAGGCTTACAACGGCGCTGTGCGCCTGGCTGATTTTACGGAGGTGAACGTGAATAACGGCAGCGCCACCATAGAATCCCTGACGAATGCGGCAGAAGGTACATCTGTGACCGTGGAATTGAACGGTACGCTGAATACCAGTGCGGGCGTGATGGAAGATGTGGAATCCCTCTACGTGTTGGGCGGCACGCTTAACATTGACATGGAGGGAAGCAATGATTCCGGGGTGACGGGAAAGAGCCTGACACTGGCGGCGGGCTCTACCGTGAACGTGACCAACGCGGCTGATGATTCCGGCCTCATAGCCGTGTTCGGCTTTGATGAGGTGGAAAACGTGGGGGATGTAGCCATCACCCTGAATGGCGAGACCGTTTCCTCGAATCTTTGGAATCTGGAAAACGGCACCCTGGTTATCCGGGAGCTGAATGCCGCCACGCTTTCGCTGAACAACAACCAGCGCCGGTTCTATTCCGTGCTGCAGGCCATGGTGGCCGATGGTACTGCCCCGGAAGCTGTCTCGGCGCTGGTGAACTCGCGCGATGAAGCCGCGGTGAAAGCGCAGATTGATGCCATGAGCGGGCATGAATTTGCCACAGCCATGAGCAGCCAGCTGGACGGTAACATGGCGCACCTGCGCCGCCTGCGCTCCAGCATGGGCAAGGGAGCCTCGCTGGGGGCTTTCTCTATGCAGGTGCCTGGCTGTCTGGATAGCAAGGGACGTGAACTTTCTGCGCCTGGTACGATTACCGATATGCGCCGCTGGCGCGTGGGGGTGCAGGGCTTTTACGATAACAACAAGGTGGATGCCGATTACCATGGCGCGGGGTATAACCGCACTGAGGCCGGCGCCATGATGCTGCTGGAATATATGGCCAGTAAGGATGCCACCATGGGCGTGGCCGTTTCGTACGGACACACCAGCCTGGGCACAGACTACGCCCGCCGCCGCCACGAGGATAACACCCGCTTCGATGTGTACAGCATGTACGGCATGGACCGCTGGAGCTTTGTCACCTCGCTGGGCATGGGGCTGCATACCCACCACATGAAGCATGGCCGGAAATCCATGGATGCCGATGGCTATGCCATTAACTTCATTCAGGAAGTGGCCTATGATGTGCTGAAGACTGAAAGCTCCACTATGCAGTTATTCGGAGCGGTGGACAGCTCCTGGAACAAGCTCGACAGCTTCCGCGACGGCGCGCTCACCGTGCGCAGCCAGGATGCCTGGGCTACCGATGTGCTTCTGGGCGTGCGCTACAACGTGGCGCTGACTCCCCTGTGGAATGCCCCCGCGGGCATGTTCACCGTGCAGACGGGGGCCATTGGCTCCGTGGGTGATGTGAACCCGGCGGTGAAGATGCGTTTCGAGGGCTACGACTACCGCCAGGAATGCGCCCAGCGCGACCGCTGGGGCTGGGAACTGGGCGCCGGACTGGAGGTGCCGGTGAGCAACAGCGTCTCGCTCTTCGGCACGGCGGAAGGCATCATCCGCGGCGATTCACACAGCTTCGATGCGCAGGTCGGTATGCGCGTGGCTTTCTGATGATATAACCAGTCAAGGCGGCGCCGGAGTTCACTGGCGCCGTCTTTTTTTTGATATCCGCGCGGCGCGGTATGAGAAAAAGCTTGACTATAAGGGAGTCCTCTGCTACTCTCCGCGCGTTATGGCAAAAGTTCCCGTTATTCAGCTCCGCAAAGGTCACGCCGTGAACTACAACGGCGATATCTGCGTTGTGCGTGAGAGCCAGCTCAAGACTCCCCCCCGCATGGCCTCCTATGTGCAG
>JAFYRS010000068.1 GCA_017546845.1 Akkermansia sp.
CTCCGAAGAGGACCTCGTTCTCCAGGACATCGTTTCCAACCCCCACTCCTGCATCTTCGACGCCGGCTTCACCTATGTGGTGGGCGGCAACATGGTGAAGGTTTGCGGTTGGTACGACAACGAATGGGGTTACTCCAACCGCGCCGCTGAGGCTATGAAGAAGCTGGGTGACAGCATCTAATAGCTGAGGTTTCGCAAACCATATTTTAAAGGCCGGGAGGTTCAGTTGAACCTCCCGGTTTTTTTTTGTCGGGGGAATGAGTGGTGGCTGTGGTGCATGATGATGCTGTTGTCGGGAAGTCATAGAATGGGCTTGACGCTGCGGGGCTCATGCGGCACAATAGGGCGGCTCTTTTTGTATGAGGTTATTTTGTGCCACAGCCTTGTTGATGTGTTCTACTCTGCTGCACGCGGCGGAGTGGAGCATCGAGAATTATTCGTCGCTGGACTTGCTGGCCGGTCGAACGGGTATTGCTGATGTGCGGCCGACGAATGACCCTCATGATAATTCACCGCAGATGATGGAGCAGAATTCCGGTATTTACCGTGGCCAGTGGAGCTGGCAGAGCGAGATGCCGGAGTTGCTGTACGAGATGATGCACACGGGGGAGGCGGCGCAGATGTCGCCCAGTGGGTTCTGTGCGTTGCAGGCGGCTTGTGTGTATGCGGATGAGTCGTTGTTTGCCAAACTGATAGAGGAGGGGGTGGCTGTGGATACGCGCCCTGGTGACTGGCAGCAGCTGGGTTATGTGGGCGATACGCCGCTGGGGCTGCTGGTGCGTTTCATGACGCCTCGCTCGGCTGCAGCGCGTGTGCGCATGGCTCGTGTGCTGCTGGAAAAAGGCGCAAATCCCGATGCTCCCATGACGACTTGGAAGGGGAACCGCGTGGTGACGATTGCGCCGTTCTGCGAGCTGGGGAATGAGAGTTTCAACCACGAGATGCGTCTGCTGCTGCTGCAGTTTGGTGAAAAGAATCTTGCCACGCGTATGGCAGATTGGCAGCTGAACTGGGAGTGGTATCGCGATGACCTGGTGCAGCATCTGAAGGAGAATGGCCTGGCGCGCAGCAAGGCTGCAGAGCCCACGGCTGAGAAGACACGTATGGTGGGCCGTATTCCCTTACTTGACCTCATTCGCAAGGGCGATGTGGAGGGGGTGCGTCTGGCCCTGGAGGCCGGGGCCAGCATAGAGGTTTCTCCGCGTGCGCGCCGATATGGGCAGGAGCCCTTGTTTAATATTCCAGCCCGCCGCAAGGACAGCCCGGAGGTGGCGGTGGAGATTGCGCGCCTGCTGATTGATGCCGGTGCCGATGTGAATGAGCTGAACCGCCGTGGTAATTCCCTCCGCATCCATTACGACCGTTACCATTCCAAGGCATCGCGTGCGCTTTGCGCCTATCTGAAATCCCGTGGTGCCCTGGTGCATCCGGATTCTCCCATGCACCGCCGGAAGGCGGAAGAATCCAAACCGGTAGTGGAGCAGCCGGAGCAGCCCGTTGCGGTCGAACCGCCCGCAGCTGCGCCTGAGTCCGTCACTGTGGAAAAACCGGCAGAAGTGGCGCCTGTGGTGGTGGAATCTCCTGCAGAGCCGGCACCTGAGGCGGAGGAAAAGCCCGTTGAAACGCCGCCTGCGGTAGAGGAAACAGCTGTTTCTTCACCCGAAGCGGCACCCGTGGCGGAAGAAAAAACGGCGGAGTCACCTGTATCTGAGCCGCCTGCCGAAAAAGTAACGGCTGTTGAGCAGGAATCTGCGCAGATGAAGCAGTTGCTCAGCGAGGTGCAATCCCAGTTGCAGGAGCTGCAGAAAAAATACGAGCAGCAGCAGAAGGAACAGGAAGAGGCGCAGGGCGCTGCCGAAAATACCAATGACCAACCCACGGAACAGGAATGAAGACGATTTTCACCACTCTGCTCATGGCATTCACCTCCTGGGTGTTTGCTTCGGAATCCATTTCTTTGCCCGGGGTGGAAAACTGTTACAAGATATCCGAGGAACTGTATCGTTCTGCCCAGCCTGAACCGGTGGGTTTTTCCGCCTTGCAGAATGCGGGGGTGCGCTCAGTCCTCAATTTGCGTGAATACCACAGCGATACGCGCGAGGCCCGGCATACGCGCCTGGTGCTCATGGCCTATCCTGTGGCGGCGGGGGAACTGACCGCTGCGGATGTGGAGAATTGTCTTGTTCTGATAGACCGTGCGCCCAAGCCGGTGCTGGTGCACTGCTGGCACGGTTCCGACCGCACGGGTACGGTGGTGGCAGCGTATCGGATTGTGTTCCAGAACTGGAGCGTGGAAAAGGCGGTGGCCGAGTTCCGGGAGGAACGCTTCGGCTACCATGAGTTCTGGTATGGCAACTTGTTGAAGCTGCTGCACGAGACTGATTGGGATGCTATGCGCAAGCGCCTGAAGGCGTACTGATGCCGGCGTTATAGCACCAGGTTGATTTTGCCGCGCAGGGTGTTGAGCAGCGGATGGGCGAGAAGGCGGTCGAAGGGGGTGATTCCTTCTCCTGCCGCCGGTATTTTCACCTTGAGCTTGTGTGCGAGGCGTTCAATGCGGAGCTCTTCGCCGGGCTGGAGCGAGCCTGCGTAATCGCCATCGAGCTGGTAGGGCAGCGGCGCTTCAGCGGTGATGGTGCAGCTTTTGATGCTGCGGAGGGTGGTGAAGTCGGAAATGTTATGCTGCGTGGCCCCGCGGGATACCATGAGCCCCAGCACCTCAAAGAGCACGGCGATGTTTTCCTGATTGATGACGGCTGTGTCGAGGCGTCCGTCATCGAATGCGGCATCGGCAAAAAGATGAGCCTCGCCGCCGTAGCGCTTGCCGTTGCCCATGATAATCTGTGTGCCGCGCAGTTGCTCGCCGTCCGGCAGGGTCATGGTAATCATGGGGGGGGCTTCCAGCGCCACCTTGATGCCGGTGACCACGTGCGCCGCGGCACCCATGCGCTTTTTAAGCAGAGGGGTGATGAGCTCAATCACCCGGGCATCCGGGCCGAAACCCGCCATCTGCAGAAATGGTTTTCCGTTGACGGTGAAAATGTCTACCTCCTGCGTCTCATCGCCTTTCATTGCGGCCAGCGCGCGGTCGAAGCGGCGGGAGCCGATGCCCAGCTCTCTGGCAAACACATTCATGGTGCCGCAGGGCACAATGCCCAGCGCGGTTCCGGTGCCGATGAGGCCGGCCGCAGCACCCATCAGGGTGCCATCTCCCCCGGCGGCGGCTACAACGGCTTCACCCTTGGCGGCCAGTTTAGCCGCTTTTTCTGTGAGGTCTGCCGCGCTACGGGTTGGCACGAGCCGGAACTCCTCCCGGTGGTTTCTGAGCCACTTCTTGAATCCGGAGCGGAAAAGGCTGCCGGCCTTCGGGTTGATGAGAAGGGGGATGCGCGCGCCCATAGCTGCGGTATGAAATCAGGAGAACAGAATCAGCACAGTCCCGATGGCGGGAGCGGCACAGACCGCGGTGGAAACGGTGAACGCCGGGGAGTCGATGAGGTCGAAGATACCGCCGATACCCGGCAGCAGGGAGCCGCTGTCCTTCACCGCCAGACCACGCTTGATGAGCGAGCCTGCGAGGTCACCCCAGACAGAGAGGAAGAAGAGCAGGAGGCCCAGGGGAATGTAAAGGAGCAGGAATTGAAGGGAACCGACGGTTTCCCAGTCGGCGAGGTTGAGCGCAGGCAGCAGCACGGCGCCCACGGTGAGGGTGATGATGATGGAGCCGATGATGCCCTCCCAGGTCTTCTTGGGGGAGACACTGGGGCTGAACTTGCGCGTAATGAATTTACCACCCAGCAGCACGCCGCTCATGTAAGCCCAGATGTCGCTCATCTTGGTGAAGAGCACCAGCCAGAGCATGGCCCAGATGGTAACCTCCTCGTGCAGGCAGATGAGGGCAAAGGAGAACATCCACACCGGGTACACAAAGGAAAGCAGGGTGAGCCCCATGCCGTCCATCATCTCCGCCCCGGTCTTGCCGCGGTAATCCATGCGGAACAGCTGGCCGCAGAACGCCAGTATGGTGTACAGGACAAGAGCCCCGAGGGCAATAGCGAAAACCGAGCTGGACGCATTTACTTCTACTATATGCGCTTTATCTGCCAGGCAGACGGCGGCCATGAGCCAGGGATAGAGCAGCCCCGCCACTAGGGAAAGAATGCGGTTGGCGTTTGTGCCTTTGAGCATGTTGAACCACTCCCAGCTGGTCAGGTTGCAGAGCACACAGATGAGCCCGGCGTAGCCGATGGGTTCGTGCCATGCCACGGCGCCGCCGAGCAGAGAAAGCAGAACGATTGTACTGAAGCCGCGTTCGAGAAAAGTCTTGAGTTTGGGAGACATAATCGGGAGTGTGTGGAGGGGGAGAGGTATGACAGTAGAAGCAGAGGAAACAGATAATACTCTGCACCATTATTTTAGGGGCGGAGTGCCCGGTTGTCAATGTTTATTGGGCTGAAAACACCACCACCCGGCGGAAAATTCCCGTTGGGTGGTGAGAAAAGCAGGGAAGCGCCAGGGGCTTTACTTGATTTTCAGGCTGGGCTTTTTGATGATAAGCCCGGATTCTGTAGCCTCAATGGAGGGTTTTTCAAGCTCCACGGAAGGGGTGGAAGCCGGGGCGTCCTTCAGCGCGTCCAGCCTGGCCTTGGCATCGGTCGCGGTCTGTTTGGCAGCATCCACCTTGGCCTGGGCTTCGGCCACAGTAGCCTTGGCTTCGTTCACCTTGTCGGTCAGTGCCTTCTTGGCGGCTTCGTTCCTGGCATCGTTTTCAGCCTTGGCGGCGGCTTTCTTTGCGGCGAGGGCTGACTTCAGTTCAGCCTTGCTGGTGGGCAGGGTGATGGCCGCAGAAGCGCAGCCCACGGCAGCCAGTGCGAGAATAAGTGCTAATTTCTTCATGTTGGTGTATCGGGGGTTATTGGAGTTCGATAACACAAGCGTACAAGCGCTGGTCATCCTGTTAAGGAAACGGATTTTTCTGTCAGGATTCTACAAGATGGAGAAGTTTTGTGTACATGGGCAGCTTGGAAACCGGGTGCCCCAGATTGTTGCTCCGGGTGGGGGCCGTGGTGGATTGGCTGAAATCGAACCGGGCGTAATGAAAGAGCTGGTAGTGCAAATCTGCGTGGGTGCTGACACCAGGCTTGCCCAGGATAGTTTTCATGATGCCGCGGTGCAGCACTACTTCATCCACGTTGAAATGCGGGGCATGGATGATGCAGACACCCACCGGAATGAACCGCCCGCGGGAGTTGGCTCGCAGACACCAGATTTCATAGAGACCGGGAGCATCTGCCTGCTGCGTGACCGCGGCGCAGGTGGATCTGGTGGCATTCCAGAATACCTTGCCGCCGATTTGTTCGAGGAAACGGCGTTCCCATTCCTCCGGGGAAGTGGCGGCAGGGCGGGGCGCGGACCTGGCAGTTCTGAGCAGGTTTTCAAGCTCCGTGGGGAGGTTCCCCATGAGCCCCTGCATGCAGGGGTGGCAGGCATCTGCCCCTTGAGCCAGCAAGGCCTGCACCAGTTCCTCATCCTGCAGCTGGCAGGCAACATACAGCGGCGTGTAGCAGAATCCATCGTGTCCGGCGCTGTCATTCACGCAGTCATTCTTGTTTTCGCGTATGCGTTGCAGGGCTCTGGTGCGTTTGTCCTCATCGGGGTGGGATGGGTTATAATCCAGCAGCTCCATGATTTCGCATCTGTACCCCGGCAAATCTTCCGGAGCCAGACCGGCAGGCTGGGCTGGAATGTAGCTGATTTCTGCCAGCAGGGGAGCGGCACTCAGCATCATCAGAGAAGAAAGGCGCGTAAACATAGCGTCATTCTACTTATAAAGGAAAAATAATCAAGGTGAAATTGAATGGAATGGATGGGGGGGCATGACAGATGGTGGTGAACTGGCTCGATGCATGGTATGACTCCTCCCCGTATCGTAGACGCGCGTATCGAAATCCCCATGGGCTGCCGCAACAAGTATGAAGTGGATGCCGGGGTGGAGGGTGATATGGACATCCGCGAGGAGGGCACGGCTCTGTTGCAGCAGCCTGATATGGCCGATATGCAGGTTCTCATTTCTTCCCGCCACAACAGCACCACGCTGGAGGGCGAGGTGAGCCACCTGCATGTTGATATGCGCGGCGCTTCTGCCAAGCTGGGTGGTAAGGCCGGGCGTCGCGCAGAACTGTGTGCTGGTGGATAAGAAGTCCGAAATCCAGGACGCGAAGGTGGAGTACGGTTCAGATACCGTCAACCCCGAAATCGGCGGCCTTAATCTGGATGACTCCCTCTCCACCGGTCCGCATCACGGCGCTCAGCGCCCGCCGTAGCTGCTGATGCGGAAAACGCGTCTTCTGTCTGTATTTTGCACATGAAAATATGAAAAATACTGAATTTTGTGTCAGAATAGGTAATCTGAGTAAAATACGACTTGACAATGAGAAAAAGAAGCGTAAAATCCCAGCGCGCTGCGACGGTAACGCAGCCTCAACGATTATGAAGGCAGACATCCATCCCAAGTACAATCCTGTAGTGTTCGTGGACATCACCACGGGCCGCCGTTTCATCACCCGCTCCACCGCTACTTCCGCCAAGAAGGAAGAAATCGACGGTGTTGAGCACTATGTGATTTCCTGCGGTATCACCTCCGACTCCCACCCCTTCTTCACCGGTAAGAACCAGTTCGTGGACACCGAGGGTCGTATCGACAAGTTCCAGAAGCGCTTCGGTGCTGTGCGTCGTGCCAAGAAGC
>JAFYRS010000069.1 GCA_017546845.1 Akkermansia sp.
AACCGCATCGTGGCCGCCTGGAGCCGGGCCACGCTGGTGGTGGAAGCGCCGCAGCGCAGCGGCTCGCTGCACACCGCCACCATGGCCGGGGCGGATTACGGCAACCGGGTATTCGCCATCCCCGGCCCCATCTCGCAGATAAGTTTCAGCGGTTGCCACGCCCTCATCCGCGATGGCGCAACCCTCTGCACCTCACCGGCAGAACTACTGGATGATATGGGCTGGGGAGAACAGCCATATCAAATGGAACTCTTTGCTGAGGAATCAGCACTTGAACCGAAAACAGCCCCCGTACGGGAACCGCTCAGCGATGCAGAAAGCAGCGACATCCTGCAGGCGCTCCATGCCGGGCATGACACACTGGATGCCCTCTGCACCGCTCTGGGACGGGGAGCGCACAGCATCACGCCGCTGCTCATGCGCCTGCAGATTGAGCGCCGCATCATCCCCCTGCCCGGTGGCCGCTTCAAGCAAGCCTAGCGGACGTATTTTAGGCTTGCAAATGCAGGGGGGCTGAAATACACTCTCTCGCCATGCGTTTTCTAGCCGCCATACTCAGCCTTTGCGCCCTCGCAATAACCGAGACAGAAGCCGCGTTCACTGCACCATTCGTGCAGAACCAGCCCTTTGTCGGCCAGAATCCCTCTGGCATTCCGCAGAATGCAAAACGCATACGCAGAGCATACAGCAGCGGCCTGAACCCGGCGCGCCCCCTGCCCACGCCGCAAGTTCCCGCCCCCCGGCCGGATTGCGCCGCCGTCTGCGTTATCGACCCCTATAATGGCAACGTGCTGTACGGCTACAACGCCAACATGCGCCGGCAGGTTGCCAGCACGCAGAAAATCATCACGGCCCTGTGTGTGTGCGACACCAAGGACCTGGATGATATGGTCACGATTAAAGCATCCGACCGACTGGCGCCGCCCATCCGCCTGAATCTGCGCGCGGGTGAACAATATACCCGCCGTGAATTGCTGCAGGCCATGCTCATCGGCAGTTTCAATGACGTGGCTGTCTCCCTGGCGCGCGACTGCGCCGGCAGCGTGGAGGCCTTTGTGGCCCGCATGAACGCCCGCGCCCGGCGCATGCGCATGCACAACACCCATTTTGCCAACCCGAACGGCTTGCCCGCCGAGCAATACTCCACGGCATACGATATGGCGCTTGCTGCCTGCTATGCCTACAACAACAAGACCATACGCGGCATGATCAACATCCCCGCCTATGAGTTCCGCCGCAACAACGGGCAAGTACGCATCATCCGCTCCACCAACCGCCTGCTCACCTCGCACCCCTGGGTGCAGGGCATGAAGACCGGCTACACTAATCTGGCGGGCAAATGCCTCATTTCCTGCGCATCCAGCAACGGGAGAGCCGTCATCGTGGTTGTTCTGGGCAGCACCAGCCGCAAAATATGGGGCGAATCGCTCAAATACCTGCGCTGGGCGCTTGATGGGGTCTGATTTCCGCCCAATCCCGAGCTTGAAAAACAGAGAGAACTGTAGTAGAATAACACGCATGAAAATAACGCTGAATTCACCGCTGGATATGCACCTGCACCTGCGCGATGGTGACATGCTGAAACTCACCGCCCCGCTCTCTGCCGATTTTGCAGGTGCGGTCATCATGCCGAACCTCGTGCCGCCAGTCACCACCCCTGCCGCCATGCAGGCATACGACGCCCGCATTGCCGCCGCCCTGGATGGAGCCGATTTCACGCGTTACATGACCCTGTTCTTCACCCCTCTGGGCGAAAAAGAACTCATCGCAGCCAAAGAAGCACCCGGCTTCTTCGGGTTCAAACTCTACCCCGCCGGAATCACCACCAACAGTGAAGGCGGCGTTTCCGACATGGCCCAGGCAGACAAAACACTCCGCCTCATGGAAGAAATGGGGATTCCCCTGCTGGTGCATGGAGAAAGCCACGGCTTTGTGATGGACCGCGAGCAGGAATTCCTGGCTGTCTACCGCCACCTGGCCACAAAGTACCCGAAGCTCAAACTCAGCATGGAGCACATCACCACCGCAGAAGCCGTGCGCCTGCTGGATGAGTTCCCGAACATCTGCGCCACCGTCACCCTGCAGCACCTCATCATCACCCTGGATGATGTGGCTGGCGGAGCCCTGCGCCCGCACCTGTTCTGCAAGCCCATTGCCAAGCGCCCGGAAGACCGCGATGCCCTGCTCCGCGCCGCTCTGGAGGGACACCCCCGCCTCATGTTCGGCTCCGACTCTGCCCCGCACCCGCGCTGCAAAAAGGAGGCCTGCGGCTGCGCGGCGGGCGTATTCACCGGCCCGGTAGCCCTGCCCAAGCTGGCCGAAATCTTCGCCGCACACGGCGCACTGGAGAACCTCCAGGCCTTTGTGAGCGGCAACGCCTGTCAGTGGTACGGCCTGCAGCCCGTGCAGAAAACTGTTACCCTGGAGGACACGCCCATGAGCGTACCCGCCAGCTACCGCAGCTATGGCGAACAGGTTGTGCCCATGTACGCAGGGGAAAGCATAGGCTGGAGCATTGTGCGCTGATGGAAGCAGCCCCCATACCCACGGCAGAGGACCTGCGGCAGCTGCTGGCAGACATAGTCTCCACGCACATGCCCTACGGCATGTACGGGCCAGCGAATTACCCGCCGGAGGGATGCCCGCTCATGGATTTACCCACCGAATACCTCGACTGGTTCTGGCAGCGCGGCTGGCCTAAAGGCAAGCTCGGCAGACTCATGGAACAGACCCTCCTCATCAAGAACAGCGGGCTGGATAACCTGTTCACCCCCTTCCGCGCCGCCGCTGGTGGCCGCCGCCACTTCCCCCGTAAATGATTCTACCTCCCTCATGAACAAGCTCCGTTCCATCATCCTGGCCGCACGCCCCAAAACCCTCCCCGCAGGATTCGTGGCGGTGTGGGCCGGCTGTCTCATTGTCTGGAAATTCCAGCAGCATTTCCCCCAGACCGGCATCCGGCTGGACTGGTGGCTGGCGGCTTTCACAGCCCTGAGCTGCGCCTGCATCCAGATTGCATGCAACTTCTTCAACGACGCCATTGACGCCACGAAAAACGCGGATACCGACCAACGCCAGGGTCCCCGCCGCATCACCGCCAGCGGAGACATGAGCCCCACGGCCGTGAAACTCTGGGGCTGTTTCTTCCTGGTCGCAGCAGCGGCATTCGGCGTACCGCTCATTCTGGCGCAGGGCTGGCCGGTGCTGCTCATCGGCATTCCCAGCCTCTTCTTTGCCTACGGCTACACCGGGGGGCCCTGGCCGCTGGCCTACCACGGTCTGGGGGAACTCTTTGTACTGCTCTTCTTCGGGCTCGTTGCCGTGGTGGGCACGGTATTTGTGCAGATTGGCTGGCAACCGGGCTTTCTGGAGGTCTACTGCTGCGCCATCGTGCTGGGTGTGCAGTGCGGGCTGCTCTCCTGCCTGCTCATTGAGGTGAACAACATCCGCGACCGCAAGGAAGACGCCACCACCGGCAAACGAACCCTTGCTGTGCGCTGGGGTGAGAAACGCGCCCGCGGCCTGGCCATGGCCTTCCTCGTAGCGCCCTATGTCACGCTGAAGCAGACCGCCTTCTTCCTGCCCGGCTTCAACTGGAACCTCGTCTGGCTGGCCGCCATCATCCTGGGCGGCTTCATTCTCCTGAAACTCAACACCATGCCTGCCAACAAGAAAATGAACATGCTGCTGGGGCTATCCTCCCTGCACATGGGGCTCTTCCTGCTGGCACTCACTCTCTGATTTTTTCCTCTCATGAACAAACATCTTTTCTTTTTACTCCCGCTCCTGTGCTGCAGCTGCATGGTGCAGAACCAGCTCATCATCGACCCGTTGGAAGATGGCGAAAGCCTCATGATACGCGATGAAGCCGCCATTGCCGCTTTCGAAAACATCATGGCCGGAGTGGCAGACCCCACCAATACCTACAAGCTGCCGGATTCCACCCGCGAGTTCTTCAACTCGGCAGATGTCATCAGCACCTTCCAGAACACCCAGCCTGTGCTCGGCATCTGCCGCAACGGTGATAAGGAATACTATTACCACATTGAACGCAATGTGGACGGAACCCTCATCACCGACCTGGACGAAGGAGTGACCGACTACATCATCTCCCCGGAGAAATACAAGGAGATTCAGAATTTCATGACGCAGCACACCCCGGAGCCGGAAGAGGCCCCCGAGACAGAAACGCCTGAACAGGAATCCCCCGAAGGTGAAACGGACGAAGAGGAATAAAGCATTATGTCCCACCGCACCCCGATTCTCCTGCTGCTGATCTTCATCGCGCTCACCTGCTGGTCTGCCATCAGCCCGCACGATACCCAGGTATGGTGGACAGAAATGACCGTCGCCCTGCTGCTGGTGGGCGCTCTCGTCCTCGGCTACCGCAAGTTCCGCTTCTCAGACACAGCCTATATCATCCTGGGTATCTGGTGCTACATTCAGGTTATCGGAGCACACTACACCTTTGAACTCGTCCCCTTCGATTTTGTCACCAACCTGTTCGGGTTTGAGCGAAACCACTATGACCGAGTGGCACACTTCGTGGTGGGCATGGGTGGCATTGCCATTGCCGAGCTGCTCTGGCGTTGCAGACTGGTCAATAGCGTCAGAACCGCCGCCGTGTTCAGCGTTGTCTTCATCCTGGCTATCGCCGGCTTCTGGGAACTGGTAGAGTGGATATACGCCGAAATTGACGGAGGCGATGCCGGCCAGGCATTCCTCGGCTCCCAGGGAGATGTATGGGACGCGCACAAGGACATGGTGCAGGATACCCTGGGCGGCATTCTTGCAGCCCTTATTTTCTACTGGCAGAACCGCGGGCAGAAAGCCATGCATTGAATTCCTCCCGCGTGGGCAGGAGGATGCTTTTCATAAACGGAGTCTCAAACAATGCCTGCGCAGACGCTGGATAAACGGCCAGCGTCCCCCGGTGGTACAAGGCAAGGCCATGCGTTGCGTTATCATTCAACCAGTAAAGAGCCTTCCAATCTGATTCTCCCTCTCTGGAAATGCAGATTCTGCCGTACTCCGGAGCTGCCCAGGAAAGGTATCCCTCCGACACCTGCACCCCTTCATCCACACGGATGAGAGCCTGAAAGCGGGCAGCAAGCTCATAGTAAGGCATCTGCAGCTCCAGGCGCGCTGGAGTCCCCAGTTTTGCAAGTTCCCGCCGGGCAGCGCGAATATCCAGCCAGGCACGGATAGCAAACAACGCATAAACCACCGCCACCACGCTCCCCAGCACGGCCAACGCTCG
>JAFYRS010000070.1 GCA_017546845.1 Akkermansia sp.
CCGCACACCGCCCTGGCTGTCTCGGCAGATGAGTGGACGCACCCCTACACCCGCCGCGAGGCTGCCTACCCGGCCCCCGGCCAGCTGCTGCACAAGTTCTGGCCCGGTTGCTCCCGCGTGGACAACACCTACGGCGACCGCAACTTCTTCTGCTGCTGCGACACCCTCGCCCAGTACGACCTGTAAAGCAGATAAAAAAATCCAAAATCAGGCCGGGGAGCAATCCCCGGCCTTTTTTCTTGTTGGAGCTCACGACTTCAGATCTGGCGTGCCATGGATTGGGAAGTGGTGCAAGTGCGTCCGCTGTTTTTCGCTAACGCTCTTTCAGCCTGTCTGGGGGGATTATTCAGTCATTGCGAGAATGCAGCAGTATCTAATTAAAATGCTTAATTACCATTAGAAGAAAATGTATCAAGTAACCACAACCAGAGAAAGTTAAGGGGGAAGTAAATATTTTCACAAAAAAGAAGAAAAAAGTTTGCAATTTCTTTTGTCTGGTGCTACATTGTGGGCATGAAGAAGAAAGAACCATCCGCTTCTCTGGAGAAGAGAATCCTTGCGACTCTCCGTCGTTGGGGGAGGGGCTGTGTTTTTTCCTATAGCGACTTCTGTGATATAGGCACGGAGGGAAATATTGCCTGGTGCTTCCATCAGCTCAAGAATAAGGGCATCATTCGTCCGTTGTGGAAGGGAATATACGATTATCCCCGATACAGCACCCTCCTGCAGGAGACTCTCGCACCGGATCTGGAGAAGGTTGCCCATGCGCTTGCCCGCAAGCACAAGTGGAATATCCAGATATCGGGCAATGCCGCATTGAATTACTTTGGCCTGAGTACCCAGGTTCCTACCAGACACCTGTATTTATCCGACGGTCCCAGCCGTACCTTTGACATTGAGGGTCGCACACTCGAGTTCAAGCATATCCCTGCAGGAGAAGCACGCCTTGGCAATACCGAATGTGCTATGTTCATTCAGGCTGTCAAGGAACTGGGTGAACACGCCCTTACGGAGCCGTATCGCGCCCTGTATTCTTCCATCCTCACTCCCGCACTGTGCCGGAATCTCCAGAAATCCCTCCCGCTTCTCTCCGAAAAACTCCGCCGCCTCCTCCGGCCGCTCATACCTGCCTGATATCATGGATAAATTCATAAAGCGTTCGCTCAACGAGCGATTGGAAATCATCAACCAGACCGCCGCGAAACTGGATATGGCACCTGCTGCCATAGAAAAAGACTTCTGGGTGTGCTGGATGCTGCAACGCCTGTTTCAATCGACTTTGAAGGAATCCATCATATTCAAAGGTGGAACCAGTTTGTCTAAAGTATATGGATATATCAAGCGTTTCTCTGAAGATATAGACCTCATCCTGAATTGGGATGAATTCAGCACCTCCACGGAGTGGAATCCGTCAACCCGCTATGGTAAGGCAGGGCGGGAAAAGATGATGAAGGCTTTGGATGAATGGAATGCCAGACAAGTTGCAGAAGCTGTTTTGCCAGTTGTTCAGGAATGCTGTGGCGATATATGTTCTGCCGCCTTATCTCAGGAAGCACCCGAGGTGATAGTGATTACTTACCCGAAGAATTACCCCGGCTCTTATATCCGCCCAGAGATTCTTCTGGAAATCGGTCCTAAAGCTGCATGGGATCCGCACGCAGAACACACGGTGAGTCCGTACATGGCTGAGCAGTATCCTGGACTCTTCAAGAATGCCGAGGCAAAGGTGACCGTTACCACCGCAGAACGCGCATTCTGGGAGAAAATTACCATATTACATGCTCAGGTAAATCGCAATTCCTCTTTGCCTTCTCGTTATGCAAGGCACTATTACGATACCATCATGATGGCTCGCAATGCTGACCTGAAGAAAAGTGCGTTTGCCGATGTTCGTCTGCTATACCAGGTTTCATCGTTCAAATACTATTTCTACCGTGCCGGCTGGGCAGATTACCCGAATGCTGTGCCCGGCACTATACACCTTATTCCTTCCGGACACATCCTTAAAGAATTGGAGGCTGATTATCGGAATATGCAACGAGAGATGCTTTCGGCTGATGCACCCTCATTTGCTGTCATTATGGCAGAATTGGCGGTACTCGAGCAGGAAATTAACCAACTCACACCTTTGCCCTTAGATATCACCAACTACCCGACAATGGAACTCTAGCCCGCCCTGGACTCCGTCCGCCAGCTCTCCCGCGCCAAATCTCCCACAGCCCCCTTCATCAAAGCTGAGCTGGAGAGGTGAAGGAAAAAATCTTGCATCATTGCAAGAGATAGACGCTTAGTGATTTAAATTGGCTTTATGTAAATTTAAGATTCAATCTTAAATTTGCATAAAGGTATACTAAGCCGCATATAGTAAAATGCTTGTAACTATGCAAGGTTTGTATTACTCCAGTAGCCCGGGAATACCCTCATCGCTGCAAATGTCGACCCCTTGCAGCGTTCCCATGGGCGAACCGGCATAGACCAGGGCAGGGGATTTGCTGTCACCCACCATGGAGACAAAGCTGCGGAGATTCTTACACATGTCAGGGTTATAGGTAAAGGCCGATTTTATCTCGATGGGCTTGGGGCAACGCTGCTGCTCCACTATCAGGTCAATCTCGAATCCATTGGAATCGCGGAAGAAGTACAAATCAGGAGACTCCCCCTTGTTCAGCTGGGTTTTCAGGAACTCAGAGACGATATAGTTCTCATAGATATTGCCGATGAGCGGGTCGCGGCCTACCTGCTCAGCGGATTTGATGCCCAGCAACGAGGTCACCAGGCCTGTCTCCGTGAAGTAAATCTTGGGTGACTTCGTCAGTCGCTTGCCGTAATTTTTGTGGTAGGGGCGCAGCGTGAACACGATGTACGAGGCCTCCAGCATAGATATCCACTCCTTAATCGTCATGGAGCTTACGCCAACGTCTCCCGCCAGGGAGGAGTAGTTGACAATCTGCCCCACGCGAGAAGCCAGTAGACGGATAAAGGTCTCGAATGCTGAAACATTGCGCACGTTGATAATCTGGCGCACATCGCGCTCCACATAGGTACGCAGGTAGTCAGGATAGGCACGTCCGGGGTTGATTTTCTGGGCATGCACTCGCGGCAACCCGCCGTAGAAAAGTTTTTCATCGCGCGTGAGGTGGATACCGGCTTTCTGCAGCTCCTGCTGGCTAAGCGGCAGCAAATCCACCATGCCCGAGCGACCCGCCAGACTTTGCGTTATTGTCTCCTGCAGCTCCATCTGGCGGCTGCCGGTCAGAATGTACATGCCCGGCCTGTTCTCTCTGTCCACAATGCCCTGCAGGTAGCTGACGAGCTTCGGAGTATTCTGCACCTCGTCAAAAATGCAGGGGGCAGGGTGCTGCTTCAGGAATCCCCTCGGGTCGCTCTCAAACGCAAGTCTCGAATCCGGATCCTCCAGACTTACATAATCGTAATCCGGAAACAAATGCCGCGCCAGCGTCGTCTTGCCCGACTGACGCGGACCACACCGCGTCACCACCGGATACATACGTGCTGCCTCCAGTATGTTAGCACTCGCATCGCGCTCGATTTTCTTCTTGCTCGCCATGCCCATACTGTAGCATTATTTTTATGCAAATTCAAGATTCAATCTTAAATTTGCATAAAAAGAACCAAGGAAATGAAAACGGATAAGGCTCCTTTCCTGCCGATTATGTGCAATTTTTATCCAAA
>JAFYRS010000071.1 GCA_017546845.1 Akkermansia sp.
ATGTGGGACGAAGGCGTTTTCTGAACACACGGAGGGGAGCTCTTTCGAACTCCCCTCCGGCGGTATCAGATAATGTTGCGTCTGGCTTTACTCCTCCTCTGCTGGGGGAGCGGCTTTATCCTTGGCGGCTTTCACCAAGGCATCCGTCTCTGCCAGCACCTGGTCAATGGAAGCAGCGGGAACACCAGCCTTCAGCAGACTCTGGGTGGCATGGTAGGCCTTGGAGCGCTCCTCTGAATAGATGAGGCTGTATACCTTGGACTGGCGCTTGTCGTATGCAGCGCCCTTCTCTTCCGCCAGCTGGGCTGCGGTCTTGCTCTCGGCGTTCACTGCGGCGGTATCAGCCCCCAGCTGAAGCAGGACCTTCACCACGGCATCATCGCCACGCATGGCGGCCAGCATCAGCGGCGTGTAACCGTTGGCTTCCTTCTCGTTGATATCCAGGCCGGCCTTGACGAGCATAGCCACAGAGTGAGGCATGCCGCTCCAGGCAGCCCAGTGGAGGGCGGTGAAACCGTCCTGGTCCTTGGCGTGAATATTCACACCGGGAGCATTGAGGAGCGCCTGCACATAGTAGGCGCGGTCGGCATCCTTGGAAAGGGAGAGCTGCGGGTTGTTGAAGTTCGTGTACACAGCCCACATGAGGGGGGTGCGGCCGGTGCTGTCCGGCGTGTTCACGAAATTCTTGTTATCTTTGCAGCCTTCGGCGAACTCCTTGAGGAAAATGTCGTCCTTGCCATCCTGCACGCCGCCCTTGCGGATGAGGGAGACGAGCGAGTCCGTGACCTGCACGGATTCAAAGGGCTTCATGGCCAGGTTACAGGCATAGCCCAGAGCCCCCATGATGCACACCAGGATGCACATATCCTTGATGATGGGAAGCCATTCGGTCTTTTGTTGTGTATCAGACATGGTGTGTAAAATCAGGCGTTAGCGGTTACGGTGTTCTCTTCCTCGTCCTTTTCGACATCCTCTGCGGTGTCTTCCTTGGCGGTGGTTTCCTCGGGGTTATCCGACACGAAGCTGTCCTTGGTCAGAATGATGGCCAGCGGGGAAATGAGGGCCATGATGAGGTAGATAGTCCACATGAACTCGGGGGAATCCCAGAAGCCGATGTGGCCGGTATCCATCTTGGCGGCAATACCATCGAAGCACAGGTAGGAAACCAGCAGACCACCCACCACACCGTTAATCGGCTTGGCAATGAACATGGGCAGAGCGGAAAGCGACATGTAGGATGCCACCTTGTCCTTGGGGGCTACGCGGGCCACGTATTCAGAGAAACGCGGGCTGAACAGCAGCTCACCAAAGGCAAAGATGAGAATCTGCAGGAAAATGGCCACAAAGTATGCCTGGCCGATGGTTTCAATACCGGGAATGATGAAGTAGGTCTGCGGCGGCACTGCCATGAGCAGCAGCGAGCAGGCAGAGATGCTCATGCCGGTGATCATGAGCTTCACCGTGGAGAACTTGTTGAGAATCGGGATGATGAGAATCAGACCCGTGATAATCACAAAGGGATTCAGCGAGTTCATGAAACCCAGTTTGAAGTCATCGCCGATGGTGCGCAGGTAGTACTGCGGCATCACCAGGAACTGCAGCGTGAACACCAGGCGCACACCCAGGGTAAGCACCAGGAACACAATGAGCTTCTGGAAAGCGCGCTCGCGGGCAACCTGGGCAATCAGCTGCAGCGGACGCTGGGCAGACTTCTCCGTCTTCACGATACGCTCCTCAGGCACAGCAAAGAAGTCCTCGTCGATGAAGCGGGTGAAGATGAAAGCGATGCAGTTGCAGACCGTACCAAAGTTGATGACCCACAGCAGGCCATCAATGTCACCCTGCCACTTGAGCAGCGGGTCCACAATGGCGAAACCGGCCAGCAGGGCACCCACATTCATAAACAGGTAGTAGAAATTGAACCCGGTGGGGCGGGAGCGCAGCGTGGTGAAGCGGCGGATGGAGGTCGTGATGCAGGGGCTCATGAATGCTGTGCCGAAAGACATCATACCGATACCGGCCATCACGAAGTAGCGCGAGCTATCCTGGCTGAGCTGCAGCACCTCCGTGCCGAAATCTGCGCCCATGCCAAGCACCAGACGGCCACCAATCAGCAGGATGAAGCCGATCAGGTAGGTGCGGCGCAGGCCGATGATGTCGCAAATCGTACCCACGGCAAACACGAACAGGGAAACGAAAAGCGTGTACATGCCCACCCAGTACGGGGCGTCCGCATCGCGGAAACCGCAGTACTTGTTCAGGAAGAGGGAGAACACGATGATGAGCGTGAAGTACGACAGGCCGTCAAAGAACTGAATGAAATTCGTGAGCCAGAAGTTCTTACCACACTCGCGGAGCACCCCGAATTCGGAGAAGTACTTGACGATGAAGTTTTGTTTGGTATCACTCATAAATCTGTTTTCTGGTATAGAATCAGGCAAGGACGGCGCCCTTGCTGGCATTGGTGGCAAGCTTGCGGTAACGCTTGAGCCACTTGCTGGGGATTTCCTGCATGGTGGGCTGCCACACCGCGCGGCGGGAGGCAATCTCCTCATCGCTGAGCTCCACATTCATGCTGCGGGCAGGAATATCAATGGAGATGATATCGCCATCCTTGAGCAGGCCGATAAGGCCGCCTTCTGCAGCTTCAGGAGACACGTGGCCGATACAGGCGCCATGCGTAGCGCCGGAGAAGCGGCCATCGGTGATGAGGGCCACGCAGTTGCCCAGGCCCTTGCCCATGATGTAGCTGGTGGGGGCAAGCATTTCCTGCATGCCGGGACCGCCCTTCGGGCCTTCATTGCGGATGACCACCACATCACCGGGCTTCACCTTGTCTGCCAGAATACCGGCACAGGCATCCTCCTGGCTCTCGAAAATCACAGCCGGGCCGCGGTGCACCATCATCTCAGGCAGCACGCCGGCCTTTTTCACGATGGCGCCCTGCTCTGCGAGGTTGCCGAAGAGCACAGCCAGGCCACCATCCTTGGAGTAGGCATTATCCAGCGTGCGGATAACGGCGGGATCCTGGGTGGAAAGGCCTTCAATCTGCTCACCGAGGGTCTTGCCGCTCACGGTGGGCACATTGGTGTTCAGGGCACCGGGAATCTTGTTGATTTCAGCCAGGATGGTCATGATGCCACCAGCGCGCAGCATGTCGTGCATGTGGTAGCGGGAGCTGGGTGCCACCTTGCAGATGTTCGGAGTGCGGCGGGAAATCTCGTCAATGCGCTTCAGGTCATATTCAAAACCGGCTTCTGCAGCAAAGGCCAGCGTGTGCAGCACGGTGTTGGAAGAACCGCCCATGGCCATGTCGCAGGTGAACACGTTATCAATAGCGGCTTCGGTGATGAGGTCGCGGGGCAGCGGGCCGCCCTGCTTTGCCATCTCCACAGCGCGGCGGGCAGCTGCGCGCCAGAATTCCTTACGCTCCTCAGAAAGCGCCAGCAGCGTGCCGTTGCCCGGCAGAGCCAGGCCCAGCACCTCGCACAGGCAGTTCATGGAATTGGCGGTGAACATACCGCTGCAGGAACCGGCGCTCGGGCAGGCGTGGCACTCCACATAGTGCAGTTCATCCTCGGTAATCTTACCAGCAGTGCAAGCGGCCACGGCCTCGAACACGCTGTTGAGGTCCAGGTCCTCGCCATTGCGCCCCTTGCCCACGGCCATGGGACCGCCACTGCAGAAAATCGTCGGGATATTGCAACGCAGCGCACCCATCACCATGCCGGGCACAATCTTGTCGCAGTTCGGGATGCAGATGCAGGCGTCAAACGCATGGGCAGAAAGCATGGTCTCCACGCTGTCGGCAATCAGCTCACGGCTGGCCAGGGAGAACTTCATACCCTGATGCGCCATGGCGATACCGTCGCACACACCGATGAGGTTGAACTCGATGGGCGTGCCGCCAGCCTTGCGCACCTCGTCCTTGATAAGCTCAGCCACCTA
>JAFYRS010000072.1 GCA_017546845.1 Akkermansia sp.
CTATGAATGGCTTTAATTCTCGCTCTGTTCTCTTGTCCCTGGTGTCATCGGTGGCGTTCTCCCTTGCCCCGCAGGCGGTAGCTCAGGAGTCGTCGGCTTCTTCGGTTGCTGCTACTGAAACATCGCAGCGCCAGTATGCGGTGCGCGCGGCTATGCAGAAATTGCAGGAGGCTCGTACTGCTTATACTGCAGGGCGTTATGGTGTTGCCGTAGATTGCTATCGCGAGGCTCTGGCTGCGATGCCGAAAGCCCCGGCTACAGAAAAGCAGGTGAAATTCATTAAGGACAGCCTGGCTGATGCGCTGGTGGCCAAGGGTATGGATTACCGCACTGTGGGGCGCACGGATGAGGCGGTAGCCTTCATGCAGGAGGCACTGGAGCTTTCGCCCGGGCACAAGTTTGCTGCTCACGAGTTAGCAAAGACTCAGGACCCGGTGCGGACAAACCCTGCGCTGACGCCCCAGCACGTGGGCAATGTGGCAGAGGTGAACCGCCTGCTCACGCTGGCGTACGGGTACTATGACCTGGGGCTTTATGACAAGGCTTTGGAGACTTTTGAAGCCGTGCGCCGGATTGACCAGTACAATACTGCGGCCAAGAGAGGCATGGAACTGGTGCAGAAGCGCCGCCAGGAATATTTCCGTGCCGCCCGGGAGGCATTCCGCCGCAAAGTATTGACAGAGGTGGATAAGGCATGGGAAGAACCCTTGCCGCTGGATGTGGACAACGTGACTCTGGCAGCAACGGAGTCTGGCTCTGTGGTGCAGCAGGATGCTGAGACGGAGAACCGCATGGCTGCCGCACTGAAAGAGATGGTCATTCCCAGAATTTCGTTTGAAGAAGCTCCCGTGAATGATGTGCTGGATGCGCTGCGTGGGCAGATTTCCCGTTTTGAAGGCCAGGGAATCAGCGCAGGTCGCCCCATTAACCTGATTCCCAATTTCGGCGCGGAGGGTTCCCAGGGGTATCAGACCATCATGAGCCGCAGGGTGAACCTGAACCTGACTGATGTTTCCGTTTTTGATTTGCTCAACATTCTGGGTAAACTCCTGGGCATTACTCATTACATTACGCCGATTGGTGTGGAGCTTTCGTACTCCGGGCGTGATTTCGGTCCTCTTGTAGAGCGCGTATACTCCGTACCGCCGCATTTCTTTGACACGCAGAATACGGAGGAAGAGGATGAAGAAGATGATGATTTCTCCTCCTCATCCCCCCGAGTGGCCGTGAAGCGCGTAAACCCCGTGGTGGCGCTGAAGGAAATGGGCGTTTCGTTCCCGGAGGGCTCCAGTGCCCGGTATGATGCCTCCACCCGTACCCTGACGGTGCGCAACACGGCATATAACCAGGAGGAAATTGAGGAGTTGATTTCCATGCCTTTGGAGACAGACCGGGCCATATCCCTCAATATCATCGCAATGGAGGTTTCCGAAGATGATTTGAAGGAATTGGGCTTTGAATGGATGTTCAATTTCAACATCGGTCCCAAGGCGTTGTATGCTTCCGGCACCAAGGAACAAGTTGTCTCTGATGTGGCGGGCTTACCATCTGTGCAGGCTCAGGTGGCAATGCCCAAAAACGGTCTTTCTGCAACGGAGGGACTCCGTTCCGGTAGGATGGTGCTTACTACTGACAATATGGATAATCTGATCAGCAGTGGCCGAGCCGGGGTTTATAGTGTGCAGAATGCTCATCAGAACAAGGCCCCGGGCATCTTCGCTTTCCGCGGCGTGTGGGGCTCTGGCGATGTGACCATGATTATGCGTGGTGCAGCGCAGAAGAAAGGGGTTGATGTCATGACTAACCCGCGTATTGTGATGACCCCTGGCCGCGATGAGCAGGTGGTATTTGCCAACGTGAACGAAATCTTCTACCCCGAAACGTATGCTGAGCCACAGGTCCGCTCCATGGATATCCAGATGTATAGCGTCGGCGGTGATAATGATGACGATGACCGTCGCGGTCAGGCGTTCGTGGCTTCTCCGGCACATCCGGAATCATTTATCCGCTTTGGTATGACGGATGATGCCGTGGGCGGCATTGGCTCCATTGTGCAGGTACACGAGGCCAATGTATCTCCTGATGGCCGGCTGGCGACTCTTGCTCTTACTGTGACCATCAATGAGTTTGACGGGTTTGTAAACTGGGGTACTCCCATTTACGCTCCTATTGTCCCGAAGGATTCTGATTCGAATCAGGGGATTATGATTACAGAGAACCGCATCCTCCAGCCGGTGTTTAAGCGCCGCATGGAAAATACCAAACTGACAGTGGGCTCCGGCTCGGTTGTCGTGATGGGTGGGCTGAAGGAAGTCCGTTCTGTGCGCTATGAAGACAAACTGCCTGTTCTGGGTGATTTGCCCATGGTTGGGCGTTTGTTCCGCTCTGAGGGTGAGGAGAAAATCAGGAAGGCATTCCTGGTGTTTGTGAAAGTAGATATTGTAGACCCCACCGGGCGTATCATCGGCTCCGGGAAGGAAGCGGGGAACGTTATTGATTAAGTATAAATTGCAACATGACAGATAAGGAAGATAAGTATGCTGGCGAAGAGGAGAACCTGACGCAGGTCCGTAGCATTATTCGCCGCTTGAGTGAGGAAAAGCCTTCTCGTGAGAGAGGGCGAGAGGTAGTGGTGCGTGCTGATGGTACCAAGGTGGTGCGCGTTACCAAAAAACGCAAGGTCCTGGTTTCAGCCCGCGAAAAGAACCGCCGTGGAAGAAAGAATTTTATTTATTCTCTCGCAGGTGGATTTGTCGTCCTTGTTCTGTTGGTTGTTTTCCTCTTTGTGCGCATGGCCAGTATGTCGAGCAACGCATATCTGGAGTCATGCCGGAACGAATTGCAGCAGGGATGGGGCGCTTCCTCGGTTCAGATTGAGGGTGCCGGTGTGGATGGCACATCTCTTCATCTGACCCATGTGGTGGCCGAGTTCCCCGAGTCCAGCATGATTGAGCGTGTCGAGATGGATGGCATTGAAGCTTCTCTGGATTGGTTGAGTTTCATGCGGAACAAAATGCAGGGCAAGGAGCTGAAGATTGAGCGTGCTCTCGTAGTATTGCGCGAGGGCGCCCGCATGAACATGCCGATGTTCCAGGGGGACGAACTGTGGAATTTCCAGCGCATGGAGTGCCAGAAGCTCACCGTGCAGTTTGCCAATGGCGAGGAAGGCCCCATGATGATTAAGGATGCGGCGGCTTATATGTATTACCCGCACGCCTCGACCGCATCCTGCGTGGTGATGCTTAATTCCGGTGCTTTGTATATCAAGGGCTGGAAAACGGTCAATATCACGGAGAGCAAGGCCCGTCTTTCTGCGCGAGGAGTGGATGATTTCTCCCTGCACGGCACGACGGATAATGTAACGGACCTGGCGGAGCAGCGTCGCACGACTATATCCTTTGCTGGTAGCATCCGGGAAGGTGCCGACTTTACCGGCCCGTATGAAGTGAACCCTGAAAATATGAGTTTTTCAGATTTCACGCGTGGTCGTTTTGAAGAGTTCCTGACGGCCCGTACGTGTGTGAACTCGCAGAATCACGCCAGTGGTATGGCTACGATTTCGCTTGCAGGTAAAGACGCAGAGCCGGTATTTAATGGAGAATTTCATTTGCGCAATATCTGCCTGAGCTCTTTCCCGGCCATGATGTCTATAACCGAGCATATTGAACCGGCCAAACGCCGTTTCTACAATCCGGTGTCGTTGCATCGCGGCTACGTGAAGCTGGAGAATCAGGAAGAGGTTATTTCCATCGAGATGCCTGCCGGAAGTATGGAGGAACGTGACCTTATCATGCTGCGTGGTAAAATCTCATTGAACGCAGCAAACGAGATGTCCGGCGAACTGAGTTATGGCATTCCCATGCTGCTTGCGCGTGTGGAATATCCGGATGGCCGCCCGGACCCGATTTTCCAGCAGAACGGAGATTGGGCTGTTCTGCACACACGGCTTCGCGGGCAGGGGAATATGCCCGGGGACGATATGGCAGAGGTTGAGGCTCGTGCCTCAATTGCTCGCCGCGAGCGTCCGGCCCGGATTCCTTTCAGCCAGTTTGACGTGGATAAGATGGCGGAACGGTTGAACTCTCCGCAGGCGGAGCAAAATCCGTTCGCATCTCCTGCGGATTCGGGTGAGAATCAGAATCCCTTCCAGCAGAATGATTCACTGCGTAACCCGTTTGAGTCTGCAGAAGATCCGTTTGCGACTCCTGCTCCATTCTAAATAGATAGGCCGATAGATTTTCATGAGCAGCAAAGGCATAGAAAAACGTTCCAAATGGTGGACCCGTCCACTCGGGCACCTGGTATGGGCGTTGATTTCCGGGCTGTGCAGCACCTTGCGCTTCCGGGTGAGTTATCAGGGAAATGCTGCTGAAATTCTGGGAAAGAAACAATGCATCCTTGCCTTGTGGCACAATAGGACGTTCACACCGTGCTATGTATATCGGTACATAGTGAAGGGGAAGGTGCCCATGAGCATGCTGACCAGTGCCAGCAAGGATGGCGCCTTGCTCGCCACGGTGGCAGAGGACTATGGCATGCGCGCGGTGCGTGGCTCCAGCCACCGCCGCGGGGTGGCTGGTTTCCGCGATATGTTGCGCGAGCTGGAGGACGGCTGCTGCATGTGCATTACGCCCGATGGTCCCAAAGGACCGATTTACAAGAGCCACCCGGGGGTGATTCGCCTGGCGGCGGTTTCCGGCCTGCCGATTCTGCCGCTCTGCATCGATGTGCCGAAATGCTGGCGCATCAAGAAGGCATGGGATGGCTTTGTGATTCCTAAGCCGTTTTCCAGGGTTTCTGTTCTGGTGAAAGAGCCGTTGGTGGTGCCTGCGGAGCTGGATGATGCCGGGCAGAAGGAATATATGGAGAAACTGGACCAGATGCTGGCGGCCGCCCGCCCTGATTTTGATTCGATAGAACTTTAACTGATTGAGATGATGACCCCTGTTCTTATAGATGGAAAGCATGTAGCAGCCTGTGTCCGGGAAAAGCTGCTGGCAGAGATCGCTGAGCTTAAATCGCGCGGCCATGTGCCCGGGCTTGCTGTGGTGCTGGTGGGGAATGACCCTGCCTCCCAGGTGTATGTGGGCTCAAAGGTAAAGGCTTGTGCTGAACTGGGGCTTTATTCTCAGAAATGGGAACTGCCGGCAGAAACCACGCAGGAGGAACTGGTGGACCTCATCCATAAGTTGAATGCAGATGACCGCATCCACGGCATCCTGGTGCAGAGTCCTCCTCCTTCCCATATTGATGAAGAGGCGGTGGTTCTCAATATTGCCCCGGAAAAGGATGTGGATGGCTTCCACCCCGTCAATGTGGCCAAGCTTGTGCTGGAGGATGCTACAGGCTTTGTGCCATGCACGCCGCTGGGCTGCATGGAGCTGCTTAAGGCATACGGCATTGAGACGGCCGGCAAGCACGCCGTGGTGATTGGCCGTAGTATGATTGTGGGTAAGCCCATGGCCAACCTTCTGGTGGCTAAAAATGCCAATGCAACCGTCACCATCGCGCATTCCCGCACGAAGAACCTGCCGGAGCTCTGCCGCACGGCAGATATCATCGTGGCGGCTGTGGGGCGCCCCGAAATGGTGAATGCCGAATACGTGAAAGAGGGCGCCGTGGTGCTGGATGTGGGAATCAACCGCATAGAGGATGCCTCCCGCCCTCGCGGTTACCGCATTGTGGGTGATGTGGATTTTGATTCCGTGAAAGACAAGTGTTCTTTCATAACCCCTGTTCCTGGTGGTGTGGGCCCGATGACCATTGCCATGCTGATGGCCAATACGGTTAAAGCCTGCCGCCAGCAGGTGGGTTGATTAGTGAGCCCATTCGCTGAGTTGCTCCGGGAAGGCGCAATCCATGCAGATGTTGCAGTCGCAGAAGTCTGCTTCAATCTGCAGGAGCGCCTGGTGGGCATAGGCGTGCTTCAGCAGGGGTGCGAGGTCTGCCCTTTCGCCGAAGAGTAGCCCTGCTGTGCGTTTGATGTTGGCGGGCGTTGAGGCTGCTTTGATGGATAGATAACGCGCCCAGGAAGCGGGTGACGTGTCATACGCCAGGACGTGGTTGATGAGGAAATCCTGCACGCGTTGGGCACCAATGAGGGCTGCTTTTGCCTTCATGGGGGCTGCGGCCAAGGTGTAATGCGTGCTCCAGAATGGGTGCGTTATTCCAGTGAGGAGGGTTGCTAATTCTCTTTCTGTTTCTGCTTGGAGCAGGGGGAGTATGCGGTGCCATTTGTACATGCTGGCGGCCAGTGCAGCCACGCGGCGCTGCGGGTGGTTGAGCGGGCGGCAGGGGGATTGATTCCACGGGAGCTGCCGCTCCGGTGCCAGGGCAAATTGTTCTTGTTTCAGCCACCAGGCATCCCAGACCTTGCGGTGGTAATCTCTGGCTTCCTGGCTTGCCCGGGTGGGCAGGGACGGCAGCAGGAAACCTGCAGTTCCCAGCAGGATGGCCTCTGCTTCATTCTGCAGCGCAGAGACCGGGGCGCGCATGGCCAGCAGCTGCATGGCTTCTTTGTTGGCGTGGTAACCGAGCGTGGCTGCCCATGCTTCATACCATGCCTGGGAATCGCCGGTCGCGGCTGCTTTTCTGTGAAAACGGGTTCTCTTGATTTCCTGTCTGTAGGCCGCAGCCGCTTTCAGCAGGTTGACAATGGAATCTGTCTGCATGGCTGCGAGAGGCCGCCGACAGCGGGGCAGGGGCGTCTCGCGGCGCTGCTGCTCAGTGACTGGCCAGCATTCAGGCGGGATGTAGAGGATGGCAACATCCCGGTGCTGGCTGTTACGCGTGTACCATCCAGCTGGCGGAGCGGTGAACACCACGTGCAAGACAACATTGTCAAATGCCGGGTTGGCTCCGTGCCCATGCGCTTCCCAGTCCTGGGCCCGCGGGTCTATTTCTATGCTGCCGCGCAGTCTCTGGCCGTTCAATTCGATTTCTGCGTGGGTGAAATCCGGGCCGTAGGTGCGATTCCAGCGCCCGCGCTCCAGGATGCGCACCGTGCCGTGCCGCACGGTGCTGCCCTCAACCGGGAACAGCCCGGCATTCCACCAGCCCTGGATTTGCATTTCCTGCGGTGGAGCTTGAAATGGGGTATCCTCGCACCCCTGGTAGATGGTTTCCAGTAGTTCTCTGTATTGAAACGCCAGCTGTTCGCGGTTCTCGCGCATTATTCCTTGTCGGATAACTCGGCTTCGTGGCGCATGAGGTCTTCCTCAAGGGTTTCGCACACATACCCGAAAGCTTCGTTGTTCTTGTGATTCATGGCTCGCAGGGTGTTGTGCGCATCCAGCACGTGGCGCGTGCGTTCAAGTTCATTCATGTTGCCGGCAGCGGCTTCCTTGGCGCTGCCGGTTGCTATCATGGTTCTTCTCTCCTGGATGTCCTGTTGCCAGGGGGCGTTGCCGGGGTCTATCTCCACCAGCATATCAAGCCCCAGGCTTTCCATGGCGGAGCGGGTTCGCTGGGTGGGGGTGGCTATCTGCAGCGCGCCGCCGCATACCATCATTTTGCGGGCAAGCCCGGCCAGTGTTCCCATGAAGGTGGAGTCTACACCAGGGCAGATTTCCATGTCCACCACGATGGTCTGTCCTCCGCGTGCCATGTATTTTTCTGCAATGGTTTTCAGAGCAGGGCTGTTGACGAAGCTACCGCGGCTGGTGCAGCGAATCCAGAGGCAATCGTCGAATTCATGGTAGGTAAGGGTGGAATCAGTCATGGTGTACTGTGATCATTCTATCTCTGCATGGGTAGGAAAGCAAGAAAAAAGCAGCCGTCAGGGCTGCTTTTTTTCGTTGTAGAGGGTGCTCCATTCCGCTAAGCCGGGAAACTCGAAGGAACCGACTTTTGCGCGCAGAAGGAACCAGAGCTTGCGGAAGTTGTTCACACTGTACCGTCGCTCAAAGATGCGGTATTCATCATCCTTCATTTTCTGCAGAATGGTGCTGTAGATGAGGCTCATGGCCTGCGCAGGAATAAGGCAGTTCCGGTCTTCTACGCTCAGCTTCTGGTAGCATTCCTCAGCTTCGCAGAAATACTTCTCGGCCAGGGCGGCTTCGTATGCCAGCAGCTGGCGCATGCGGTAGTTGTATCTCTGGTTGTAGATGTCATCTGCCGTGACGCCGAATAACGCCATATCATCCGCAGGCAGGTAGATGCGGTTATGTTTCCGGCAGTCTTCCGCGACATCACGCAGGATATTGACCAGCTGCAGGGCGTACCCCAGGGCAATGGCGTATTCTCTGGCTGCCGGACTGGCTCCCATGACGGCGGCGCTGGTAATGCCCACGCAGGAGGCTACGCGGTATGCGTACTGCAGCAGCTCGTGGCGCGTGGCCGGCTGGGTGTGCGCGATGTCGCCTCTGCAGCCGGTGATGAGCTCCTGCATGGGGAGGAGGTCGAGCTGTAGTTCCGTGATGAGTTTGTGGACTTCTTCCTCAATGCCGGGCTGGGGAGATACGCGGCTGGTGATGAGGTCGAGCCAGCGGTCGAGCGCAGCATGGCGTTCCTCGCTGGTCATGCCGGGTTCGTCCACAATGTCATCCACAATGCGGCAGAAGGCGTACAGGCGCGCCATGTTCTGCCGGCGTTCCTCCGGCAAATCCATCAGCGTGAAAGCCAGGTTGGATTTGGCGTTTTTGGTAATCGTATCGGCATCGGTCATAGCAGGGAGAGAGGAGGTGTATATGAGAGTTTATTCGATGCAGCCCCAGTGGGAGGTGAACGGCCACAGCGCGAAGCATGCCGGGCCGATGATGTTGTACTGGCGAACAGGGCCCCAGTAGCGGGAATCCAGGGAATTGGTGGTGTTGTCGCCCAGGGCGGCGTATTCACGCAGGGCGGGGTCGGTGGTGTTCTGCAGGTGTACCGGACCCAGGTTGGTCATGTAGGCCAGCGGTTGGTCGCGGTGCGAAAGCTCCTGATAACCGCAGGTGTTGAAAGGCGGCTGGCCAGCTGCCACCCTGGCAATGGTGGGTTCGGTTGCGGGCACTCCGTTGACGAGCAGGTGGGGTTCCTTTACCTGCAGGCTGTCGCCCGGCAGGCCGCAGAGGCGCTTGATGTAGTGCGTGCCTGCCAGCTGGTCACTCATGCGCAGGGCAGAGGGCTGCTGCATGGAGGTGTTGATGCCCCGGGTGTCAAATACAAAGGTTTCTCCGCGCTCTGGCTGGCGGAAATGGTATGCCATGCGGTTTACCAGAATCATATCACCTGCATCCACGCGGGCGCGGACGATGGTTTCGCCGGGCCGGTAGCTGCCCAGTTTGATTCCGAAAAGCGTTTCAGTCAGTTTACCCTGGTCTTTCAGGTATTGTATAACCGCCCCTTTGGCAGAGGGAATGTTGACCTTGCTGCCATCACTGAAGCTGAGGGTCGTTTCGGTAAAGAGAAGGTATTTGGGGTGGTCTTCGATGTTGACCAGTGTCTTGTTTGTGTCTGCTACGGCTTCCACATAGGCGCTGCCCAGGGTCAGCATATCCCAGGTGCGGCGTGCAAAACCGGGTACTTCATCCACCGGGTGCACGATAATGCCATTGAGACTGGGTTGCATGGAGCCGGTCGGAATACGGAACGGCTGCACGTAGTAGGTGCGCAGCCCCAGGAAGATGACCATGATGACGAAAAAGGACTCCACCATTTCTACTACGGCACCGCGTTTGAAGCCTGGCAGCGCTTCGCATTTAATGCCCGCCTGTCGGGTGATCCTGCCGGCTTCTTCCTTGTTCCAATGCAGCAGGGCGGTATCAAGCTCCTGCCGGAGATTGTTGCACGCGGCTATGGTTTCAGCATCGAGGGTGTGGCGGTGGTAGTCTACATAGCGTTTCAGCGCCGTAGAGGTCTCGCGCCCTTGCTTGCGCCAGTTCGGGCTGAACCAGGCAAAGACGCTGTCGAGACACCAGTTGAGGAATGACCTGAAGTATTTCATGTTCTGACTGTGCTTGTATTCTACATGCCGGAACGCAGATTGAAAAGCAGAAAATGCAGGTTATTAAACCTGCAGCCCATTGAGAATGAGCACCAGCATGACAATGGCTGCGCCAATGCGATACCAGCCGAAGATGGAAAGACCGTGCTGCTGCAGGTATTTCACCATCCACTTGACGGCGATGATGGCGCTTACCCATGACATGAGAGTCCCCGCCAGCATGGGGGCCCAACCCAGCTCTGCCACCATGTTTTCGCCGTATTTCATGAAGTCGTACGCGGTGGCGGCGCTCAGGGTGATGAGCCCCAGCAGGAAGCTGAATTCCACCGCGGCGGCCATGCTTAAGCCTGCTACCAGCCCCCCCAGCATGGTCATGAGGCTGCGGCTGATGCCCGGGCACATGGCGATGCATTGCATGAAGCCGACGGTTAAGGCGGCTTTCCAGCTCATGTCCTCGAGTTCGGTGCCTTCGTGGCAGCGGCCTTTGCCGTGTTTCATGTTATACCGCACGAAAAGCAGGATGACTATGCCGCCTACGGCCCAGGAAACCAGCACGGTTTCGGCGTTGAAGAGGAAACTTTTGATGGGGCCTGCCAGAAAGAAGCCGATGACCATGGCGGGCATGAATCCCAGCAGCAGGTTGACTATCAGGCGGCGTCCTGCTGCGTTTTTGCCCAGTAAGCCTGCCCACATCTGCTTGATGCGGGAAAAATACAAGTTGAGAACGGCAAGAATCGCGCCCACCTGGATGCAGACCGAATAGGCATCCAGCGCAGCAGACTCTTTCATTCCGAGCAGGTATTGGGCTATGATGAGGTGGCCGGTGGAGCTGACAGGAAGGTATTCTGTAAGGCCTTCTACAAGACCGAGGATGAGGGATTGAAGGATGGTCATGGGAGGGTTACATTTACTCTATTTCGCTCAAAAGGTCAACCCTAAAGCGAAAATGCGTACATAAAAGACGCGCGACGCTAAAAAAAGATTGAAGCCTCGCTGAAAAACTGCTATGAATAATGTCGGAAATTTGCGCGCTGCATTTGCAATGGATATGAAAACGATTTGCCGTAAGATATACAAGGGGTTCACACTGGTGGAACTCCTGGTGGTGATTGCTATTCTCGGGGTTGTAATGACCATGGCTGCCGGCGTGCTCAGAGATGCAGGCAAAGGCCGTGGCATTGAATCGGGGGTGGAGCTGCTGGAGTCCCTGGTGATGGAGGCTCGTGCCACGGCGCTGGGGAATGATACATACACGCGTCTTGTCATTGTGGCTGATCCCAAGGACACTTCTGCCGATTCGATACACCTGCGCTACATGCTGGTGCAGCGTTTTGAAAAGGGTGATGGTAAAGACGCTTTTGACGGCACAGATGTGGCCCAGGCTGGTAAGTGGAAGTCTACATCATCCGGTGTTCTGCTGCCGCCTGGCGTGTACTTCTGCCCCACATACAGCAAGCCTCTGCCCCGTGAGGACGGTGCCGTAGGTTCCATGATCGGGCAGGGGGTTACCTCCATTGCCCGCCGCGGTCGTGCGCGGATTTACTATGTCGAGTTTGATGAAAAGGGACGCTTTGTTGCGCCTATGGCTGACCCGCTGAACCTGACCTGCCCGCAGCGCCTGGTGCTCATTAACGGCCGCCCGGGTACCGGCCGCCACGCGGTGGATGGAATTGTGCCGCGGGATACGGTGCGCGAAGGGCGTACCTCCCGCCCGACGGGTGCCAAGGGGATATGCCTCTGGCCCAGTGGCGATGTAAGCCTGTTGCGAACAGAAGAACAGGTGTTTCAGGATGTAAAGTAAGAAATGATAGAAAAAGCGAGTAATAGTATGAAGACTGAATCTCTTCTTCGCCGGTTCCGGGGCTTTACCCTGATGGAAACCCTCCTGGCCATTGCGCTGGTGGGTGTTATGCTTTCCATTTTCCTGACGGTGTTTGTGCCTGCTCGTGGCCTGGTGCGCCAGGCTCTTACCCGCCAGGAATCTGAGCGTATTGTGGGCATTCTGCGTGCGGAAATCAATACCATACGCGCAGATGAATATGCGGGTAAAGGGGCGGCCCAATCCAGTGAGAATCAGTACAAGTGTGCGTTTGACAAGGGATTCTACTGGATTCGTAAAACCTCCCAGCCCAGCAAGGCCATTGTGATTTTCTCCTACCGGGCAGACCTTACTAAACCGGCCCGCGCGGATGGTACATACCCGGCAATGGCTGCGGGTAAGAGCGCTCCTGGAGAGAGTGCCCAGCTGGTGACGATTGCCTGCCCGATGGATGACCCCATTCACCGGGATGATATCCGCGATGCTGTCGGTTCGGTGTTCCTCGTCAAGCTGACGCAGCTTCAGCTGAAGGGAGATGGCGTCTATCACGCCGTAAACGCGCCCGGTGTCATTGCCGAGGCAAACAGCCCGGAGAAATATATGTCTGAGCCCGGCAACAGGGATTCCTGGGGTGGCGCCTTATTCTGCCGTGCCGATTTTTACCTCATGTCTCCGCCGAATCCTGCCCGCTACAAAGGCAAAAAGTGGAAAAAACTCGGGCGTCCGCTTTTCTCGGCCAATCTTTCCTTCCACCGTTAATCATCATTTAGCAGATTTGTCATGAAATTAGGGAAAAAGACGAATTTTCGGGGCTTTACGCTTATCGAACTGATGACCGCCATGGCCATTACGGGTATGTTGGTGGTGGTCATCATGCAGCTTACCAATCAGAGTGTGGACTTGTGGCGCGCTGTGAGCGAAGATGTGAGCACCTCTTCCCGTTCCCGCGCTGCGTTGCAGACTCTGAGCCGCGATTTCGAGTCATTCCAGATGCGCGGGTACGACAATAAGTACCAGTGGATGTTTGCCAAGGCAGATGAAAACATGGACAATGTCCCCAAGGGACTGAAGATTCCTAAATCCGCGCAGTGCGTTTTCTTTGCCTGTGCGCCGGACCGCAACCCTTCGGTGAGCTCCGACACCTCATTGCGTCAGAACTATCGCGAGGCGCGCGCGCATAATCGCGATACGCAGGGAGATGTGAATGCCATCGGCTACCGCCTCATGTTCCGTGACCAGATTCTGAATGTGCCGGGGAGCGATGGTAACGAGGGGGGGATTTACCCGCTTTTCTCGCTATATCGCCAGGTGGTGCAGCCCCGCCCCACATTTGAACAGCTTCTGGGTAAGGAGAGCCTGGAGGCCTCCTACTCCCGGTTTGAGCAGAAAGATGACGAGCATTTCCTTTGCGAGAATATCCTGGAAATGAACATCACCTTCAACATCCGCTACGTGGACGGCGAGGCTGATGCGGAAAAAGGCGATGTTGCCTATAAGATGGTGAGCGTGCCCGTGATTGCTTCCAACCGCCGCACGAACCGGGTAGAGGTGTATGGCGACCGCATTGTTGCCGGAAGCTCGACCTACCAGAACGCGCGCATTGATTCTGCCATGATTTCCATTACCGTGCTCACGGAAGAAGGTGTGGCCATGGTGGAGCAGATTCGCCAGAATCGCCGCAAGGCCCCCAAGAAGATGGCTGATTTCTTTGCCAAGTACACCCGCTCCTATGCGCGTCTGGTGTCACTTCCCCAACCTCTCTGATATTTGATTTCCTTATGCAGATGCAAACACAACAGCGTGATGTGCTCCCCGGAGCTATCACGCTTTGGATTGACCCTGTTCCCCGCAGTGGCTATGCCAATATGGCGGCTGATGAGCTGCTTTCCCGCCGCTCTGAATCCTGGCTGCGTATTTATACCTGGGAGCGTTCTGCCGTGAGTTTCGGGTATTTTGATACGGCTGCCGAAGCTGCCGCCATTTTCCCTGGTGCGTCAGAGTATATCCGTCGTTGGACCGGCGGCGGCATTGTCGACCACCGCATAGGGTATACCTATACGGTAACACTGCCTGCGGAGGAGGGGGTGATGTACCCGCCTGCAGATCAGCTTTATCTCTGGATTCATGGTGCCTTGGCCACTGCCTTGCAGCAGAGCGGTGTGGCATGCACCTTGCTTACGGAGGATGCACCGGATGGCGGCCGTGCCTGCTGGGCCAGCCCGGTCAAAAGTGACATCGTGGACGAAGCCGGGCACAAGCTTGCCGGCGCCGGGCAGCGCCGCTACAAGGGCGCTGTGCTGCACCAGGGCCTCATCCAGCAGTGTGTGCCTGCAGAGGGCTGGACAGAGCGCCTGGCGCATGCCCTGGCGGCTGAGGTGAGCATTGTGGAGGGGGCAGAGCCATATCCTGGTTTTAATGCTGAATTGGAAACATTGTGCCGCACAAAATATGAGACGGCGGAATGGAATGATGAGACCAAGGGACGCCGAAAGCCCACCGCTAAGAATTAAGTAAAAGAAAATCCCGGTTATTTCTGATAACCGGGATTTTCTGTTTGATGTGTAAAACTTGTATTAGTGGTGCTCGGCGCGGTATTTTGCCCAGTCCACCTTTACGGTCTTGGCCTTGTAGTATTCACCATCGGGTTCGATGACGATGCCGGCCTTGGCAAGGTCATCCTTGCGGGCGAGCAGGGAAGCCATGCAGAGGTTGTCGGGGTGAGCGTTGATGACGTTGCAGCCTGCTTTCTGCCAGGTGTTGAGCTCTTCATCGGTGATGCTGCCATCCTTAGCGGTGATGAAGAAATTGGTCATTTCAGCAATCACAATCGGGTGGATGTACATCTCGTACGGATGCCAGTCGGCGGGGTTGTCGCCAAAGCTGAGGTCAACACCCTTCTGGGTCAGTTCGTGCCAGATGCCCAGGTTGATGGTTTCGCTGCTCAGCTTATTGTCTGCCGGCAGGTTGGAGTACACGCGGGCTACGGTGTCGAAAAGAAGTTCCTTGTCCTGGCGGGACATCTGGTTGTACTTCATGACGGCATCTGCGCGGTCAAAGACATCCCACTCACGAGCCTCAGGCATATCAACCTGAATCATGGTGTAGCCGGAGGCGTTTTCCGTGGCGCCAGTGCGAACGGTGCAGGCCTTGCCATCTGCAGCAGCCCCGGTGAATATGGGAGCTTCCATCTGAACGATGTTGCGCGGAGTCTGCTGGCAGGCGCAGAGAAGAACCCCGGCGAAGAGGAAAGGAGTTATACGTTTCATACGTGCGACATTATATGCCTTTCTTTCTGTAAGGTCAAGTCACATGAACCTGTTTTGTTAAAAAAAATACCGCCGCTGGATGCGGCGGTATGAAAATCGGGGCAGTAATGACTTATTCCGGCAATGTGTTTTTGGCGATTTTGTGTGCGGTCCAGTCACGCATGCGGGCAAAGATGGAATAAAGCCCGGGCACCATGAAGATGCCGAATACCGTGGCCAGCAGCATGCCGAAGAAGGTGGTGACACCGATTTCGATACGGCTGGCAGCGCCGGAGCCTGTGGCAACCACCAGGGGGAATACGCCGAAGAGGAAGGATACGGCGGTCATGAGCACTGCGCGGTAGCGCATGCCGGCGCCATTCAGGGCAGCTTGTTTGACTGGTACGCCTTCTTCGTGGTTCTCCTTGCTGAACTCGACCATGAGAATGGCGTTCTTGGCGGCCAGACCAATAAGCATGAGCAAGCCGAGCTGCACATAGATGGACATAGTGAGCCCGAAGAGCTGTACCCCCATGAGCGCACCCATGGTGGCTACACTCACAGAAAGCATCACGGGTACCGGGGTGGTCCAGCTTTCATACTGCGCCACCAGGAAGAGGTAGGCGAAAATCATGGCCATGGCAATCAGCGGACCAATCTTGCCATCATTCTGGCGTTCCTGGTAGGAAAGGTCCTTCCAGCCTACTTCCCAGAGCAAATCGCGTCCGGCGGCTTTTTCTTCCTTGTTCATTTCTGCCACGCTTTCTTCAATGAGCTGCATAATCTGGCCGGAACCGATGCCCATGGCCGGTGTTACCGAAATATCAGCACTCATGTACTGGTTGAAGCGGTTGTAGCGGCCGGGCCCCATGCGGTACGACAGGGTGCACACCGCAGAAAGCGGCACCATTTCGCCCTTTTCGTTGCGCACCATCTGGTTCAGAATGTCATCTGCCGTGCGGCGGTCAGCTGTGCTGCCCTGAATCTGCACCTTGAAGTTGAAGCCGTTGAGGGTGAAATCATTCACGTAGGACGATGACATCACACTCTGCAGGGTGCGGAAGATGGTATCCACGGGAATGTTGAGCGACTGGGCTTTGTCACGGTTGATTTCGAGGTGAATCTGCGGGGTTTCGGCATCGTATTCACTGCGGGTGCGGGAAACGAGGTCCTGGCGTGCCATGAGGCGCTCCTGCAGGTCTTTGACGGCGCGGCCCAGATCCTGCGGTGTGGCATCGCCGGAGACTTGCAGCACGGCTGAGACGCCGCCGGCAATACCCAGACCACGGATGGCGGGCGGCGTTACGGCCATGATGCTGGCTTCGGGAATATCAGCACAGGCGGCATTGATGCGCTCTGCAATGCGGCTGGCGTGCATATCCGGCGTGGTGCGTTCGCTCCAGTGGGTCAGCAGCACAATCATCATGCCCGTGTGTTCGCCGGAGCCGCTCACGAAGCTGTAGCCGCTCTGGGCGGTCACCATATCCACACCGGGCATGCCGATAACGCGCTTCTCAATCTGGCGCATCACTTTATCCGTGCGTTGCTTGGCGGTGGCGGTGCCTTCCATGGTCACCATGACGAAAAGGCTGCCCTTGTCTTCTGTGGGGATGAACGAGTTGTTGAGAGCAGGCGGCACCAGCAGGTTCATGGGGTTGATGCTGTTGGCTGTGGCTACCTTGCCCTCCGTTCCCATGAGCTGGTGCCACTGGGCCGGAGCGCCGGCAAAGTACACATAGTTGCCGCCCAGCACCAGCAGCAGGCAGAGCACGGTCAGCCAGGCGTGGCGCACCAGGATGCCGGCACCCCACAGGTAGATTCGGCGGCTGGTTTCCAGAACCCAGTTAAACGGCCAGAAGATGAGGGTGCCCAGTTTGTTGGGCTTGGCACCAGCGGGTTTCAGGATGATGGCGCAGAGAGCGGGGGAGAGGGTCAGTGCGTTGATGGTGGAAATGCAGAGGGCCACGCACATGGTCACGGAGAACTGCGTGTAAATCACACCCACCATGCCGCCGTAGAACGCAATGGGAACATACACGGCCAGTGTCACCAGCGTGGTGGCAATGATGGCACCGGTAATCTGCTTCATGCTCTTGAGGGTGGCTTCCCTGGGGGTGAGCTTCTCTTCCTGGATGATGCGCATCACGTTTTCTACAACCACGATGGCATCGTCCACCAGGGAGCCGATAACCAGAATCAGACCGAACATGGTCAGTACGTTGATGGAGTACCCCAGCGGGTACATCACCAGGAATGCGCCGAGCAGCGATACCGGAATGGCAATGGCCGGAATCAGCGTGGCGCGCCAGTCCTGCAGGAACAGGTAGGTAACCAGCACCACCAGCAGCAAGGCAATGACCAGCGTCTCAATGATTTCGTCCATGGTGGCATCAATGGCCTGGGTCGGGTCATAGCCCATGCACCATTCCATGCCATCCGGGAAGTTCGGTTCAATCTGGCGCATGCATTCCTGCACCTTGGCCACGGTGAGCAGGGCGTTGGCTTCGTTATTCTGGTGAATAATCATGCCCACGTTGTCCTTGCCGTTCAGGCGGCTGTAGCCGGTGTTGCGCTCGGCGCCCAGCTCCACGGTGGCAATGTCCTTGAGCTTGGTCACGTGGCCGTTCTGGCCGCGTTTCACGATGATGTTGCCGAACTCTTCAGCCGTCTTGAGGCGGCCCGTGGCGGTCACTTTGAAGGTGGCGTAGGACTGGATGTCTTCTGCGCCGACCGAACCGGCCGCGGCCTGCACGTTCTGCGCCTTAATGGCCTCGCTCACATCGGCGGGGGTGATGTTCATAGCGCTCATGCGGGTGGTGTTCATCCACACGCGCATGGAGTAGTTGCGGCTGGGGATGATGTCTGCGCTGGAAACGCCGTCCACCTGGCAGATTTTGTCCTTCACATTCATGCGCAGCCAGTTAGAGAGCTCAAGAATGCTCATCTTATTCTCGTCGCACATGAAGTTAAGGAAGCAGAGCATATCGCCGCTGCGCTTGTTCACATTGTAGCCCGTCTGCTTGATTTCGCTGGGCAGTTTGGATTCCACTCGCTTGATGGCGTTGGAAACATTCACCATGGCCATGTCGTCATCTGTCCCGGAGCGGAAGATGAGCGTGAGGCTGAACGAGCCGTCATTACCGCATGAGGAGTAGAAGTATTCCAGGTCATCCATGCCGATGAGCTGTTCTTCCACCGGGGCGGCCACTACCTGGGCCACTTCCTCGGCGCTGGCGCCCGCATAGGTCATGCGCACGGAAATGGTGGGCGGCGAGACCTCCGGGTATTCTGAAACGGGCATCTTGCTCAGGCAGAGCAGACCACCCAGCATCATCAGAATAGAGATAACGAAGGCGAACTTGGGACGGTGTACAAAGAATGCAGAAAACATGATGTTGTGAAAATCGGGTTAGTGGTTCAGCGTGCCTGCACAGGGGTGTTTTCTTCCATATCGGCCAGGTTGGTGGTAATGACCTGTTCCCCCGGGAGCAAGCCGGAGAACACGGCAATGCGGCCATCCTCCGCCGTGCTGCCGCAGATGATGCGGCGCTCCACGGCTCGGTTATGCTTCATCACGTAAACGTAATATCCGCGGGAGTCCGTGAGCACGGCACTGGCCGGGATGCACGGAACCAGATGCTCTACCTTGCGTTTCACGTGGATGCTGACCACGCCGCCGGGCGTCAGGCTCTTGTCTGCATTTTCAAAGACGGCCCAGATGTTCTGCGTGTCCGTGGTTGTCTGGATTTCGTTGTCGCAGAATGCCACGCGGCCTTTATCCGGCAATTCCTCGCCCGTGGCGGTCACCAGGGTAAGCTCGGCTTGTTCGGCCAGTTTGTCTGCGCTGCCGTATACCGAGAGAATGTCTTTCTCGCTGAGGGGGAAACGCGCGTAAATGGGGCTGAGCTGCACCATGCGTGCCAGCGGTTCGTTGATGCTGGTCACATAGTTGCCTTTGGAAATAAGGATACGCCCGGCGCGCCCGCTCACCGGGGCGGTCACGTGGCAGCGTTTCACATCATCCTCTGCCACGGCCAGCCGGGCCACGGCGGCTTCGCGCTCTGCCTGCAGCTGGTGCAGGGTGGCCTTTGCATTTTCAAGGTCATCCTTGCTGCTGGCATTCAGCGCCAGCAATTTCTGCTGGCGTTCATATTTGCTCTGTGCATCGGCAATCTTGACATCCAGCTGCGCAATGGCCGCCTGGCATGTCTCTACCGTGGCCTGGTAGCGGGTGGAATCAATGCGGAACAGGCTGGCACCCTTTTCCACATGTTCGCCTTCCTTGAAGTTGGTTTCCTCCACCAGACCCTGTACCAGCGGGCGCAGTTCTACTACGTTGAGCGCTTCCAGTCGGGCGGTCTCGACCTTCAGTACCGTGGGGTCAATCATTTCTGCAACCTGCGCCGTGCCCACTTCCACCGGTGCCAGCTCACCCCCTTGGGCAGAGCCGGGCTCGTTTACGGTGGCATCTGCAAATACCGGGCGCACCACTGCACCCGGGCGGGTCTTGTGAGAGCCGTCGCTGATGACGGTTTCGCCTATTTCCAGACCGGAATAAATGGATTGCAATCTCCCCTGTACCGAGCCGGTCACTACATTCCGTCTCGCTACCTTGCCTTCAGAATCAATGGTGTATACAAAGGCTCCATCAGAATCATAATGCACCGCGGTGAGCGGTACCATGCAGAGTTCGCGCGTGTTGGTCAGCTCAATGGTGAGCGCGCCGATGCCACTGTGGGTCAACTTGTGTTCCGGGTTTGCGAACTCTGCCCACAGGGTGTACGAGTCGGTACTGCCGGTGAGCTGGTTATCGACAATGACGATGCGGCCGTTGCTGGCATACGGGCGTCCACTGGCGGGAGTCAGCTGCACTTTGGTGACATTGCCGATTTCCTTGGGGCCGTGGAAAATGCCGTTCACATCGTTCTGGCTCAGCGGGAATCGCACATAAATCGGGTCCAGCTGGGTGATGGTGGTGATGGCTTCGCCGCGGGTGATGTAGTTGCCCGTTCCCTTCTGGATGCGGCCGATACGGCCGCTGATTTCAGCATAGATGCTGCAATCCTCCAAATCCTTGCGGGCGCGTGCCAGTTCTGCTTCTGCGCCTTTGATTCTGGCCTTCAGTTCTGCCACGTTGGCTTTCGTGGTTTCCATGTCCTCACGCGATGCAGCCTGTTGTGCAGCCAGGGTGGAGAATCGGTTGGCGCGGCTGGTTGCATAGGCTAATTGTGCCTTCAGCTGCGCCACGGTCGCTTCTGCCTGTTCGACCGCGGCTTCATAACGCAGCGGGTCAATACGCAACAGCAAATCTCCTTCCTTGACGAGTGCTCCTTCCTGGGCAAGAACTTCAACCAGCTGGCCTTCCACGGCTGCGCGGATGGTGACATGTCGCACGGATTCGGTGCGGCCTGTGCTTTTGCGGATAATCCGGTCATAGCCGGCAGAGACTTTTTCGGCAAGCACAAACGTGGTCATCTTGCCTGGCATCTGGGCCATGGCAACACCGCTCAGAGCCAACAGAATGGAAAGAGTTCGTCTATATTTCATGGAATGTGGAAAAGGGTCTGAGTTTATAATAGCATTGAAACTACGTGTCTGCAAGCTGTAATCTGTGACAAATCTGCCACAGGAAGCCGCCGGCTTTACACCGTGCAACGTACGGAAACGGACTGCGTGAATGGCAGTATGAACTTGTGCAGCTCCACTGTGGCGCTGGCGGCGCCGAAGTCCTGCACGCAGGCATCGGCCAGACGGCGGCACAGGGTTTCCAGCAGGATGGTGGGCTCTGCCTGGGCCAGTGCCATCAGGTGGCGGCTCAGTGCATCGTAATCTATGGTGCGGCTGATGTCTTCTGCCATATCGGCAAAGGCTGCCGGCGGCGTCAGGGTGATATGGGCCATCAGTCGCTGCGGCACGGCGCGTTCTTCCTCTGGCACGCCGATGCGGCAGGTGAACTCCAACCCGTTGATGTGGATGGAATCTGCCGTTGTGACCCGCGAGCCGCTGCGTTCCATGAGGCTTTGCAGCGCACCCAGGTGGGGCACGGTCAGATCCGGGTTGGAAACAGCAAGCTGGGCGGCGTTGTTGTAGCCGGTGAGCACGCCGATGCCGATGATGCCGGCGCTGTGGGCGGCGTTGATATCGTGCTGCATGTCGCCGATGAAGGCCGTATCTGCCGGGTTGAGCTCGTGCTGGCGCAGCAGGTTGTAGATGTATTCCTCCTTGTTGCGCACCCCGGAGTGGATGTGCTCGAAATAGTCCTTGAGCCCCAGGAAACGCGCCTGTTCATCGAAGGCGCGGGGATCCATGCTGGTCAGTATGAAGCAGCGGATGCCGTGTTTGCGGCAGAATTCCATGAAGGCGCGGGCATGCGGAATGATGGTGACCTGGGTAACGGCATGGTCAAAGGCGTGGCGGTAGTATTTCTCCAGGTCCACCAGTCTGGCCTCCGGGGTTTTGCGGGCGTAATAATCCGGGTAGGGAAGCTGGAACTCATCGCGGAACTGCTCGCGGGTCAGGGCGGGTCGGTCATACTGGGCCAGCACGTAGTTGGTGGCTTCCAGGGTGAGGGCAAGGTCATCGCACAGCGTGCCGGACCAGTCGAAGATGAGGTTCTTGAACATGGGGAAAATCAGCGTTTGGTGGTGATGATGTCGTGTTTGTGCTGGTATTTGAAAATAGCGCGTTTCAACTCCGGGTTGATGAATGGGTTGTCTTTGCCGTAGCGCGCCCAGGGGCCTCCCGGCACGCGGTGGAAATCCACAAACCGCCAGTGGACGGTGGCTGTGCCGCCCTTGATGCCCAGGTAGTCTCGCACGGCGGGTGAAATGTCAATGCCGGCGGCCTTGTTGGCATGGTTTTTCGGGCGGGCCCCCAGAAACACATATTCCCAGTCATCCGTCCGGAACGGGCCGCAGTCTTCCCACTGCGCAAAGCAGTAGCGCCCGTTGTAGTAAATCTGCACCCAGGTGCCGCGGCAGACGGATTCGTATTTGCCGTCTTTGTACTTGCGGTACCAGGGAATCACGCGCGAGGCTTCGGGCTTGGGGCCTCCCTTGTCGATGTCATTGTAGGGCAGGGCTACGTAGAAGGGATTGAGCTGCGGCGTGAAACCCAGCGGGGTGTAGGTGCGCGGGCAGCGGTTCGCCGGGTTCGGGTCATCAAAGCCGCCGTAGTTGTCATCCCAGGCGCTGTCCCAGCTGCTGGCGGTGTTGGGAACGGGGTTGTTCTTTGTTGCCTGTTCGCCTATGTAGAAATACGTGGCGGTGATATCGAAATGCCAGGGGTATGCCCCAGGGCTGGGGCGGTTGCCGTACTTCTTCGGGTCTGGGAAATTCCTGCGGTGGCTCTGGTCGAATTCGGGGCGCATGGGGCCCGCCTTGATGGCCGAGGCGCGGAGGCGCTCCTCGCTCATGCGGCGCTTGGCCGGTTTTTTCGAGCTGCGTTGGACTGCTGTTGAGCTCATGCTGCTGCGCTGCTGTGCTTCTGCCTGGAATGGGAGCAGAGCCAGCAGGGGGAGCAGGGTGAATAAGAGGCGCACCAGCATGAGTGTTCCTCTTACCAGTTGTGCAGGACGCTGGGGCGGGCAACCGGCAGCTTGTCCGGTGCATCAAGCGTGAAGTGCAGCCCGCGGGATTCCTGGCGGCGGATGGCGCAGTCCACAATGAGGGAGGCGGTGAGGGCCAGGTTGCGCAAATCCAGAATCTCGGGGGTTACGCGGTAGCCCCAGTAGTATTCGTTGATTTCGCGGTTGATGTTGCGCAGGCGGGTGGCGGCGCGCTGCAGGCGGTGGTTGGTGCGCACAATGCTCACATAGTCCATCATGGTGCGGCGCACTTCATCCCAGCAGTGGTAGAGAATGGCCAGGTCATCCTGCGGCACGCGTTCGCCGTGCTTCCACTCCGGAATCGGGTATTCTTCCATCTTGTGCGCCAGCGGCAGGGTGCGCAGCATGCGGTTCAGCGCGCGTTTGGAGATAACCACGCATTCCAGCAGGGAGTTGCTGGCCAGTCGGTTGGCTCCGTGCAGCCCGGTGCAGCCGGTTTCGCCAGCGCAGAACAGACCGCGCAGCGAGGTCTGGCCATCCGTATCCGTCTGCACACCGCCGCACTGGTAGTGCGCGCTGGGAACTACCGGGATGAAATCAGTTTCGGCATCCACGCCATAGCTCTTGCAGGTCTCGTAGATGTAGGGGAAGCGCTCGGCCATGAATCCCTTGGGCTTGTGGGTCATGTCCAGGTACATGCAGGGATGCCCGGTGCGCAAGATTTCGTGGTTGATGGCGCGCGCCACAATATCACGCGGAGCCAGGCTCTTGCGGGCGTCATACTTCTGCATGAATTCCTGGCCATCCGGCCCGCGGAGCACGCCGCCCTCGCCGCGCACGGCTTCGGAGATGAGGAAGGTGAGACCGTCGCGGTCGCTGCTCTTGGGATTGTAGAAAGTGGTGGGGTGGAACTGCACGAACTCCAGGTTGGATACATTGGCACCTGCGCGCCAGGCCATGGCCACGCCATCGCCCGTAGCGGTGGAGGGATTGGTGGTGTACATGTACACGCGTCCGGTGCCGCCGGTGGCAAGCATGATGCGGTCGCTGCGGAAAATCTCCACTTCACCCGTGACGGGGTCAAGCACGTAGGCACCCAGCACCCGGTCCTCGGTCACGCAGCCGAGCTTGGCGGTGGTGATGAGGTCAATGGCAATGCGGTGGTCCAGCAGGGTGATGTTGGGGTGCTGCTGCACACAGCGCAGCAGCTTGGTGCTGATTTCCAGACCTGTGGTGTCCTTGGAATGCAGGATGCGGCGTTTGCCGTGGCCACCTTCGCGGCCCAGGTCAAACTCGCCATCTTTCTCGGTGTCGAAATCCACACCCCAGTTGAGCAGTTCTTCAATGGCAGCCGGGGCTTCTTCCACGATGGTGCGCACGGCTTTTTCATCGCACAGCCCGGCACCGGCATCCAGCGTGTCGGCCACGTGTTCCTCAAAGGTGTCGTCCTTGTCAATCACTGCGGCAATGCCGCCCTGTGCCTTGGCCGAGCTCGAAACCAGGGGATCGCTCTTGCAGAGAATGGTCACCTTGCCATATTCGGCGGCGCGCAGGGCAAAACTCAGTCCCGCCACACCGCTGCCGATTACTAGAAAGTCTGTTGTAGTCATCGCCTGTATGCTGGATGCGCGCGCAATTTTATCATAACTCTAACGATTCGTCACGCGCAATGTCAGAAAAACGTGAACTTCCTCAAGCCCTCTTGCGTTTTGCCTTGAGATACAGGAAGAGCAGCAGGAGGAATGCCCCCACTTCCACCACGGTAAGGAGGCTGCCTGTCAGCGATTCGCTATCCTCCTGCCGCGTGGCCTTGATGCGGATGGCTGGGCTGTTGAAACGCCATTTCTTGTTGTAATAGTTCTCGCTGGAGATGCCGCCAGCCAGCCGTCCGTCGGGTGTGAGGTTCATGGCGGTTCCGGTGATCCGGGCGTTATCTGCGGCGGTGAAGTAGCGCATGTAGATGCCGCCGGGGGAGGGATTGCGCCAGCGGAGAATGAGTTCCAGCTGGTCATCGCGGGTGATGCACAGCCCTTCGGCGTCTGCTTTCCGGCGCACGCCCGGATTCCCGTCCTGCTGGCGGTCGATGCCGGGGAGGTCGACATATTCGCGCCCGTTGGTGAGGCGCACGCTGCGGTCGCCGCCGATGAACCAGCCGTCCGGATGCCCGACCCAGGAGATTTCATCTACCCGGTAACGCGCGCCCGGCTCCATCTGCTCCGCCCCCAGCAGGTCGCTCACCTTGACGTGTACGGTGATGTTCACCTCCTGGTGCCAGTGGGGTTCCAGCCCGCCAGCGTGGGAGGCAAGCCCCGGGGTGGCGTAGAGGGAGGCTGCCTTACCATCCCAGCTGATGAATTTGGTATCCAGGGTGATTTCATCTGCCCCCAGGGCGAGGCAGGTCAGCAACATCAGAAACAGTTTTTTCATGAGGAAAGAGAAAACGCCCCGCAGGGTAATTGCGGGGCGTGGGGGGGGAAGGGTTACTTGCCTTGTTGAGCCTGGCGCTGGCGCTCCAGGGCGGCCTGCTGTTCCAGCATGCGCTCCATGAAGCTCTTCTTGGCGCCTTTCTTCTTCTGCACCTTTTCCAGCTGCGGTGCCGGCAGGCGGCGGATGATGATGGTCTGCAGAATGGAAATCAGGTTACTGGTGGTCCAGTACAGACCCAGGGCACTGGGGTAGGTGTAGCAGAACAGGAAGAACATGAGCGGCATCCAGCGCATAATCTTCACCTGCGTGGCGTCACCCGTGGCGGGGGTCATGTGCATCTGCACAATGGTGGAAACCGCCATGAGGATGGGCAGGATGTTCACCGGCACTTCATAGCCCATGAAGGGGAAGGAGAAGATGGTATCCATCTGCGAGAGGTCGGTCACCCAGGCGATGAAGCCTTCGCCGCGGAATTCGGCTGCTGTCTGCAGCACATAGAAGAAGGAGAAGAAGATGGGCATCTGCAGCAGCATGGGCAGGCAGCCACCCATGGGGGAGATTCCGTAGTCGCGGTACAGCTTCATCATCTCCATCTGCACCTTCTGCTGGTCATTGGGGTATTTCTCCTTAAGTGCCTGCATCTGCGGCTGCAGCAGGCTCATGCGTTTCATGCTGGTGTAGCTCTTGCGGTAGAGCGGCCAGATGAGCAGACGGATGGTGATGGTCATGGCGATGATAGCCCAGCCCC
>JAFYRS010000073.1 GCA_017546845.1 Akkermansia sp.
CGGAAATATTGCAGCGGGCGGCGGCGCAGTTCCCGGTAAAGGTCGTGCTGGTAGTGCCAGCAGAGCCCGCGGTGGCGCCAGTGGTGGCGGGTGTTCACGGTGCGGTTGTTGAACCAGCCGGCCAGGATGGGGTCGTTGTAGCGGGCGATGGCTGCTCCGCCTGCCACGGCCGTGTGCGCCAGCCAGGCGGCTTCCTGGCGGGCAGCTTTCCTCTCATGTTCCGGCAGGAGCTGCAGCAGTTGCTGCTGGATGCCGTTCTGGCGCTCCACGACCACAGGCAGTTTTTCATACCCGGGTTGGGGGGCGCTCTGGCAGGCGATGTGCAGCAGCGGCAGCAGCAGCAGAATGAGGCAGCGGAGTACGTTCATCTCAATAATTGGTCAGCAGGCCAGGGTGTTCTTTCTTACCCTGCAGTATGTTGTTGTACATGCGGCGGTACTGCGGAGAACGGCGCATCTCCGGCATCCAGTACCCTTCGTAATCACCATCGGCACCGCGCAGCACGCTCCAGTGCTCCATGGGCCACTGGTGTCCCTCCTGGTAATAGATGGCCTGCACACGGCAGATACCAGGCAGATCTGCCCAGCGGGTGGCGCTGAGCTGGCGCGCATCATCCACCTTCAGGCGGCCGTTCCACATCCAGGCGTCCAGCACCCAGGCATGCGGCCAGGCGGCACCCTTGGGCGCTATGTACACGCAGTTATGCTCAGAGGCTTTGCCGCCGTCTCTCACGCAGCAGCCGATGCGGAAATAATTCAACGGACGGCGGCGCAGCTCGCGGTACATATCGTGCTGGTACTGCCAGCAGAGCCCGCGGTCCTGCAGGCGGGCGTTGATGAGTGCATTGCCTGCCCAGCCCGGGAAGCAGGAGCCGTTGATTCGCGCAATGCCGGCGGCGGCCTTGTATGCCGTATCGGCCAGCCAGGTGGCTTCCTCATGCGCGGCAAATTGTTCCTGCTGCTCCAGCGGCAACAGCGCCACCAGGTTATCCTTGAGCTGCACGCGGCGGTTGGTCACAAATTCGGTATAGGGATACTGCACCGAGGGGGGGTAGCACGATGTCATCCCCACCAATACCAGCAGCATCAGGCATATCTGTTCCAGTTTCTTGACCATGTTCCGTAAAAAAAGGAGGCGCATTCTACAGTATCTCCCCCTGCTCCGCAAGCCTAAATCACTTAATATGCGTTATTTAATGTTCCATGTGGAACATTTGCCTATCCCAGGGTGCCGCGGATGATGATATCCCGCCCGCATTCGATGAGGGTCTCGCGCTGGAAAATGAATTCCTGCGGCAGAAATTCCCCGGGTACCACGTGGTCCGGCCCTGCCCCCACCATGGGCGAGATGCTCTGCATCCACTCATTCACGAGCCCTTCCTCCAGGAATCGGCGCAGGAGCTTTCCGCCACACTCAAGCATCAGGTTCACAATACCGTATCGCGTATAAAGCTCATTCAGCAGGGCCCGCAGGTCGCGCACATCTTCCCACACCAGGGTACGCTTGTGGTACTCGTCTGAAAAGAGTTTGGCCATGGGCGGCAGGGAGAGCATGTTGTTGGTGAGCACGATGCGCCAGGGTTGCTGCTTGCGGGGTGATGGGGTTTTCAGCGGGGTACGGATGGTCAGCTGCGGGTCATCGGTGCGCAGGGTGTTGCCGCCAATGAGGATGGCATCGCTCTCCAGGCGCAGCTGGTGGGCATATTGCAGCGTGTTTACCCCGCTCAGCCAGAATTTCTGTCGGCGGGTCATGCGGCCGTCCAGGGTGGTGGCTACCTTGGCCGTGACCCACGGCCGCCCGGTCATGATGGCATGAAACCAGGAGCGCAGGAAACGGTCACAGGCGGCCTTGCACACGCCCGGGCATACTTCTACCCCCGCAGCGCGTAAAAGAGCGTCTGCGCGGCCCTGGTGGCGCATATCGGGATCTGTGGAGCCATAGACCACGCGCGCGATGCCGGTTTCGATGATGGCATCGGTGCAGGCAGGGGTACGGCCCACGGTGGAACAGGGTTCCAGGGTCACGTAAATGGTGGCACCTTTCAGGAGGGAGGCATTCCCGCGGGAGCGTGCATCGGCTATGGCGCGGCGCTCGGCATGGGCCTCTCCTGCCTTTTCATGAAATCCCTGCCCCAGGAGTGCGCCATTGCGCACGATAACGGCACCTACAGGGGGATTCGGACTGGTGAGCCCCAATCCCATGCGCGCCAGTTCCAGCGCACATTGCATCCATTTCTGATCTTCCTGCTCCTGCATGCAGGTTATTGTATCAGCTGTTATGCGGCTGTCAAGATGAGCACCCGGGTGCTGACTTTCTTTCTGTGGTTAAATGATGCTATCAGAGTATATATAGAAACTCATCATCATCTACCCTGTGAATAAGTGGATAAGTTTATCCGTTTGTTTAACCTGAATGTTTTATGTGTATCAGGTCTGGTTAATAACACGGTTGAGAACCGTATCTCCCACAGTGAAGAAAACTTATCAACACAGTTAGGAACCGCTTATTAACATACTTATTCACTAATTTTGTGAATAAGTATGTTAAGCGGTTCATGGTGAGTTTATTGCACTTCTTCCGGCTGGGCAGTCTGGGGTTTTTCAGAGGACTGCGGCCCGAGGAGGATGCTGCCCGGCAGGTCAATGATGATGGCGCTGAGACCAGCCAGCGGGTACATGTAGACCGCACTGAAATCAGCCGTCATTTCGCCGACACGGGCAAGCAGGTAGCTCTGACTGTCATTCTTCAACAGGCGGTGGGAGGACATGTTGCGGAAGAAAGAAGGCGCTACGGCTTTTGTGGTCTGTTCCTTTACTTCACCCTCCGGGAGGTACTTGCTCCACTTGCGGTTAATGAAGCTGATGGCGTCGGAATGGCTGTACTTGCCTTCCTTGAGGCTCTTGACCATGTTCTCGGGTACTTCAGTGTAGCGGGGTTCGAACTCGTCTTCATCCACGATGACGCTGTAGCGTTCCGGGTGCTCCTTTTCGACCTCGTTCTTGATGAGCTGGACGCAGGGAATGTTGCTGCGCCGCACCTGGGCCTTGTAGCCTTTCATGTACCACTGGTCATTCACCTTGCAGAGTGTGGGGGTTTCCAGAGGCAGCAGAATGGCATCGCCGCTGCGGGCGGTGTCGGCTATGACCTCGTGCGTGCGCACACTGCAGGAAACGCCGGTAAGCGCCAGCAGGACGGAAAGGGTGTAGAATGAAATCTTCTTCATGGTGGTTATTTGGTTGGGGTTACTCTTCAGTTAAAAATTGATGGAAGAAAACAAAGGGGGCCATGAATGGTATGGCCGCATTGTAGAGAACTGTGCCCGGCCAGTCGATGACAACCTGGTCCAGGGTGCTGAGTATGGTGGTTCCTATACCGGGGCTTGTGGAGGCTTCGGGGTTAATCCAGGTGGCGGAATCCCCCTGCACCGTAGCCTGAATCCGGCATTCCGTTGCACCGCCGGGTAAAGTGGTGCTGCACGTGGCGCCGCTATCCTGTAGTTCGCCCTTCAGTGTGTTGAGCTCCACATAACCATCCTGGCGCAGCATGACCTCCCCTGTGCCGCGGGAAATCGGGAAATAGACCATGGGGTTGCCGGAACCGGTGCTGGTGAATGTGGGGTCATTGTTCTCATTCAGGAAAATGGAATCATGCACGATGGGGTAATGAATGCGCAGTTGCTGCTGTTCGGCAGCCAGATAATACTGCCCCCCTGCCCTGTATAATTTCAGGGGATTGGTCAGGTGATACCCTGTGTGTTGTCTCCCTGCTTCCTCTATGTTCTTATGGGTCTGCATGTAGGCGCAGGAGGAAAGAAACGCCATCACTGCCACAAATCCTGCCTGGGGAATACACCGATAATTCATGCGCTTAATCTACCATATCAGCTTTACTTTGTAAAGAAAACCGTGAAAATTAAAAGCATGTTCCACGTGGAACATGCTTTCGTGGCGTTACTTGCGCCTGGTTTGCGGAAGAACCGGCGGCAGCATCCTGGGCTCAGGAGTGTTGAGCAGCGCATCCAGATGCGGCTGCCAGATGTCGGCGCTGTCTTTGTAGAGGGCCACGCGCGCCCGGAATAAGGCAGCTGCGCAGGCGCGTTCGGCGCGGATATAGCAGATGCGTGCGATGCCGCCCTGGCGCTTCAGGTCTTCTCCCTCGCGCTGGAGACGCGCAAAGAATTGCTCTGCCTTGGGGAGTTGTTCTGTCGCGCTGGTGGTGCGTCCGCTTTCAGCCAGTGAACGTGTGCGGATGGCGGCCACCAGGCAATCCTGCATGAGCTTAAGGGGAGTACCTTCAGCGGCGTTGCAGCTCTGGGCAGCCATATTGATAGCAGCGCCTGCGGGGGGTGTTTCCTGCAGCACCAGCATGCGCAGCAACTGGGTGCGACCCTCCCAGTGCAGCAGGGTTTCAGCATCGCTTGCGGGGGATTTGGCAGCGCCTTCTGTGCTGAGCTGGCGGGCTGCTTTGAGGGCTTGCACCCGCTGCTTCTTGTCGCCACTCTGCACCCACGCAGCAATCTGGTAAAGGCGGGCTGCCTGGTAGGCTTCTGCGGTGGGTTCGGCGTTGTTCAGGATGGACTGGAAATGCGGCATGGCCTGGGTTGCTTTCCCGCTGCGGAAAAGGAGATGCCCAGCCAGCTGGTGAATGAGGGGATGCGGTGCACGCTTTGTGAGCTGCGCGGCTGTTTCTGCGGCAGATATGGCTTGCTCGGAAGGGCTTTCAGCGTGCTCTTCCACCAGGGCGCGGAGGTAGTGGGCCAGCGGGGAATCCGGCAGCCGCGCCAGCAGGGCATCTGCCCGTTTCAGGAGGCTGCCCCCCTGCTCTCCTGCCTGGTGGTTCAGCACAATATCCCAGCAGGCGGCCATATTGTCCCGGCGGTAGCGCGCCGCCCGCTCCCGGAAGGCCTTTGCAGCCCCGGCATAATCACCATTCAGGTATTGCAGAAACGTGGCCACATACCATTCTTCGACCGGGGTGAGCACGGCATCCTGCATGCTGTTGTTGAGCTGCTGCAGGTGCTGGCGGTATGCTTCGCTGCGCTGGGGGTGAATCATCAGCATGCCGATGTGCGCCAGAATGCAACCTGGTTCTTCACGCAGCGCTTCTGCAAATTGGTTATAGGCGCCCTCGTTGTAGCCGTAAAGGCACTCTTTCAAGCCGAGATTCACCAGGCGCTGGCCCTCTGCGTCCGGGGTGGACAATGCCAGCTGCACGGCCGGATTCTCGTGGGTGAAAAAGTTGCTCTTGTCAGAAAGTTTATCCTCTGCCCAGCAGATACTTGCTGCCAGGCAGAGGATAATGGAAGTAGCGTTGTTCATGGGTGTCATTACATACGCTCCGGCATCGTGATACCGAAGAGTCCCATACCTTTCTTGAGCACGCTGGCGGTCAGCTCGCAGAGGGCCAGACGCGTTTCGCGGGTGGCGCCTTCGCTCTTGAGCACCGGGCAGGCCTCGTAGAAGCTGTGGAATGCCTTGGCCAGCTCGTAGAGGTAAGCTGCCAGCAGGTTCGGGCGGCAGTCATCGAGGGTGGCTGGTACAACTTCGGCGAAACGCACCAGAAGGCGTGCCAGGTTGATTTCGGCATTTTCAGCCAACGTAAGGGAGGCCGGCGCTACAAAACCGCCCTCTATCTTGCGGAAGATGGAGCGCACGCGTACATAGGAGTTCTGGAGATACGGCGCAGTATCACCGGTGAGGGCCAGCATCTTCTCCCAGTCGAAGATATAATCGCTCATGCGGTTCTGGGAAAGCTCGGCAAACTTGATGGCGCCGATACCCACAGCCTGCGCCACGGCGGCCTTTTCATCGGCCGGCATATCCGGGCTCTTGGCTTCCACCACGGCAGTGGCGCGGGTCACGGCCTCATCAATCACATCCTGAAGGCTCACGGTATCGCCGGAACGTGTCTTGAACGGGCGACGGTCCTTGCCCAGGATGGAACCAAACGCAACGTGACGGAAGTCGCCTGTTACGCCGCGCATGCGTTCGATGTCGAAAATCTGCTTGAAGTGCTTTTCCTGCGGTGCGCCCACCACGTACCAGATAGCATCTGCCTTGAAGTTTTCGATGCGGTAATCCAGCGTGGCGAGGTCGGTAGTGGCATAGAGGAAACCACCGTCTGCCTTGCGGATAATGGCCGGCACTGCGCACCATTCGCCATCTTTCTGTACCAGGAACGGGTCATTCTGCGGCTTGTGGAAACCATCGGAGAACACGCAGATGGCGCCATCGCTTTCGCGTGCAATCCCCTTCCCTACCAGGTCTTCCACCAGGGGTGCGAGCGCATCATTATAGGCACTTTCACCCAGCCAGTAATCGAAGGTAATGTCCAGCTGGGAGTAAATCTTCTCCAGACCAATCTTGGTCACAGCAATGCATTTCTGCCAGATTTCCAGGTTTTCAGCATCGCCGCTCTGGAGCTTCACCAGTTCCTCCTTGCACAGAGGCAGCAGATTTTCATCTTCCTTGCAGCGGGTGTTGACGTCCTTGTAGACGCTGAGAAGTGCCTCAATGGGGTCTTTTTCCAGCTCTGCCTGGTCCAGAATGTTCTTCCAGCCCCACAGTATCATGCCAAACTGAGTGCCCCAGTCGCCAATGTGGTTGTCGGTAATGACCTTGTGCCCCAGGAAACGCGCCAGGCGTCCCAGTGTGTCACCGATGATGGTGGAGCGGATGTGGCCCACATGCATCGGCTTGGCTACGTTCGGTGCGGAAAAGTCGATGACAATCGATTTGGGTTCATCTACAAGGGATACACCCAGGCGCTCATCGCCCAGCATTGCGTGCGCGCGCGAGGCAAAGTATTCCGGCTTCACGCGGAAATTGATGAATCCAGGGCCTGCTATCTCAAGTGTGGCTACCTCGGATTCACCAAATTTCTCAATCACCTCTGTGGCCAAAGCGCGCGGATTCATCTTCGCCTGCTTTGCCAGCATCATGGCTGCGTTGCTCTGGTAGTCGCCAAATCGTAAATCCTGGGAAGGCGTTACAGTAGGGGTGAAACCTTCAGGAAGTGCCTCACCTAATACTGCGTGCAGCGCCTTTGTCAGCTGCTCTGAGAGTATCTTTGGTATCGTCATATTGCTGGCCAGGATTCTACACTCTTTGCCCAGTTTTGTCAATGAAATGTACAGTCGACCTGTTCCACGTGGAACAATTTTGTTGGTTAAAATTCTTGCAAATTACCCCTCTCTGTGGTATATACATAATCAGCTGCCGTGCTCGTGACGCGTGGTTTCACAGGCCCGGACCGTTATAGAAACACAAGGGGCATTAAAGCTTGAATGGGTATTATGTTCCGTCCAATGGATACCTCAGATGACCCAGGCTTCGCACCCACCTGATTACAGGGAACGTGGCTCTTTCACCACTGACGGCATGGTGGTCAACCTTATCTTGAAGTCCTGATTTTCAAAATGAAAATCAGGACTTTTCGTTTGATTCCATCTTATATTTGTTGGATGATGCATAGGTGTAAGTACAGTAAATTGATGTGATTTATAAGACTTTTGTTCAGAGAGGGTTATAGATATTTAAGATAAGTTTAATATTTCAAAAAAAATTAAAATAGAGGCTTGATTCAGAGCTCTTTTATAAGTATAATCTGCGCGTATCATTATGAAAATTTACTATCTGAACAGTGAGAAGAAACCCGTGGGGCCGCACAGCAAAGAAGAGATTCTCTCCTTAAAAGAAACCGGGTTAATAAATGATGAGACGCTTGCCGCGGTAGCGGGAGATAGTAAATGGAAGCCGTTATCGGAACTACTTACGGACTGTTCCACATGGAACACAGCAGAAAATTCCGGAAGCGAAACGAATTTGTGGCAATGTTTTAAAATGGCATTCCGCAAATATGCCGTGTTCAGTGGACGTGCCAGCCGAAAAGAATTCTGGAGTTTTGTTCTTTTTTACATCATATTTAATTATGCGATTCAGATTCCCATGAATTTTATGACCGGGTCAGTCACGGCCGCATACGAAGAAAAAATCAACGCCTGCGCTGATGAAGCTCCGCCTTCTCAAATTTTTGATCTGGTGGTTGAACTTTTGCAAGAGCCGACTGTTCTCATAGCAAACGGAATTGGAATTTTCTACTGGCTTGTCATGCTGGTTCCCTTTCTTTCACTGAGCGTACGTAGACTTCATGATACTGGCACAAAAGCGTGGGGTGTGATTGTTGGTAGTATCTCTTATGTACTGATGTTCGGCTTGTCTTGTTTGTTCATGAAGTTTGTCCTCCAGAATATGAACAGCGAAAACTTCGACGTTGAGCCATTGCTTACCATAGTATTTGGTCTGGCTGCTGCTTTACTTTGCTATATAGCAATCAGTATTTACTTGTTTATCAAAATGCTGCTTCCTGGTAACAAGGGTGAAAACAAGTATGGCGCCGAACCGAGAAACTGATATGAGTTTGATGTCCGAAGATATGGCAGGGCAGGGGAGTATACCCCCTGTGCCTGCTTTTAATATTCCGTGCGAAAAATGTAAAGCGGAAGTTTCCCTGGTAGATGGACAGATTCCGATAACTTGCCCGCATTGCGGTTACCATCTTCGTCCCCGGTCGGATTCAATGTGGAATCATTTTCTTTTCGTGCTTCGCCACCGTTACCTTGTCTGGCGAGGCAGAGCGACCCGAAAAGAATTCTGGAGTTTCAACTTGTTCTCTTATATCATCTGGCTCTTGTTCCTGATTGGAATCTGCATGGTGATTGATTCCACAGTTCCAGAATGTTCCTGTCCGGTAGGTCATTTAGGTGCTTTCGTGGTGGCATTGTGTTGTGCTCTTGTTGTGTATATTCCCTTAATTGCGATTCCTCAGACTTTTCTCATTGCGCGCCGTTTGCATGATATTGGCATAAGTGGAATCACTGTTATTATTCAACTGGTTCTTGTAGCTCTTGTGTGTGGAGCCTTTATCTCAATTTTCTCAATCAAAGCAGTTGAGGAATATCCGACTCACTCTTCAATAGTGACGGTTGATAATGAGGAAAATTCCGATGAACTTATCCATATTGATGATGATGAGCTTGTGCATCCCCTTGATTTATCTGATGAAAACGAACTCGCCATCACTATTTTTACCACTCTTGCATCCATTTCAATGATGGGTGTTGATGGATTGCGTTTATTTTTCTTCGTCATTGGCTTCCTGAATAGTAATCGCGGAACAAACAAATTTGGTCCCAGCCGAAAATATCCTATTGGGGCATGAGAGAACACCAACAGCTTCCGCCTGTTCCACGTGGAACATTATTATCTGAATCCTGGCGATTTTTCAAAAATTGTCTCGCTAAGGAGAATTATTCCCGTATGCAGGGCAGGGCAGGGCTGATGGAATATTGGTCTGCAACTATCATTGGCACGTTCATAACGTGTGTAACTCTCTTGTTTCTTGTAATTGATTGCTACTTAGTGCGTTGGGTATCTCTCCTGCTTCTTTTTGGCACCGTATTTTATTTAGCGTTACCCCTTCTTGCGGTATTTGTGCGTCGCTTACATGACCATGGTTTTTCTGGTTGGTGGATTGCTATTTTATACGTAACCTATTGTGTACCATTCACTTATATAACATTCACTATAGCCGTTCGGATTGGTATAGAGCCGGAATTGTGCTATAATATAGATGAATTGTTCCATGTGTGCGTGGAGTTGCTTATGCAGAATTGGGTTCTTTGTACGTGTGCTGTAGCTGAATTTTTATCGATTTTCTTATTCATTTTAACATTATTGCCTGGAAACAAGGGTTTTAACAAGTATGACGCCTGAGAAACAGAAGAATGTTCCACATGGAACAAAACCGGTCTTTATTCTTGGTCCGACTGGAAGTGGTAAGAGCGCAGTGGCTGTTGAGCTGGCAGAACTGCTTGGAAACGCCGAAATCATCAGCACAGATGCCTACCAGGTCTATAAAAGGATGCCAATTATCACTGCGGCGCCCACTTTAGAGGAGCAATTGCGGGTAAAACATCATTTAGTTGGCTTTATGGAGCCCACAGAGAACAATGATGCGGCGGAACATGCGCGCCGTGCAGAGCGAATTTCAGCTGATTTGAAAAACGGTGGCATGCTACCCGTACACACAGGAGGGTCAGGACTTTACGTTAAGTTCATCACCCATGGAATTTCCCCTGCGCCCCCCAGCGATGCAGCCTTGCGCGCCGAGTTGGATGCTCTTTCCTTAGATGAATTAGTCACCCGATTCCGTTTACTTGATGCAGAAGGGGCAGCGGCCACGGATTTGCAGAACAAGCGCTACGTGGTGCGTAACCTGGAAATTGTGATACTGGGTGGTAAGCCGCTTTCGTATTGGCGGAACAACTGGGTGGAGCCGGCAGGTCCCGGGTTCTGCATTGTGCGGGATACAGCGGAGCTGGATGTGCGCATAGCGCGGCGGGCGGAGCAGATGCTGCGAGAGGGTGCCATTGAGGAAGTGGCCGCTCTGGAGGGCACAGCGCTGTCTGCAACGGCCTCGAAGACGCTTGGGCTGTCGCAGGTGCAGGATTACCTGAAAGGCCGTCTGACGCGCTCTGAGCTGGCTTCTGCGATAGCGTTGGCCACTCGGCAGTATGCGAAACGCCAGCGCACCTGGCTGCGGCGGGAAGGATGGCTTACACCGATTCTGGCCGGGGTAGGGGATAGCCCCCGCATGCTGGCGGAGAAGATAGCGGCTTTACTCCGCTGAGTTGATTTCCTCAAAAAGGGCAGGGTGGTCTGCAAAAACAACCTTTTCTGCCAGTGCGGCAATGTTTGCTGAGGAGAGGGGGCCATCGTAGCCCGGAGCAGTTACACAGGGGATGCCGTCGCGCCCCTCTGCGCAGGGCACCAGGGCGGGGAGGTGTACCGTGGTGGTTTCTACCTCCCACATGCCGGTGAGGCAGCCCACCACCAGGATTTCGGCAAAACTGTTGCAGCGGTTGATGAGGTAGGTGATGCACTCGGCGGAGTAGAACTCCGTCAGGTTCATTTCATCCTGCTCCACTGCCTGCATGAGCTCCATCTTGATGATGTCCAGGTCGTATGGTTTGGGAGTGGTCATTTCCACCTGCACATTCCAGTATGCCGGATTTCTGCGGTGCAGCAGGCATTTCCAGAACCGGGGCTTGCGCTTGCTGCTGACCCCGATGATGCGGGAGTGGATGCCCTCCATATAGCAGTTGGAGCCTACCCAGGAATCCCGCTGCTGCAGCACATCAAGCCCCGGCTGCCCCATCTGCCAGGGAGCCGTAATGAGCTCAGGGCAGGGGTTGCTGGTGTTTCTGATGAGGATGAGGGGGAAGCGCATGGGGTGCGGTATTCTGCCTTACAGGCCTCTTATAGTCAACGAAAATATGTAGCAGTTATGTCATTACAGCCCGCGGGCTGCCTGGTAGATGGCAAAGGCAATCAGTACCCGCAGGATGAGGGCAAAACTCATGCCCCAGGTAACGGCAATGGTTGTTTTGGCCTTGGCGGAGAGTTTTCGTGTGGCGGCCAGCCAGAAAAAGACGATACCTTGCACCAGGGCAGAGATGCACAGCGCTGCCACTTTGTTGAACCCTACCCAGTCCAGCGGCATGGCCAGCGGGAGCAGGAATGCGTAGGTACAGGTCAGGATATCGGCAATCTCTGCCAGCCACATCACCACTGCGGAAGGCAGCAGCACGCAGAGCAGCAGCGTGAGCCGCGCCACCTTGCTGTATCGTTCTTCCTGTGTGGGGATGTACATTGCAATTCCGATGATGCACCAGATATCACCCCGAGTCAAGCAGGCAGCCTGCCATAAAAGATAAGGAAAAGTAAAATATTATGTCTGCATATCAATCTGTTATTGAACTTTATTTATAAAATGGTAGAATTCCGCTGCACCTGTGTTAAGGAATCAGAACAACCATGAGAAAGACTTTACTGACAGTTTTATTGTGTGCCGCAGTCTCTGCCCAGGCTGCGATAATGAACAGCAGCGCCGATACCATCACCCTCAGCGGAACCGGATACACCGTTGAGGGGAATCCCACGCGTCTGCAACTTGTGGAATCAGACATGGATGGAAGCCAGCTGAAACTGGTACAGGCTAAAGTAAGCAGCGGCAGCCGGACTATAGAACTGGGTGGAACCGAATACCAGGCCAGCGATCTGGCGGGGCAGGGGTACCAGGATGTCATCTATGCCCAGGGAATGGCGATAAATGATGCAGCAAAGCTCACCATACAGACACACTCCAGCACTGTCACACATGGGGCAGGACGCATTCTGGTGCAGAACAGCGATGGCGTAGTACTTGAAATGGAGGATGGCCTGGTGCTGACCGGAGGCAAGCTGGGCGGGCATGCCAAGGTGGATAAGCTCCCCATCTATAACAGCCACATTTTGTTTGGATACGGCGTGGCTGGTGTGAAAATAGGGCAGGGCTCCACTGTTACCCTGAAAGAGCTGGAAGCGAGCATTGACTATTCGGTGGAAATGGAAGGTGCCACGCTGGTGCTGGACAAAGCCACGCTCCGCATGGGTAATGGAGCTCCTCTGGAAGGTGTAGCCCAGTTCACCGTGAGCAACAATGCCCATGATAGCCATACCATCGTCATCGAAACCGGTAAGGATGCCATGCGCGGGCTCGGTTTGCAGCAGAGTGCCATCACCAACGGCACCGTGAAAGGAACTGGCCTCCTGGAGAACGTGCGTATGCAGGGTGGCCGCCTGGAAATCGGACATGCCGGCAGCAACGGATTAGGGCAAATGAAGCTCACCGATGTCGAAACCAGTGGTACCACCTGGCACTTCAACATCTGCACTGAAGGGATTTTCAACTATGCTGGCGCCAATGCCGATGCTACCGATAAATTCTCCCAGTTGAAAGTGGAAAATCACGGCAACTATGGAGAGAATGTCACCATCAGCATTGGCTATGTGGATGCCGCGGGTGCAGCCGGTGATAAATCCACCATGCAGACCTTCCAGCGCGGCGCCAGCATCACCCTGATTGATACAACCGAAGGCACGGTGCATGGCTCCTATTTCTTTGACTGGGAACTGCTCCCCACGCTGGAGGATGGCCTGGTCTGGTACACGTATGATTTATTCAAATCCGGCACCATCTACGTGGTGGATGACATGTGGAATGCCATCTCCCTTACCTCCGGAGATGAACTCATTCCCTATGGTGAGCTGGAAACCATCCTCGCCCAGAACCAGCTGGCAGATGCCTCCCGCGTTGCCAACACCATGGCAGCCGCGGCCAGGACAACTGCCTCTTTCGGCAACAGCGCCCTGGCCCATGCCGATGACTACCGCGCCCGCCATTCCAACATCTGGTTCAGCACCTATTACAGCAGCCAGGAGCGCGACTCCACCGGCCACCGCACCGGCTATAAGAGCACCACGACGGGCTATGCCGTCGGTATCGATACCCTCCTCCGCAAGTACGATGCCATTGTGGGTCTGGCCCTGGGCAAGAGCAATGGCAAGATGACCCCCGACAGCGGCAACCGCACCTACACCGCCGGCACGATTGACCAGGATGGCATGCAGATCGGCCTCTACGGCCGCATGAACCAGGTGCAGCCCGCCTTCCATGAAAACAGCGTCAACGCCGAAGCCTACATCACCTATGGCCAGTATGACTGCCGCAGCGAGCGCTCCGGCCGCGGCAATGGTGAAAGCGTCTCCGCCTGCTGGGATGAAAACGCCTGGGCTCTGGGTGTGCGCGTCTCGCGCAACTACTGGTGGCGCCATGGCATGATTCTCACCCCCTTTGCCGGGTTTGAATACACCATGGCCGATATGGACAACATGCGCGAAATGGGATATACCGCCATTGATTACAGCTGCGTCCGCGTGCACCGCCAGCTGGAGCTTCTGGGCGGCCTGCGCGCCCAGCGCACCCTCCAGCTCCGCAATGGCCAGAAGCTTACTCCCTACGGCTCCCTGGGGCTGGGATTTGACCTCCTGCGCCACAATGCCAAGGTGAGGACAGCGAGCGCGGTGGGTTCATTCAGCGATGAAGCCACGGACCCCGGTAAGCTTTCCCTGAAGCTCCAGCTCGGGGCAGATTGGTTCATCACTCCCCGCTGGAATACTGCTGCCGGGTATACCTTTGAAATCCGCGATGCAGCGGCAGAGCACTACCTGCAGCTTTCTGCCTCCCGCGCTTTCTGATTCTGTCCAGCGGATACCGGTCTTGTACTCCCCTCAGGATGCTTCGTCCTGAGGGGTTTTTTGAATTTTTGGGGTCTGTTTCAGATTTGCTGATGCTATTCTGCGCAAGAAAACAAAAAATTGTAATTTATCGGCGAGCGTAGCGAGCGGAA
>JAFYRS010000010.1 GCA_017546845.1 Akkermansia sp.
AGCAGAAGGCCGAAAGTTCACTTTCGGCCTTCTGCTTGCGTAAAACAACGGAATTCAGTAAGCATCAATCAACACTAACCTTCTGCTCAGGATGATGCAACTTAAAGAAACGAAGCATTTCGAGCACATGCCGATATCGAGCTCGCAGTTTCGCCTTGGGATGGAACAAGCTCCGAAGCTTGCACACCTTCATACAATGATTAAGCTCTTTCTGACTCGGATACGGGTGAACATACTTAAACGTATGCAACTCTGACTTCATCTCTGCATAAACGGCTTCATACCGTTTCTGGTACGACACATCGGCCCCAATGAAACGAAGAGTCCTCATCAGAGTCATGACATCAGACCATTCCAGCACCAACATCCCCGGCTCAGACTCCCACTTCCACATACAAAGTTTTAAAATATTGTCGAAGAAAGAAATCTGTTCTTTGGCTGTCCTCCTCGTTGCAAGTTGGCAATCAATCAGAATAACGCGCCCCTCATGATAAATCATATTCTTCAGAGCAACATCACGATGCACAATATCTGCACGCTTAAGCGCTTGAAAAATCATGTATATATCTTCCACAATCCGGGCTCGCTGCTCTCCTGTCAGAGCATCTTTTCTCTGTACGATTGTACGCAAATCCTCTCCCGGTACATACTCAAAGCTGCAAAACGAATATCTTTTACCAGAATAATAAGCCAAAGGTTTAGCAAAATGCAAGGGTGCCTGTTCCCAGAGAGCAAGGGTACAGCGATATTCATTTTCACTCAAATCACCATAGCGGCAAGCCTTAACGAAAACCTCATTCCCCTCTGCATTTTTTGCCAGGAACACCGAATTCAGCCGGCTGGAAAACTTTCCTGAAGTGACATATTGCCGTAAATCAGTGTAGCCATAATTCTTTTCTAAAAACCTACTGAAAGCACCTTTACTGACAACAAGTCTGGGAATTTTATTTTTATTGTGAGCCATAACCAGCATTAATAACTACTTCATCATTGTACGATTTCTAACGCTTTTTGTCAATCTCTATATTGACAGGAAACGCCGGAGCGCGGAGGAGAATGGCTAAGTCCTTAATGGCTTATAAAGGAATTAGCCAAAACTCAGCCGTTTCTGTCACCCATTATCGAGGATACTTAATTCCGCCTTTTCAACACCCGGCAAAAAAGAAGTTCTGCCATTACATTATGGCAGAACTTCTTACACAGAAAAGCTGTCGTTTAACTCAGATAAACGTGCGGATAACCGCTTTATCGCGCAGGCGTTCCACCCACTGGCGGTAGCGGCGCTCGCTCTGCTTGCGGCGCACGGCATCATCCACCTTCTGCTTGATTTCCGGGTTACTCAATGCGGGCGCAGCGGCCAGATTCTTGCTATGCACCTTCACAATAGTGAAGCCGGCGGGGTCAAGCAACGGGCCGACCAGCTGCCCGGGCTGCGCAGCAAACACCACATTGGCAAACTCCACCGCCAGGTCATTGCGCTGCAGGGAGGGCCATTTTCCGCCGTCCTCAGCGTGGGCATCGCGGGAATATTGCTTTGCCGCAGCGGCAAAGGAAATCTTCCCTTTCTCTATATCCTCGCGCAAACGAGTGGCCAGCTTGTACCGGTCCTCAGGAGTCGTCATGGGGTCATCCGGATCCATGGTAGGAATGAAAATCTTGCTGTAGGAAATGCGGTCTTTCATGATATCGCGGTACTCGGAGCTGGTCGCCTCGTACTCCTCGCGGATTTCGTCCGGAGTCGGCGGGATACCGCGTTCATAGCGCATACCCCGCATAGCCGAAACCGTAATCTCCTTCTTCACGGATTCGCGGTATTCGGTATAATTCATGCCGCTTTTGCGCAGATTCTCCAGGAACTGGCTGCGGTCTCCGTTGTACATCACCAGAATACGGCGGTTAATCTCATCTTCCACCTGGTCTTCCTTGATGGTATAACCCTTGGTCGAAAAATCACTCAGCACCAGTTCACGCTCAATCAGGTCATTGAGCACGGCCTTCTTGGCGGCCACCAGCTCAGAATTAAAACGAGGGCCCTGGCGGGGATACAGCAGCATCAGCTCGCGGAAATAAGGGGCAAGGCGCGCACGCACCTCGCTGGAGGTAATGGGGCGACCATTCACCGTGGCGGCAATGCGGTTCACCACAGCAGCTTTCGGTGCCGCCTGGGAGATTCCCACAGTCAGCAGAGCCAGCACCAGAACAGCAAAACAGCTTACAAGTTTCATATACTGGCAGTATAATGCAAGAAGATGCCCGTTGCAACATTCTTCTTTGTCACATGTGGATTTTATGCTCGCCTTAGCCCGCCATGCGTGCTAGAATGGCAGAGTTAAACAATCTCAAACTTACACCAGTTATGGCCATCAAATTGTTCATTCCCGGTCCCACCGTCGTCTCTGAGGATATTCTCAAGGAAATGTCGCTCCCGATGATTGCCCACCGCTCCAAGAAGGCATCAGAAATCCAGAAGCGCATCTCGGACAACATGCAGAAAGTCCTCTTCACCGAGAACCGCATCCTGCTCTCCACCTCCTCCGGCTCCGGCCTCATGGAAGGCGCCATCCGCTCCTGCACTGCCAAGCGAGCTGCCGTGTTCTCCATCGGCGCTTTCGGCGACAAGTGGTACAAGATGGCCAAGACCAACGGCATTCCGGCAGACAAGTTTGACAGCGTGATGGGCGAACCCACCACCGCTGAAATGGTGGATGCCGCCCTCTCTACCGGCAAGTACGACCTGCTCACCGTCACCCACAACGAAACCTCCTCCGGCATCCAGAACCCGGTCGAGGAAATCGCTGAGGTCATGAAGAAGTACCCGGATGTCGTCTGGTGTGTGGATGCCGTTTCCTCTGCCGCCGGCTCCAAGATTGAGACCGACAAGCTCGGCATTGACGTGCTCATCACCTCCACCCAGAAAGCCCTTGCCCTGCCCCCCGGCCTGGCCATCTGCGCCATGAGCAAGAAAGCCTACGACCGCACCGCAGAGGTGGAAAACCGCGGCCTGTACTTCGACCTGCGCACCATCTGGGACTTCATCGACAAGAAGAACTACCAGTACACCTCCACCCCCTGCCTCTCCCTCATGTATGCGCTCGACAAGCAGCTCCAGCACATCGTGGAAGTCGAAGGCATCGAAAACCGCTTTGCCCGCCACGAGGAACTGGCCGCATACACCCGCGCCTGGGCCGATGAGCACTTTTCCGTGTACCCGAACCGCAAGTACCTCTCCAAGACCCTCACCGTCATCGACTCCCGCCCCAAGGGCAGCAACGAGATGATTTCCATCCCCGAGCTCAACGCCTTCCTTGCCCCGCGCAACCTGCAGCTGGGCAACGGCTACGGCGGACTGAAGGACAAGACCTTCCGCATTGCCCACATGGGCGAGCTCCAGATGGAGGATATGAAGGAAATCACCGCTGCGGTGGACGACTTCCTCAAGTCCAAGTAAAGCCTTCTTTCCATCATCCATTCCCGGGCAGGAGGCGCGCAAGTGTCCCCTGCCCGGTTCTTTCTAACAAGATTCCATGAAAAACCCGCAATACATTCTCAACTACGACGTGATGTACTACGACACCGACTGCGGCGGCGTGGTACACAACCTGGCCTACCTGCGCTGGGTAGAGGAATGCCGCACCAAGATGGCCCCGGAGCTGGGCATTGACTTCATCGGCCTCATCCGCGAGAACCGCCACCTCGTGCTCGTGAGCCACGAGGTGCAGTACAAGCGCCCCGCCTTCATGGGCGATAAAATCCAGATATACGCCTGGATTGAGAAGGTCGAGAAATCCCGCTTCTGGTGCGTGTTTGAAATCCGCCGCGATGATGCGCAGCAGGTCTGCGTGAAAGTGCGCCAGTGCCTTGCCCTGGTGCAAATGCCGCAGGGCCGCCCCCAGCGCATTCCCGAGGCCTGGTACGCCAGCGCCGCCCCGGCAGAAGATTTACAGGATTAACCACCACAAGCAAAGAGCCGCTTCCAACAGGACGCGGCTCTTTGTATTCAGTCGGCGCAAGGCTCAAATCTGCACCTCGCCGGAGAGCGCTTCACCCTCAGCAAAGGCATGGGGCTTGGTAACCACCAGCTTGCTCACATGCTTCAGAGAGGGGACTCCCAGGGCATCCAACGAATCCACCAGCTTGTAGAACTTGCCATCCAGCAGCACCACCGGGGCTACACCATTGCATTCAGGAGCCAGCTTCATGGCGCCGGCTTCATCAATCACCACAGCGTCAGAACGCAGCAGAAGCAGATCTGAACAGGTCTTCACCGGGAAGAAGCGGGAACGCGGCACACACACCGCACGGGCACCGGGGAAACACTGCAGCGCCGCCCCCATGGCCGTTTCCAGCTGGTAGACCTTCGGGGAGGCGGCATCGCGCGGGTCTACCGTCTTGCTGTTGCAGATAACCGGCAGAGGCAGCACGCCGCCGTTGGCTTCGAGCACCTGCTTGAGCGCATCCAGACGAATCCAGAGGTTGTTGGTATTGAAATAACGGTGCTTTTCGATATTCTGGAACTCCGCCACATCCTCATCCGGGCACTGGGCCACCTCGCGCAGAATCGGCTGTCCGTCGGTCTTGCGCGTGGCAAGGTGTCCCCCCTTCTTATCTGCCTCCGTTCGGCGTGTCACCTCCATCACAAAGGGAGCGCCACTCTCCGCAAACCAGCGCAGGAAACGGGTATCCAGCTGTGCGCCCAGATTGTCGGAATTCGACACAAAGGCATACTTCACGCCCGCGGCCAGCAGATTGTCCAGCCATCCGCTACCCACCAGCGCGGGGTAGATGTCGCCATGACCGGGAGGGCACCATTCCAGCTCCGGATTTGCCGGGAATTCCACCGGCTCCAGTGTCTCTGTCACCAGCTTAGGCACACGGTTCTGCAGCATTTCCACCTTAGCCGCATCCGCAAAATCTGCATATTGAGCCAGGTGAGCCATGGTGTCCTCACTGGTGGAAAAGGAGTTCATGAGCAGCAGATTCACCGGATACTGCGCGCGCTCGCGCAGGCTCTGCACCTGGCGCACAATCGTATCCAGGAAGGTCACCCCGGGCTTAATCTCCAGCAGGCTCTTGGCTTTCTGCAGACCCATGCCCGTACCCAACCCGCCATTCAGCTTCACCAGCACCGCCTGGGCCAGCAGCGCAGCATCGGCCTCGGGAGTAGCCTCCACCAGTTCGTTCCAGTCTGCCACATCACGGGCGGGTTCAATCTCCGTCTCCGGAATCATCATGCTCTGGCCCGAGGTGAGCACCCCTACACTGTGACGGAAAGCGTCAATCGCCGCTCGGGAAAGCCCCACGCCCTGCATCTTGCGTTCAATGGTATCAAAATTCATACGCTGGGCGCAGTATACACCCTAGCCCTGCCGGATTCAATACCAAATAACAGAAATGCCGCTTGTCAGGCCAGTCTGCATCTGCTAGCATAGGAGCGATGCTCTACCGCCTTTCCACCGCCCTGCTTCTGCTGCTGCCGCTCTCCTGCCGCAGCGTGGACAGCATGAACCGCGAACTACTGGAAGCCGCAGCCAAAGCCGACCAACAGGCCATGCAGCAACTCCTGCACGAAGGAGCATCCCCCAACGCCACCCGACACGGCAAGGAAACCGCCCTGGGGCTGCTTATCAGCCAGTACAAACGCAGCCATCTGGACCGTCGCAAACGCATTGAAGACACCGCCACGGAGATGCTTTCCAGCGGGGCCGATGCCAATGCCCTGCACCACGGATTCACCCCGCTGCAGATAGCCACCGGGCAAGGCAGCGAAGTGATTGTTTCGCGGCTTCTTACCTACGGTGCAGACCCGGACCAGGAGACCCGGGCCGGGCTCGCCCCCATCTGGCAAGCCGTGTTCGACAACAACTACCAGATCGGGCTCATCCTGCTGCAGGCAGGCGCCAATCCCAATGCTCTCAACACACTGGAACAAACGCCGCTGCAATACCTCCAGTCAAAAGGCTACCAGAAAACCAAACTCATGCTCTACCTCCGCCAATATGGCGGGCATTAAACTGGCTCGCCGGCGTAGGTGATACGGCCGCCCTCTGCGCCGGAGCCGGGGCCGAGCTCCACGAGATAGTCTGCGCGCGACAAAATGCCCTGGTTATGCTCAATGCAGAGAATGGTATGCCCGGCGGCGCGCAGACGGAAAATGGCGCGCAGCAGGAGCTCCAGCTCATTGAAATGCAGCCCTGTGCTGGGTTCATCGAGCACCAGGAGCAGATTCTCCCCCGGGCGGCTGCCGCGTTTCGGCGCGGCCTTGGCCAGGTAGGTGGCCAGTTTCACGCGTTGGGATTCGCCGCCGGAGAGGGTGGTCACGGAGCGGTCGAGCGGCAGGTAACCCAGCCCCAGCTCCTGCAGTGCTTTCAGAATGGCGGCAGCCTGCGGCACGGCGGCAAAGAATTCCACCGCTTCATCCACCGTCTGCGCCAGCGCCTGGGCCATGGATTTGCCGCGCCAGGTCACCTCCAGCGTTTCGCGGTTATAGCGAGCGCCGTGGCAGGCATCGCATTCGGTGTACAAATCCGCCAGGAAGTTCATATCCACCTGCAGGCGACCCGTGCCCCCGCAGCGCTCGCAACGGCCGCCGCGGGCATTGAGCGAGAAACGGGCAGCCGTGTACCCACGCTGGCGGGAAAGCGGCAGCGCTGCATACAGCGGGCGCAGC